>CBFGVH010000138.1:0-7870 GCA_965652415.1 uncultured Gammaproteobacteria bacterium | reverse complement strand
TCCTGCCAGCGGACGAGATTGTCGAGGCGCAGGATCAGGGCGAAGACGAACACGGCCGCCAGCGCGGCAATCGTCCACCAAGGTCCGCCCGTCGGATTTCGGGCCCCGTGGCCCGGAAACCGGAGCCCGTCCAGTCGAAACCACGGGTTCACGGTCCGCCCCCTGCCACCGGTCTCATCCTCCCGGGTAGCCGACGTCCTTCTTGACGTCGTCGAAACGCACCACGCGCTGCGTCTTGTGTCGGACTTCCGGCACGTGATCGAGCAGGCGCTCCAGAAAACTTTTCGCCGTGCCGCGCGAGGTGAACGAACCGAGCACGATGGCGTACTCACCGCGCTCGGTGAACATGGCGCCCGGACCGCCGAAGCCCCATTTCTTCAGGTACCACAGTGCCACTTTAGGCTCGAAGAACGCGTAGATCTTGATCGTGTAGTTGTCGTCCGGCTGCAGGTCGATCCAGTGGCGGCCGATGTTCAGGGCCGTGACCGGATCGTCGCCGAGGACCGTGCCGCCACCGGATCGTGCCGGATCGGTCGCGGCCTTGTCGCGAGGCGCCTGCGCCGCGGGCGCGGCGACAGCACCCGGATCCATCAGTTCCTCGATCGCCGGCACCCGCGGCGCGGCGGAGAAGAACATCGAGCTTGGCATCTCTACTTGTGCCGACAGCTCTTCGAGCAAGTCGGCCGCGTGCGGATGGCCGGCGTCGGCGGCCTGCTTGAGGCGGATCATCGCCGCCTTGACCGCGGCCTCGTCCTCGCTCGACTGCAATATGACCACCCCGAGATTGTAGGCGCCGTTGGGGTCGCCGGCATTTGCCGCCTCCTCCCACCATCGCGTGGCCTGCTCGACCGACTGCTCCACCCCGAGGCCGTAGTAATACAGCCCCCCGAGGTTGTACTTGGCACTGGCGTTGCCGTTGAGCGCCGCCATGCGGTACCAGAAGAAGGCCAGGTCGTGCCGCTGCGGCACGCCCTGGCCGTTCTCGTAAAGCAGCCCCAGGTTGTACTGGGACATCACGTGGCCGTTCTGCGCGAGCCCCTCCCAGATCTCGGCGGCGCGGGCGTAATTCTCGGTATCGTAGGCGTCGACACCGTCCTCGAACGTCTGCCCGTAGAGAGGGGCGGCCGCGGCCAGCCACAGCATCACCGCCAGCCACGTCCCGCGGCGCATCATGGCCTGCCCGCCCTTGCCGCGCGGGAAGCCAACGGCGGGACCGCCGCGCCCTCAACCGTGATGGTGTCCCCCGGGTCCGTGCGCATGTCCATGATCGAGCTCCTCGGCGGTGGCGTCGCGGATCGACACGACATTGACGTCGAACCTGAGCGTGAGCCCGGCGAACGGGTGATTGAGATCGGCGTCGACGTTGAAACGCCCGACCTTGAGCACCACTACCTGCCGCGGTCCCTCGCGGGTGGAAACCGTCGCCACCATGCCCGGCTGAAGACGGCCGCTGTACTTCAGGTGCTTGATGGGGATCCGCTGGACGCGACCCTCGTCGCGGTAGCCGAAGCCCTGTTCCGGCGGCACCTCGACGGTAAGGCTGTCGCCTTCCTGGCGACCCTGCAGGGCGCTTTCGAGGGCGGAGAGGATGTTGCCGTGACCGTGGAGGTAGGTCATCGGGCTGGAGTCGGCGGTATCCTCGATCACCTCGCCGTCGCCGTCCGACAGCCGATAGCCGAAGGTCACGACCTTGCCCTTTTCAATAATCATGATGAACGCCGCCGCCTCGTGGAAGAATGGTCCCGGTGAAACCGATGCACTATAGTATCAATACCACAATCGTTTGCCAGCCGGTGCGGCGGTCGAAGTCCGTGCCGGCCCGGAATTCGCCGCTGCCATGAACGCACGACTGGTCGACGAGCTTGCCCGACGCACCTGCTGGGTTTTCGACATGGACGGAACCCTTACCCACGCGGTGCACGATTTCGACGACATCCGCCGACGCCTGGACCTGCCCGAAGGCATGCCCATACTCGAGGCCATCGAGGCGCTGCCCGCGGGCCGCGCGCGCGAAGCGGAGCGCGCCCTGTACGACATCGAGCTCGACCTCGCGCGCGCCGCCACCGCCCAGCGCGGCGCGCGCGACTTCGTCGAGTCCCTGCGCGAGTCGGGTCGCCGGGTGGGCATCGTCACCCGCAACAGCGAGGCGCTCGCCCACGTGACCCTGGCCGCCTGCGGGCTCGACGACCTGTTCGATCGCCGATTCGTGATCGGCCGCGAGCGGTGCGCGCCGAAACCCGACCCCGCCGGGGTGCTGATGCTGATGTCGGCGTGGGACGCGGCGCCCGAGCGCACGGTCATGGTCGGCGACTACCTGTTCGACCTGCAGGCCGGACGGGCGGCCGGCGCCATGACCGTCCTCGTCCGCGGCTCGGGCGGCGACCGCTGGCCGGAGCACAGCGATGCCGAGTTCGACGACTTCGAGGACCTGGCGCTTCGCATCAGGGGCAGGGTCGCCAGCGCCTGACGCCCCGCTGCCTTGGCATGCCCGGGCATTGTCGATATAGTCGGCCCGTCTCGCGGCACCGACGCGAGCTCCTGCCAAACGACCCACCGCAACGGTAAGATTCATGTTCAATCTCGAGATGGCCCCGGCCGATCCTATACTCGGCCTGACCGAAGCGTTCCGCAACGACGCATCGCCCGACAAGATAAACCTCGGCATGGGCGTGTACATGGACGAGAGCGGCACAACGCCCATCATGCACGCGGTGAAGCAGGCGGAGAAGCGCCTGCTCGAATCGGAGGCGACCAAGAGCTATCTCGGCATCGTGGGCCTGGCCAACCTGCCGGCGCTGGCGCAGCCGCTCATCTTCGGCGAGTCGAACCCGATCCTTGCAAGCGGCCGCGCTGTCACCGCGCAGACGCCGGGCGGCACCGGAGCCTTGCGCGTCGCCGCCGACTTCCTCGCCAAGGTCCTGCCGAGCGCCACGGTGTGGATCTCGCATCCCACCTGGGCCAACCACAACGCCATATTCCAGGCCGCACGACTGTCGACGTCGAGCTACCCCTACTACGACGCCGCCACCCAGGGCCTCGACCGCGAAGAGTTTCTCAAGGCGCTGTCCGGGATACCCGCGGGCGACATCGTCGTCCTGCACGGCTGCTGCCACAATCCGAGCGGGGTCGACCCGGATCCCGCCACGTGGCAGGAGATCGCAAACATCGCGCGCACGCGCGGCTGGCTGCCGCTGATCGACTTCGCCTACCAGGGCTTCGGCGACGGGCTGGTCGAGGATCGCGCCGGACTGGTGACCGTGATCGAGTCGGGCGTGGCGGCCTTCGTCTGCTCCTCGTACTCCAAGAACTTCGGTCTTTACAACGAGCGCATCGGCGCCGTGACGTTCGTCGGCGAGAATGCCGCGGAAGCGGCCAGCGCCATGAGTCACATCAAGCTCGCGATTCGCGCCAACTACAGCAACCCGCCCTCCCACGGCGGCGCGATCGTCGCAGAGATTCTCGGCGACCCGGCGCTTCGCGCCGACTGGGAAGCGGAACTCGCGACCATGCGTGGACGCATCTTCGCCATGCGCAAGGGGCTCGCGGACGGCCTCGCGGCGCGCGGGGTCAACCGCGACTTCAGCTTCATCAAGCGTCAGAAGGGCATGTTCAGCTTCGCCGGCATCACCCCCGAGCAGGTCGACCGGCTGCGCGAGAAGCACCACATCTACGCGGTGCGCTCCGGCCGCATCAACGTGGCCGGCATCACATCGGCCCAGCTCGACCGGGTCTGCGACGCCCTTGCCGACGTGCTGTCCGCCTGAGCCGTCCGCGCCCGGGCCCGCGCACGCGCCGGGGCGACTTTCGCGTCCGCGGCACGTTTGACGCAATCGCGGTCGCTTCCGCGACAAACGGTCGCACGCCCTCACGTAGAATGGGCCGCGTCGACCGACGCCAGCGGCGCCACGCAGCCACCCAGAGAGGAACCCATGGACACGGATCACAACCCGGCTTCCCGGCACCGGCGGCGCAGCCGCGAGCCGCGCCGGGTACTCGCCACCCTCGCACAGTCAGAGTGGTCCGTTCCGCGCTACGTGGACCGCCCCATCGAACCCCTCGACGCGGACGGCCTCGAGCGCATTCACAACGCGGCCATGCGCATCCTCGAAGAGATCGGCATCGAGTTCCTTCACCCCGAGGCCAGGCGACTGCTCGCAGGCGCCGGCTGCGCGGTCGACGAGGACTCGCCGCTCGTGCGCATGGACCGCGCACTGGTGGCCGAGCACATCGCCCTGGCGCCCGCGACCATTACGCTGGTGCCGCGCAACCCCGAGCGCGCCATCACCTGGGGTGGCGGCCATTTCACTTTCGGCGCGGTGGCGAGCCCGCCCAACGTCAGCGACATCGCCGGCGGCCGGCGCTCGGGCAATCGCGAAGATTTCCGCAACCTCGTGCGCCTGACGCAGGTGTTCAACTGCCTGCATTTTCACAGCGGCTACCCGGTGGAGCCGGTGGACATTCACGCCTCGGTGCGCCACCTCGACGCGTTCTTCGACCTGCTGACCCTGAGCGACAAGATCTGCCACGCCTACTCACTCGGTCCCGAGCGCATCGAAGATGCCATGGAGATGGTGCGCATCGCCGCCGGCGTCGACGAGGAGGAATTCGTGGCCGTGCCGCGCATGTTCACCAACATCAACTCCTCGTCGCCGCTCAAGCACGACTGGCCGATGCTCGACGGCGCCATGCGCATGGCCGCGCGCGGCCAGCCGGTGGTGGTGGCGCCGTTCACGCTCGCCGGCGCCATGGCCCCGGTGACCCTCGCCGGCGCCCTGGCCCAGCAGACCGCCGAGGCGCTGGCCGCCATCGTCCTGCTGCAGATCGTGCGGCCCGGCGCGCCGTGCGTGTTCGGCGCCTTCACCTCCAACGTCGACATGAAATCCGGGGCGCCCGCGTTCGGCACGCCCGAGTACGTGCGCGCCATGCAGGTGAGCGGCCAGCTCGCGCGCCGCTACAACCTGCCCTGGCGAGGATCCAACGCCAATGCCTGCAACGTTCCCGACGCCCAGGCGATGTGGGAGAGCATGTTCTCCCTGTGGGGCATCACCACCGGTCAGTCGAACATGGCGCTGCACTCGGCCGGCTGGCTGGAGGGCGGCCTCACTGCCAGCTACGAGAAGCTGGTCATGGACTGCGAGGTGCTGCAACAGTTCATCTACTACCAGCGCGAGTTCGCCACCGGCGAGGAGGACCTGGCCCTGGACGCCATCGCCGAGGTCGGTCCGCACGGCCATTTCCTCGGATGCGCCCACACTCGCGAGCGCTACCAGCACGCCTTCTACAGCCCGTTTTTGTCCGACTGGCGCAATTACGAGTCGTGGCAGGCGGCCGGCGGCAAGACCGTGGTCGAGCGCGCCTTCGACCTGGCGTCGAAGCTGCTGCGGGAATTCGAACCGCCGCCGATGGATCCAGCGATACGCGAGGAACTGGCCGAGTTCGTGACCCGCCGCAAGCGCGAAGGCGGGGCCCGCACGGATTTCTGACCGAGCGACTTGCTTCCCACCCGGAAAATGGGCTAATCTTTTGCTGCAGGTTTTCCCTCTTACTTGTTGAATACGAAGGGTAGTTGGTCCGTGCTCTTACGCGGCAGGGGGCGAGGTATGAGCAAGACAGAACGAACCATTCCGGCAGCCGTGCTGTGCCTGCTGCTGGCGCTGGCATCTCGCCCGGCATTCGCCGCCGGGTACGACGTTTCCTATCTCTGGCACAGCCAGTTGCCGAGCGTGGAACAGTACCGGGCGAAGGTCGGCGCGGTGCTCGGGCCGGACGTCGCCAAGCGGCTGAGGATCGTCCAGAAACCGGGTCTGTACGGCCTGATCTATTACCGTAACGGCTCCGCCGGCGGCGCCGAAAAGGCGGCCGCGACCCACACCCGGTTGCTGCGCGCCCGCGGCCTGGAGCGGGCGGCGCCGATGCGATCGATCAAGTGGAACTTCGTCGACGCGCCGTCGCCCAATCCGCCCACCGCGAAGACCGCGTCCGTCGCGCCGGCCGCGAAGGTCGCATCGGCCGCGCCCGCAGCACCCGCGGCACCGGCAGCCAACCCCCCGAAGCCGACCTCGAGCAGCGCTGCGAGCCGCCAGCGCGTGTCCGATATCGAGAACGCCGTCGAGAACTACATCAAGGGTCTGCGCGCCAAGGGCGTCATCACCGCCGACGAACGCACCGCGTGGTCGGTGTACGACTTCACCACCGGCGAGAAGCTGGTCGGCATCAACGAGGACGTCCAGTTCCAGGCCGCGAGCCTGGTCAAGCCCTTCTTCGCCACGGCCTTCTTCCACAAGGTCGCTCGCGGCGAACTGAAGTACGGCCCCGAGAGCCGGATGCACATGGAACGCATGATCCAGCGTTCGAACAATCACTCCACCAACTGGATCATGCGCCAGGTCGGCGGGCCGGCCGCGGTGCAGAGAATCCTGAACGGATACTACGGGGGCATCTTCCGCGATACGCACATCGTCGAGTACATTCCGGCGGGGGGCAAGACCTACCGCAACAAGGCCTCGGTGCACGACTACAGCCGGTTCCTGTATGCACTGTGGACCGAGGAGTTGCCCGGCGCGGCCGAGATAAAGCGGGTGATGTCGCTGCCGAGCGGCAACCGGGTCTATACCGGCGCGCGCGCGGTTCCCGCCGGCACCCAGGTCTACAACAAGACCGGCAGCACCGCCCACCTGTGCGGCGACATGGGCATCCTGGTGGTCAAGGACAAGAACGGCAACAGCTTCCCCTACACCATCATCGGCGTCATCGAGAAGGACAGCCGCGCGCGAAACTACACCACGTGGATCCGCTCGCGTGGCAACGTGATCCGGCAGGTCTCCAACATCGTCTACGAGGGAATCTCCCAGTACCACGGCCTGAGATCCTGACCGGGCGGCCCCGCGGCCAGGCCCGCCCCGGGGCGCTGCCCGGCCATGTAGACTATGGCGCAATCACCCTGTTCAGCCATCCGGAGATTGCGCCATGCTGATGACCGCCGACGACTATCGAGAGTCCCTGCGCCGCTACCACCCCCGGGTGTTCATCGACGGCGACGCGGTGAGGAGCGTGGCCGACGAGCCGCGCCTCGCGCCGGGCATCAACGCCATCGGCGTCACCTACGACCTCGCCCATCACCAGGAGCACCGCCACCTGATGACGGCGCGCCAGTCGACTTCCGGCGCCGTCGTCAATCGCATGACCCATGTCGATACCGGCGTCGACGACCTGCTGCACAAGCTCGAGGCGGTGCGGCTGGTCTGCAAGATTTCGGGCTGCGCCCAGCGCTATCTCACCCACGACGCCCTCGCCGCCCTGTACCAGGCCACGTGGCGCGCCGACGAGTCCCACGGCAGCGCCTACCACGAGCGACTCGTGGAGTACATGCACCGGGTGCAGGACGAGGACCTGTCCATCGCCATCGCGATGACCGACGCCAAGGGCGACCGCTCCAAGCGCCCCGGCGCCCAGCGCAACCCGGACGTGTATGTCCACGTCAAGGAGCGGCGCGCCGACGGCATCGTCATCCGCGGCACCAAGGCCATCGTCACCGGGGCGCCGTGCGTGCACGAACTGATGGTCATGCCCTGCCGCACGCACACCGCCGAGGACTCGCGATTCGCGGTGTGCTGTGCGGTGCCGGTCGACGCACCGGGCGTGACCATCGTCTCGCGCCCCGCCGGACGGCCGGGCGAAGCCGCCGCGAAGTTCTCGGCGCGATTCGGGCAGGCCACCGCCGTGGTCATATTCGACGACGTGTTCGTGCCCCACGAGCGCGTGTTCATCGACGGCGAGCACGAGGAGGCGGGATTTCTCACCACGTCGTATGCCACGCATCACCGGCACACCTGCATCGGCGCGCGCGCCGGCTTCGGCGACCTGCTGATCG
>CBFGVH010000137.1:0-7907 GCA_965652415.1 uncultured Gammaproteobacteria bacterium | reverse complement strand
CCACAGAATGTTTTTATGGAATATGCTGCAGTGCACAAATTCCGTTTATGGCCGCCGACCACCCGAATCGTTCGCGTGCGTTCCCGCCGCCGCGCAGTTGCAAACCGCACGGGCTTTACAGTCTAATCTCGGCGGCGCGACTTGAGAGACGGGACATGATCGACCCAGCCTTGCGAGTGCTCAGGACCGACATCTCGGCGACGCCCATCGAGTGGATCGGCGTCGAGGAAGCGGTCAAGCTCTACTGCCAGGAGCAGGTGGCCTATCCCATGGGCCAGGTGCTGTGCTGCGTGCGCGGCGGCATCAACGCCCGTTCGGGCCTGAGGAGCCAGGTCGACGTCAGTTCGATCGTGTGCACCCAGGGTCGCCAGCGCTGCGAGCACAAGCATCATCCCGACTACACCCCTCCGCTCAACAACAACACCCTGTTTCGCCGCGACGCCAACATGTGCATGTATTGCGGCGGCACGTTCCGCGACAGCGAACTGTCCCGCGATCACATCAAGCCGCTGTCGCGCGGCGGCCGCGACGAGTGGACCAACGTGGTGACGGCGTGCAAGCGCTGCAACCACTTCAAGGGCGACCGCGGCCCCGAGCAATGCGGACTCGAACTGCTGGCGGTGCCGTTCAAACCCACCCACGCCGAGTACATCTACCTCTCCGGCCGGCGCATCCTCGCCGACCAGATGGAGTTCCTGCAGGCCCACTTCCCGCGCAACAGCCGCCTGCTCGGCCGCCTCGCCGCCGGCAACCGCTGAGCGCCGTCCCCGGCGCGCCGGGGACGCGCCTGCGGCTACACGAGGTCGATGACGGCGACGACGAGCGCCATCGCCGCCGTGAAGCAGAAGATGAACCCGACCGGCTCCAGGGCCCGGCGCGGTCCGAAGGCCGCACGCAGCAGCGCCCAGGCGGCGGCGCCGACCAGGGCGGCCTCGACCAGGCTGGCGATCGCGATGCCGATCGATTCCAGCGACGACGCGCGGCCGCCGAAGTGCAACTCGTACGCCACCAGGACCGCCGCCAGGGCAACCGTGCCCAAGGCGGCGAACGGTTTGGGTATCATCGAGAGCATGCTTGCGATTGCGCCCGATGGCCATCGGGCGGACAGGCGCAATCTTAGCCCGTCTTCGACGCGCCGGCGATCGAAAGTCGGCCGGTGCGCGCACGATCCGGACACGTCGGCCGTCGCGCCACCCTCTCCAGGAGAAGCCCCGTGGAAATCGCGTTCCTTGTTGCCCTGATCCTGCTGAACGGGCTGTTCGCCATGTCCGAGATCGCGCTCGTCACCGCACGCAGGGCCCGTCTGGAGCGGCTCGCCGGGGACGGCGACAGGTCGGCCCGCATCGCGGTGCGCCTGGCCGACGAACCCACCCGGTTCCTGTCCACGGTGCAGATCGGCATCACCGCCATCGGCATCCTGAACGGCATACTCGGCGAGGCGGCCCTGGCCGAGCCGCTGGCGGCGATGCTGCGCACGCTCGGGATCGGACCGGGGACGAGCGGTGTCGCGGCCACCGGCATCGTCGTCGTCAGCATCACCTATTTTTCCATCGTCATCGGCGAGCTCGTGCCCAAGCGGCTGGCGCAGTTCAACGCCGAGGGCATCGCCCGCACGATGGCGCGGCCGCTGTGGCTGCTGGCGCAGGCGTCGCGCCCGTTCGTGTTCCTGCTTTCGGCGTCGACCGACGCGCTGCTCAAGGTCATGGGCAAGAGCGGAGCGTCCGAGTCCGCCGTCACCGAGGAAGACATTCATGCGCTACTGATCCAGGGTTCGCGCGCGGGCGTGATCGAGCAGCACGAGCACGAGATGGTGCGCAACATCTTTCGCCTCGACGACCGCCAGATCGCCTCGCTGATGACGCCGCGAAGCGAGGTCGTGTTTCTCGACGTCGACGCACCGTTCGACGAGGAGCTGCATCGCCTGATCACCTCGGACCACTCGCGCTTTCCCGTCTGCCGCGGCGGCCTGGACGAGGTGCTCGGCGTGATCACGGCCAAGCGACTGCTGAAGCAGAACCTTTCGGGCGCGCCGGCCGACATCACCGGCGTGGTGCTGCCGCCGGTCTACGTGCCGGAAACCCTGACCGGCATGAAGCTGCTCGAGGAGTTTCGACAATCCGGCGTGCAGATGGTGTTCGTGGTCGACGAGTACGGCGAAGTGCTCGGCCTTGTCACCGTCCAGGACCTCCTCGAGGCGCTGGCCGGCGAGTTCCGGCCGCGCGACGCCGAGGACGTCTGGGTCGTCGCGCGCGAGGACGGCTCGATGCTGCTCGACGGCCTGCTGCCGGTGCCCGAGCTCAAGGACCGGCTCGGCTTCAGGAACGTTCCGGAGGAGGACCGGGGCCGCTACCACACCCTCGGCGGCATGATGATGTGGCTCATCGGCCGGGTGCCGCATACCGGCGACGTGACCGAGTGGGAAGGCTGGCGCCTGGAGGTGGTGGACCTCGACCGCAACCGGGTCGACAAGGTCCTCGCCACGCGCCTGCCGCCGGTCGAAGACGACGGGGAGGATACCGGCGCGTAGCCGACGGCTCCTACACGGGCTCGCGCCGGTCGGCGCGGAAGATGTGCCCGGTCAGCCAGAGCGCGGCGAGCACCGCGACGGCCATGGCGGCGAGCAGGGTGTTCCAGCCGACGGCGCCGTACGCGACGGCGGGCAGCCACGAGCCGAGGCTGCCGCCGGCGTAGTACACGGCGATGTACATGCCGTTGACGACGGGGCGCTCCTCGCCCGCCCGCTGGTTGACCAGTGCGCTCAGCAGGCTGTGCACCGCGAACATGCCGATGGAGAACAGGAACACGTTGGCCAGCAGCACGGTCGCGGATGGCGCGGCGAAGCCCGCGGTGGCCACGAGATAGACAGCCAGCGCGGCTGAAAGGGCGCGCCGCTCCCCGCCGAGCAGGGCCGACACGCGACTCGCACCGAGAGCGGCGGCGATGCCGATCATGTAGCCCGAGTAGACGAGCGCGATGTCGCGCTCACGGATGCCGGGCTCCAACTCCTCGAGCCTGAACGGCAGCACGTTCAGCACGCCGGCGAAGACGAAGAACACGCAGAAGATGGTGAGGTAGCTGAACAGGAAGTGGCCTTTCGCGACCACGGCGCGCAGCACGGCCGCGCGTGGCCGCGAGAACGCCAGTGCGCCGCCTTCGGGCAGCCGCGCGGCCAGGGCGACGTTGGCGGCGAGGAGCACGGCGAGCAGCATGAACGGCGCCTGCCAGCCGAACGCGGTGGTCAGGAAACCGCCGGCGGCGCGGCCGGCGAAGCCGCCGACGATGGTCGCGGCGATGTACGTGCCCATCGCCTGGCGCACCCGCTCGGGCGGCGCCGCGGCTGCGGTCGCGGTCATCAGCGCGGTGAATGCGGCCGGCAAGGCCAGGCCCAGCGCGGCGCGCGCGGCGAGCGCCACGCGATAGTCCGGGGCCAGCGCGAAGGCGAGCTGGCTCGCCGCCATGATCACCAGCGCCGCCATCAGCATGCGTCGCGCCGGCACCGCGCCGAGTACATAGCCGTAGGCGATCGGCGCCAGGGCCAGCGGTGCCAGCGTGATGCTCACCAGCAGCGCCGCGCCGGCCGGGTCGACGTCGAAGGCTCGCGCCAGCGACGGCAGGATGGGTTGCGGTGCGTACAGCGTGCAGAAGCTCAGCACCGTGGTGACGAGCAGGATCGTGCGGGGGGAGCTGACCATCTCGAACGATGTCCCTGGGCGCCGGCGGCGCCGGGTCAGGCGGAGCGGGACCGTGCCGACGGCGCCGCGCTCACCCGGTGTGCGAATCGCACGATCGCCTCGCGTGCGGCGTTGGCGCGGTCGCGATGGGGCGAGTGGCGGCAGTTCTCGAGCAGGAGCGTCTCGACGCCGCTGGCGGCCTGCCGTTCGATGGCGCGCACCTGGTCGATGGTGCCGTACTCGTCGTCCTCGCCCTGGATGACCAGGATCGGCACGGCGATGCCGGGCAGAAACTCCTCGATGTTCCAGTCGAGGAACCCCGGGTCGAGCCAGGCATCGTTCCAGCCGCGGAAGGCGCAGTCGACGTTGTCGCCGTGCCAGGCGGCGAGGCGCTCGCGCAGCCCCGCCGGATAGGCCTCGCGCGCGGCCTCGATGCTGGCCACGCACACGGGCTCGTTGAACACGTGGGGCGCCATCAGCACCAGGGCCTCGACGCGCGGATCTCGCACGCCGCCGGCGTGGATGATGGCGATGGAGGCGCCGTCGCTGTGGCCGACGAGCACCGCCCGCTCGATGCCGGCGGCGTCGAGCACCTCGGGCAGGATCACCAATCCCTCGCGGTGCATGTAGGTCAGCGGCCTCGGCAGCGCCGCCGCGTCCGAGCCGCCGTAGCCGACGCGACTGTAGACCAGGGTGTCGAAGCCGGTGGCCGCGGCCACGCTTTCGGGGAAGTCCTTCCACAGGGCGACGCACCCCAGGCCCTCGTGCAGGAACACCAGGGTCGGCCCGCCCGGCGCGGTTGCCGGGTAGCGGACGAACTCGACGCAGCCGTCGCTGGTCGACAGGTATCCCGCCGTCACGGCGTGCTCGACCATCGATGCCTCAGGCGCCGCGGTCCATGTCGCGCAGCTTGAACCGCTGGATCTTGCCGGTGGCGGTCTTGGGCAGCTCGTCGATGAACTCGATCCAGCGCGGATACTTCCACAGCTCGAGGTGCTCGCGCACGAAGGTCTTGAGTTCGTCGGCCATAGCTTCCCCGCCGTCGGGGCCGGCCTTGAGCACCACGTAGGCCTTGGGCTTGAGATTGCCGTGCTCGTCGGCGTGGGGAATCACCGCCGCCTCGAGGACCTTGTCGTGGGCGATCAGGGCCGACTCCACCTCGAACGGCGACACCCAGTTGCCGCCCGACTTGAACATGTCGTCGGAGCGGCCGCAGTAGACATAGTGACCGTCGTCATCGACGTAGTACTTGTCGCCGCTCATGGCCCACTCGCCGATGAACGTGCGGCGGTTCTTCTCGCGCTGGTTGAAATAGCCGTCGCAGGCGCTCGGCGCATTGACCATCAACTCGCCGATCGCGCCCGGAGCCACCTCGCCTCCGTGTTCGTCGACGAGCCTCAGGCGATATCCCGGCACCGCCACGCCGGAGGTGCCGTAACGCACCTGGCCGGGGCGGTTGGACAGGTAGATGTGCAGCATCTCGGTGGAGCCGACGCCGTCGAGGATCTCGGCGCCGAAGCGCTTCTCGAAGTTGCGGCCGATCTCCTCGGGCAATGCCTCGCCGGCGGAGATGCAGCGGCGCAGGCGCCTGGAGGCGTTCTCGCGATTGTTCTCGGGGTTGGCGAGGATGGCGGCGTACAGCGTCGGCACGCCGCAGAAGATGGTCGGCTGGTGCTCGCGCAGCACCGCCATCACCGCGTCGGGCGCCGGCCGGCCGGGCAGCAGCACCGTGGTGGCGCCTACTTCCATGGGGAAGGTCATGCCGTTGCCGAGGCCGTACGCGAAGAACAGCTTGGCGGCCGAGTAGATCACGTCGTCGGGTTCGATGCCGAGCACGCCGCGGCCGTACAGGCGGCCGGTCCAGTACAGGTTGGCGTGGCGGTGCACCACGCCCTTGGGGCTGCCGGTGGATCCCGAAGAGTAGAGCCAGAAGCAGGCGTCGTCGCGGGTGGTGTCGGCGGCGTCGAAGTCGTCCGAGCCGGCCTTGACGAACTCGTCGAAGCCGACGTGCTCCCGGTCGTTCTCGCCCACCACGACGACTTTCTCGAGCCGCCCGAGATCGGGCAGGACAGGTGCCACGGTGTCGTAGAGCGCCTCGCTCACGAACAGCACCTGGGCGCGGCAGTCGCCGAGGATGTAACGGTAGTGCTCGGCGGTCAGCAGGGTGTTGACGGCGACCGGCACGATGCCCGCCTTGATGGCGCCGAAGAACGTCGCCGGGAAGTGCACGGAGTCCAGCATCACCATCGCCACGCGCGACTCCGGTCGCACCCCGGCGGCGGTCAGCGCGCTCGCCACCCGGTTGACCATGCGCGCGAGATCGCCGTAGCTGTGAGCACCGCCGGCATCGATGAAGGCGGTCTTGCCGCCGCGCCCCTCGGCAACGTGGCGATCGACGTAGTAACTCGCGGCGTTGAACGCGCGCGGGATCTCGTCCTCGTCGACGATGTCGGGGGCCTGGTGTGTCATGGTGCGCTCCATTGTACGTTCAGTGCGGCGCCGCGCCGGCGGCGCGGTCACGTCGGCTAGGTGAACTCGATTCTGCCCGACGGCAGCAGGTACAGCACCAGGGCGCTGCCGCCGGTGACGGTCGGATAGTGCGCGCTGCCGGGTTCGTAGACCAGCCAGCCCTCCCCCTCGCCGTCGAAGCGGGCGTCGCCGGCGAGCGGCATGATCATGTCGATCTCGCCTTCGGGGTGCACGTGGTACGGGCCGCGAATGTCGTCCATGGAGACCACGTCGACGCTGAACGGGCCCGCACTCGCGCCCGGCTTCGTGACCCGCCCGTAGCGGATGCCACCGGCCTCGCGATCGCACATCCAGCCTTCCTCGACCGCGTCGATGCAGGCGGTGCGCACGTCGCGGAACCACTCGCTGCCGGGCCCGTAGCTCTCGTTGAGGAACCGGGCCAGTGCGGCGTCCAGGGGCCTGCCGGCGATGGTCCCGGTCAGTTCTGCGATGCGGCGGTCGAATGGGTCGCGGTTCATGTCTCGTCAGGGGTCGGGTTCGGGGGGCGTAATTTCACCGGGAAAACGCCTCGTGCGCAATAAAACGCCTCGAAGTTGGCATTACGCGAACGTTTGGTGAAAAATAGTGCACTCGACGACCCAGCCAGCACGAACCGGATCATGACCCGCGCCGCCCGTCCCGCTGCGACCGAACCCTCAGCCGAACGGGCGCCGGCGTCGGAATCCGTGCAACAGGGCGACTCGCCGGCCGAACCGACGGCTCCGGACCTGGCCTCGCTGACCTCGGAGATCGGCCTTCGCGTGCGCCGCACGCGGCAGAAGCGGGGATTGACCCGCCGCCAGCTCGCCGAGCGCTCGAAGATCTCCCTGCGCTACCTGGCCCAGCTCGAGGGCGGCAGCGCCAACGTGTCGGTGGCGGTGCTGTGGAAGGTGGCCGGTTCGCTGGGCGTGTCGCTGGTCGAGTTCATCCCCGAGTCGACGACCGCCACGGCGCCCGCCGAGCCGCTCGAGCACCTGGTGCGGCGGCTGTCGCCGCGCGAGCGCCAGTTCGCCTACGAGCTCCTGCTGCGCAACCTCGGCGCGGCCGCCGAGCGCAAGCGCGGGGTCGCCCTGGTCGGCCTGCGCGGGGCCGGCAAGAGCACCCTCGGCAAGCGCCTCGCCGCCCACCACGGCGTGCCGTTCGTGCGCCTCGGCGACGTCATCGCCGAGCTCGCCTCGCTGGACGTTGCGGAGCTGTTCTCCCTCGGCGGCCAGACGCTCTACCGCAGGCTCGAGCACCAGGCCCTGCAGCACGTCATCGTCGGCCACGAGCGGCTGGTGCTGGAGGTCGGCGGCAGCCTCGTGATGCACGAGACCAGCCACGACCTGCTGCTGCGCTCGTTCACCACGGTGTGGCTCAGGGCCGGCGCCGAGGACCACATGCAGCGGGTGGTGAAACAGGGGGATCTAAGGCCGATGGCCGGCAACATCGGCGCCGCCATGGAAGACCTGCGCGCCATCCTCGGCGAGCGCGAACCCCGCTACCGCCTCGCCGACCACGTCCTCGACACCAGCGGCCGCGACCCCGACAGCTGCCTGCGCGACCTGGTACGGATGACCGCCGACGCGCTCGGCGGATAAACGAATCGCCGGCAAGGCCGGCTCCTACAGCGGCTTCGACCAAGAACGGGGGCACTGTAGGAGCCTGCCTGCAGGCGATTGCCGCGGCGGGCACGACGCCCGAAAAGAATCGCCGGCAGGCCGGCTCCTACAGTGCCCAAACCCGGCC
>CBFGVH010000136.1:0-8155 GCA_965652415.1 uncultured Gammaproteobacteria bacterium | reverse complement strand
GCCGGTGACCCGGGCGCCGAGCACGGCGGCGGCCTCGGCGAGGCTCATCACCCCCGGCCTCCGAGCAGGGCGCGCACCAGCTGGCGGTCGCTGAACGGGCGGGTCACACCGGCCTCGGTCTGGCCCGTCTCGTGACCCTTGCCGGCCACCAGCACCACGTCCGCCGCCCCCGCGCGTTCGAGCGCCCAGGCGATGGCGCGCTCGCGCTCGGGCAGCACCGTCTCGCGGCCGTCGCCGCCGGCGCGGATGTCGTCGATGATGGCCATGGGCGGCTCGCCGCGCGGGTTGTCGCTGGTCAGCACCACGTGGTCGGCCAGGCGCGCGGCAATCGCACCCATGGGGGCGCGCTTGCCGCGGTCGCGGTCGCCGCCGCAGCCGAACACCACCCAGAGCTCGCCGTCGAGACCTTCGCGGCACGCGGCGAGCGCCTTGGTGAGTGCATCGGGGGTATGGGCATAATCCACCACCACGCGCGGGCGGCCGGGGGCATGAAACGACTCCATGCGACCCGGTACCGCGCGCACGCCCTCGAGGGCACGCGCCGCCGCCGTCGCCTCGAAGCCCATGGCGAGGAGCGCGGTGAACACCGCCAGCGCGTTGTCGGCGTTGAAACGGCCGGCGAGCGCCACGGCGAAATCGACCCGGACCTCGCCGGCGCGCACGCCGAGGACGAGCCGCTCACCGGCGACCTCGAGGGACTCGCGGCGCACCCGGGCGTCGGACGATTCGCCGCAGGTCCACAGCCTCGCCGGATCGATCTCGCCGGCGAGCCGGCGGCCGAAGGGGTCGTCGACGTTGATCACGCAGGCGGCGAGATCGAAGTCGCGAAACAGCCGCGCCTTGGCCTCACCGTAGCTCGCCATGTCGTCGTGGTAGTCGAGGTGATCCTGGCTCAAGTTGGTGAACACCGCGTAGTCGAATGCCACCTTGTCGACCCGGCCCTGGGCGAGCGCGTGCGAGGAGACCTCCATGCACACGACCTCGACGCCGTCGTCGCAAAACGCCTTGAGTTCGCGCTGGACCTCGATCGCGTCCGCGGTGGTCAACGCCGCCGGCGCCAGCGCGCCGGGCCGGCCGTTGCCCACCGTGCCCATGACCGCGGCATCGGTGCCGAGGGCGGCCAGCGCCTGGGTCATGAGATGGGTGCAGGTTGTCTTGCCGTTGGTGCCGGTGACGCCGACCACGCACAGGCGGTGCGAAGGCTGGTCGAAAAAGCGGTCGGCGATGGTGCCGAGATGGCCGCGCAGGTCGGCGATCTCGAACACGCGAGCGTCGGCGGCCTTGCCGGCCGGCGACTCGGCGAGAACCGCGGCGGCGCCGGCGGCCAGCGAGGCGTCGATGAAGCGCCTGCCGTCGGTGACGTGGCCCGGCACCGCCAGGAACAGGTCGCCGGCGGCCACCTTGCGGCTGTCCAGGGTGATCCCCGTCACCGCGATCTCCGGCCAGGCGGCGTTGTCGCAGATGCCGGCGGTGAGCCCGCGAAGCGTATGTACCGACGCGTTCACGCGCCGCCCCCGGCGTCGCGGGACGCGAGCTGCACCGGCCCCGCGTCGAGATCGTCGGGGGCAATGTTGTTCAGCCGCAGCACCTCGGCCATGACCTGGGCGAACACCGGCGCGGCCACGTAGCCGCCGAAGTAGCGCTCGCTGCGCGGGTCGTCGACCACCACGACCATCACGAAGCGCGGGTCCGAAGCGGGCGCGAAGCCGGCGAACGACGACACGTAGCGGTTCTCGGCATAACCGCCGTCGATCAGCTTGTGGCTGGTGCCCGTCTTGCCGGCGGCGCGAAAATTGGCGATGCGCGCGCGGCGCGCCGTGCCCGACTCGCTGACCACGTCGGCCAGCATGCGGTCCACCTGGCGCACCGCCTCGCGCGTGAGCACCTGTTCACCGCGCACCTCGCCGTTGCGCTTCCTGACCGTGACCGGCACCAGGCGGCCGTCGTTGGCCAGCACGCCGTAGGCCTGCGCCAGTTGCAGCGGCGTCACCGCGAGCCCGTAGCCGTAGGACAGCGTGGCGTGCTCGATGGGCCGCCAGCGGCGCCGCTCGGGCAGGGTTCCGCGGCGTTCGCCGGGCAGCTCGATGCCGGTGGCGGCGCCGAAGCCCACCTCGCGCAACGTCTCGTACAGGTGCACCGGCGGGAACTCCATGGCGATCTTGGCGGCGCCGATGTTGCTGGACTTGACGATCACCCCGGCCACGGTGAGGGCGCCGTAGTCGTGCACGTCGCTGATGGTATGGCTGCCGATGCGATAGCGCCCCGGCGCGGTGTCGATCACCGTGTCGGCCTCGAAGCGACCGCTCGCCAGCGCCATGGCGACCGTGAAGGGCTTGATGGTCGAACCGGGCTCGAACAGGTCGGTCACGGCTCGGTTGCGGCGGTTCTCGCCGGCGCCGAGGTCGCGACGGTTGGGATTGAAGTCCGGCAGGTTGACCATCGCGAGCACCTCGCCGGTGGCGCTGTCGAGCACCACGGCCGAACCGCCGGCGGCCTGGAACTCGGACACCGAGGCGGCCAGTGCCCGGCGGGCGGCGTACTGGATGCGGGCGTCGATGCTGGTGTCGATGTCGCGGCCGTGCTGCACCGCCTCGATGCGCTGCACCCGTTCGACCACCCGGCCCTTGCGGTCGCGAACGATCCGGTTGACCCCTTCGCGGCCGCCGAGGACGGAGTCGAAGCGGCGCTCCAGCCCTTCCAGGCCCTGGTCGTCGATGTCTGTCAGGCCCACCACATGCGCCGTTACCGGGCCGTGGGGCCAGTAGCGGCGATACTCGCGCTGGCTGTAGACGCCGGGCACCTTGAGCGCCAGGATCTGCGCCGCCTGCTCGGGCGGCAGGTGTCGCTTGAGGTAGAAGAATTCGCTGTCAGCGTGTCCCCGGCACAGGGCGGCGATGGCATCGGCATCGAGAGCGAGGGCCTCGGAGAGTTCCGCGAAGCGGCCGGGCTCTGCGCACAGCACCGTGCCGTCGCCGGCGATGGAGTCCACCGGGGTGCTGACGGCGAGGATCTCGCCGTTTCGATCGAGGATGCGGCCGCGGTTGGGCTTGACCGTCACCGTGCGCACGGCGCGGGCCTGGCCCTGTTTCTTGAGAAATTCGCCCTGCTCCCACTGCAACCTCGCCGCCTCGGCGCCGAGCAGCACGAAGCAGCCGAGCACCAGCAGCAGGGCCGAGAAGTGCCGGAAGGCGCTGAAACCGTCGCGCGCCCTCACCTGTCGCCTCCCGCCGGAACGACCACGGTGACGACGTCGTCCGCGCCGGGCCGCTTCATCTCGAGCCGCTCGGTGGCGGTCTGCTCGACGAGAGGATGCAGGGACCAGGTGGCGCGCTCCAGCAGCAGCTTGCCGTACTCGACGTTGAGATCGTCGCGCGAGGTGTCGAGCCGGTGCAGCTCGTCGAAGGCCAGCCGGCTCTCGTAGCGCACGAACACCAGGGCCATGGCGCTCGCGATCAGCGCGCCGGCGAGCACGGGCACGGCCAGCCTCACGCCAGCTTCTCCGCGACCCTGAGCACCGCGCTGCGCGCGCGGGGGTTGTCCCGCACCTCGTCCTCGCCGGCGCGCACGGCCTTGCCGACGAGCCTCAGCCGCGGGCTGAGCATGTCGGCGGTCACCGGCATGTCGGAGGGGAATCGGTCGCCCCGGGCCTCGTCGCGCATGAAGCGCTTGACGATGCGGTCCTCGATGGAAT
Organism: uncultured Gammaproteobacteria bacterium; assembly: GCA_965652415.1. Classification (GTDB taxonomy): domain Bacteria; phylum Pseudomonadota; class Gammaproteobacteria; order Arenicellales; family CAJQKF01; genus BQJD01. The sequence continues at coordinate 4,464 of CBFGVH010000136.1, read as the reverse complement.
GAAAGCTGATGACGACGAGACGGCCGCCGGCGCCGAGCACCTCGAGCGCCTGCGGCAGTGCGCGGGACAGCTCCCCCAGTTCGTCGTTGATGTGCATGCGAATGGCCTGGAACGTGCGCGTCGCGGGGTGCTTGTGCCGCTCGTGAGTCGGCGCCGCCTGCGCCACCACGGCGGCGAGATCGGCGGTGGTGGCCAGCCGCCCGTCGGCGACGGCGCGCTTGATGGCGGCGGCGATGCGGCGGGCGTAACGCTCTTCGCCGAGGGAGCGGATCACCCGTGCGATCTCGTCCTCGTCGGCGTCGGCCAGCCAGTCGGCGGCGTTATCCCCGGTGCCCGGATCCATGCGCATGTCAAGCGGACCCTCGGCGCTGAAGCTGAAGCCGCGCGCGGGGGTGTCGAGCTGCGGCGAGGACACGCCGAGGTCGAGCAGCACCGCGTCCACCCGCGCGTCGGGCGCATGCCGGGCGACGAGCGCGGCCAGCTCGGAGAAGCGGCCCTGGACCACGGTGATGCGCGGCTCGCCGGCGAATACCCGGCGGCCGTAGGCCACCGCGTCCGGGTCGCGGTCGATGGCGAGGATGCGCCCGCGCGGACCGAGCTGTCCGAGGCACAGCCGGCTGTGCCCGCCGCGGCCAAAGGTCGCGTCGACCAGGAAACCGTCGCCAGGCAGATTCAACGCCACCAGCACCTCCCTCGACAGCACCGGAACGTGTCCGGCTTTTCCCATCTGGGTCAAAGCGACAGGTCGGCCAGGCGCTCGGAAACCGGGCCGTCCGGGGCCGGTTCGGCCAGCCACTCGTCGCGCTTGGCCTTCCACAGGCCCTGGTCCCACAACTCGAACTTGTTGCCCTGGCCGATCAGGACGACGTGTTTCTCCAGGCCGGCGAACTCGATCAGCGGAGCGGCGATGCGCAGGCGGCCGCTCGAATCCATCTCGCAGTCGCTGGCATAGCCGATCAGGAGCCGCTTCAGGTATTGCGTTTCCTTGTTGAAGCTCGAAAGTTCAACGAGTTTCTGCTCCGCCTTCTCCCACTCGTCGAGCGTGAACAGCCACAGGCAGCGCTCGCGCATGTTGTTGACGGTCAGGACCAGGTTGCCGCCGGCACGCGTCAGGATCTCGTCGCGATACCTCGCGGGAATCGCGATCCGACCCTTGGCATCCATGCTGAGTTCGCTTGCTCCACGAAACATACGGCTTTCGACCCGACCTGCCAGAATTCACCACAATTCGCCACGATTCGACACTATAAATACGGCAAACGGGCAGGTCAAGCAGAAACGCCTGAATTTCATGGCGATTCGGGGGCTGGAAGCGGCAGCCCCGGAGGGTGCCGACAGGGGTCACAGGCTCGGAAACGAAAGTCGGGAGCCGGCCTGTAAGCCGGGTTCTGTAACCGGACGAGAACCGTCCGGTCGGCGGTCATTCATCTGGGCCGCGCGTCGCCGCGCGGCTCGAGCAACCTACCCGGACCCGGTGCGGGCCGCACCATCGGATCCCTATTTGGTCTTGCTCCGGGTGGGGTTTGCCCTGCCACCCGTGTTACCACGGGCGCGGTGCGCTCTTACCGCACCATTTCACCCTTACCTGAACACCCGAAGGCGACAGGCGGTATATTTTCTGTGGCACTTTCCGTCGGCTTGCGCCGCCCAGGCGTTACCTGGCACCCTGCCCTGCGGAGCCCGGACTTTCCTCCGGCGTGAGCCTTGCGGCCCTGCCGGCGACCGCCCGGCCGACTCCCGGCCGACAACATAGCGCCGCCGCCGGCACAATACAAGACGGTCGATGCGACCCCTACTCGCGCACGAACCTGAGCCGCCACGGTTCGGCGAGGTCGCCGGCGGGCCGCCTGATGGTGAAGACGTAGTCGATGCCGCCGGCGCCGTCGGCGTAGCCCTGGTAGTAGTCGTGGGCAAGATCGCCGACGTCGCCCAGCGCTCGCCACTGGCCGTCGGCGGGCGCGATCCTCACCGGGTAGTGCTCGAGCACCTGCCCGGTCTGGGCGACCTCCTGCATCAAGTTGTTGAACCGGAACTCGTCGTGTACCGGCTGCCAGGCCGACTCGATGTTCACGAGCCGATCACGGAACTCGCCGTCGTCGCCCCAGTACGCCGCGGCGTTCTCGGGAGTCAGCATGAGCTCTATCTCGCCCTCGACGACGTCGCCGGCCGTATAAGAACGCCGAACGCTGTCAGTGCCGAGTTCGAACAGCATGGTGCTGGCGCCCCAGGTGCGCCCGTAGCGGTGGAGAAAGGCGGGAAAGTCGGCGCCGTTGAGGGTCAGGCGGCGAAGGATCAGTCCGCGGTTGACATCGGTGGTACCGTCGCCCGCGGTGACCTCGTTGTCGTCGACCGACAGCCAGCTGCCGTCGAACGGGTGCGGCGCGCCCTTGTACTCGTTGCTGCCCGCCTCGATCGGGAACGTGCCTTCGAGCCCACCGGCGCCGCCGATGTGATACCCGGAGAAGTTCGAGACCATGTAGTACTCGGCCGCCATCTGGAAGTACGTCAGGCGCGCGGGGTCTGTTACGTCGTCCAGGAACTCGTAGCGGAAGCGGTGAAAGGCGCGCAGGTGGTCGAACGTGCTGCCGACACGGAACTCGGACGTGACGCGGATCCGATCGTCGTCCGTCACGCCGGAGTAGAGCACGCGGGTCTGGTTCGGGCCGGTCCACAGGTACGCGGTCTTGACGCGCTTGAGCCAGCGGTAGGTGTTGTCCGCGTCGAAGTAGACCAGGAAGTCGGCCCCGCCCAGGTTCTCGGTCCAGTTGTGGCCCGAGGACCCGTTCATCGGCAATGTGAACGCAGGCCTGAAGTCCGCCACGAACGAGCCGGCGAGATGCAGCGTCGGGTCCAGCGCCATGGATTCACCCCACGCACCGAGCGCCAGTTGGTCCCACTTCCAGTTGCCCTCGTAGCCGACCAGGGACAGGTGCGAATGTGACGCCGCCGGCGTCGCGCCCCAGTAGCCGTCCACCGACCTCAATACCAGCCGCCGGGTCTCGCCGGGTTCGAGCCGGATCATGGTCGATCCGCGAATCCAGCTGCCCCTGTGCACCTCGGACGTGGCTGTGCCGTGCCAGTTCTTGGCGATCTGTACCGCGATGCCGGTGAGGGCGCGGCTGTCGTACTCGGCGAGCGTCATCACCGAACCGGTGATCGCGGTCGGCGGCACCTTGTTGAACACGAGCGGCAGGTTGACCGCCTCGTCGTGGGGGTTGGAAACGTCGAACTGGAACTCGTCGAGGTCGTAGCGATTGCCGAAGTCCGGATAGCCCGGGCCCTGCGGGACGATGTCGACCACCACCGCGCCGGTCGCGGCGTCGATGCGGGTGTCGAGCACGATCCGCCCGCCGTCCTCGATCACCCGAACCTCGTACTCGTTCGTATCGAACCCGGTGACCACGGCGCGGGAGAGGTCGAAGGCGTTGGACAGCGCTCCACCGGCGACGAGCGGCAGGCGGCCCTTGCCCGGCGCGAAGGCCGAGCCGTCGATGCGAAACTCCGCGATGTCCGCGGCCAGCGACGCCCCGCCGTGGCACACGATCGGCGCTACTCCGCCCGGCTCAAGCACGAAGCCGATCGACGCGCCCGTTCCGAAGGCGCACGCACCGTCGGAAACGGCCGCGCCGGCGGACCTGACGATGAACGAATCGCGCTGCGACGGACCGCCCGCGATCAGCGTACCGCCCCAGCTCAACGAGCCCCCGTCGACGACCCACGACGACGCCCCGTTGCCGCTGGACAGGTCGATGGAGCCGGACACCTCGACATCGCCCGACTGGGTGACCACGACGGTTCCCGATGCAGTGCCCGCGTTGGCGACGATCGCCGAGGTGCGAAGGGTGCCTGACACCGACAGCTCCGCGCGCGAACCGGGACCGCGCTTCGAGCCGCTGTTGAGCCAGAGCTCCGCGGTCTCCAGCGTGCCATCGTCGACCACGAAGGCGGCATCGGCGGCGGCGCTGTCGCCGACGACGACCGACCTCCAGGCGCTGAACGACGATCCGTCGCGCACGGAGACACTCGAGCGAACCGTATCGCCGTCCGCGCCGATCTTCAGTTCGCGAACCTCGACGTTGCGGCGAACGTCGACGTCGCCGCGTTCGACGGTCGCGCGGTCACGCTCGCCGGCTATGCGGCCGCGCTCCCAGATGGACGGGTCGTGCCAGTCTCCGGATCCCGTGACCGCGCGGTTGGCGGCAAGCGCCGGGGCGGGCGCCGCGAAAACAGCACAGGCGACAAGAGCGGCGAGAACAATGGGCGAGGGGTGAGCCATGGCTTCCTCCTTGAACCGGGTCGGTCGTTCCAGCTGACCGTCGTTGTTTCCTTGGCGGAGCCGCCAACTCCCGTGCGGCATCCCGGATGGTCGCGCGCCGCGGGCAATCGGCCCGATCATCACGGCGCGCGACTGTCACTTCAGCGCGAGATGTAACGAATCACCATACCGACGCACGATCCTCCCCC
>CBFGVH010000135.1:0-8261 GCA_965652415.1 uncultured Gammaproteobacteria bacterium | reverse complement strand
CGGGCACGGCGCCGGAACGGGACGGGCACCCTACCGGTCACGGGCTATGACGGCCCCGCTGGAAATCAATGCCTCGATTCGACCATCGTCATAACCCGCCTCGCGCAGCACCTCGATGGTGTGCTCCCCGAGCACCGGCGCCGGTCGATGCACGCCGCCCGGCGTGGCCGAGAGCTTGACCGGCAGGCCGATGGTCCTCACCGCTCCGGCGACGGGATGTTCGAGCTCGACGATCATGTCGCGGGCCAGCGCCTGCGGGTCGGCGTGCATCTCGCCGACGCTGAGAATGGGACCGGCGGGGACGCCGCCCTCGTCGAGGACTTGCTGCCACTCGTCCGTGGTGCGCGTGCGGAAGATCTCGTCAAGCACTTCGGTCAGGGCATCGAGGTTGGCCATGCGGTCGGCGTTGGCGGCGAAGCGCGGGTCCTTTTTCAGCTCGGGCGCACCGACGAGGTCGGCGAGGCGCTCCCAGTTCGCCTGGTTGGCGGCGCCGACGTTGATCCAGCCGTCGGCGGTGGGAAAGGCCTGGTAGGGAGCGTTGAGCGGATGGGCCGAGCCCATGGCGCCGGGAGAGACGCCGGTGGCCATGGCGATGGCGGACTGCCAGTAGGTGTGGGTGATGCCGGCCTCGAACAGCGACGTGTCCACCTTCTGGCCGACACCGGTCTTCAGCCGGTGGGCCCAGGCGGCGGCGACACCCATGGCGCCGAGGATGCCGGCGGTGATATCGGTGACCGGTGCGCCGACTTTCACCGGCGGGCGGCCGGGGCCTTCGCCGGTGATGGACATCAGCCCCGACATGCCCTGGGCGATGAGATCGAAACCGCCGCGGTCGCGGTACGGCCCGCTGCGGCCGAAGCCGGAGATCTCGCAGTAGATGATGCCGGGATTGACCTCGCGCAGGGTCTCGTATCCGAGGCCGAGCTTCTCCATGGTGCCGCGACGGTAGTTCTCGATCACCACGTCGGCGTCCTTCAGAAGACGCATGAGCACGTCGCGCGCGGCGTCCTGCTTCAGGTCCAGCGCCATGCCCCGCTTGTTGCGGTTCATCATCATGAAGGCGGCGCTCTCGCCGCGAATGTCCGGCGGCAGCATGCGCCGGGTGTCGTCGCCGGCGGGCTTCTCGACCTTGATCACGTCGGCGCCCAGGTCGGCCAGCATGAGCCCGGCGACCGGGCCCGCCATGATGTGGGCCAGCTCGATGACGCGGCAGCCGGCCAGCGGGCCGGGGGCGTGCGGTTCGTCGCTCATCGTCCCTTCCAGTTCGGCTTGCGCTTGGCGAGGAAGGCCTCGAGCCCCTCGCGGAAATCCTCGCTCGTGTAACAGCGCACGATCCAGTCCTCGTCGTCGACCTCGACCTCGGCCAGGCGGCGCTGCAGTTCGCGGGTGGCCTGCAGCGTGAGCGGCGCCTGCCCGGCGAGGCGCGCGGCCAGCGCCCGAGCGCGGTCCATGAGCGCCTCGCGCGAGGGCAGCACCTCGGTGACGAGGCCGACGCGAAGGGCCTCCTCGGAGTCGAGCAGGCGCGACAGGAAGATCATCTCGCGCACGCGTCCGGGGCCGAGCAGCGCGTTGAGCCGCGCGATGTTGGCGGCCGACAGGCAGTTGCCGAGAGTGCGCGCGATGGGGAAACCGAAGCGCATGTCGGCGCCGGCGATGCGCAGGTCGCAGGCCGCCGCGATGGCCGCGCCGCCGCCGGTGCAGGGACCGGCGATGGCGGCGATGGTCGGCACCTTGCAGCGCTCGACGGCGCCGAGCACCTCGTCCATGGTGGCCTCGTAGTCGATGGCGTGGCGGGCGCTGGTGAAGGTGCGGAACTGGGTGATGTCGGTGCCGGCGGCAAAGGCGTCGCCGGCGCCGGAGACGATGATCGCCGACAGCCCCTCGGGCGGCGTAGCGCATATCTCTGCCAGGCGCCGGTACATGCCGAACGTCAGCGCGTTGCGCGCCGCGGGACGATTGAAGGTGAGATAACCGACGTCGCCCTCGCGCTCGAAAAGCAGTTCCTCTTCGGCCGACATGTCAACGATAGAAGAAGTCCACCAGGAACATCGGGATGGCCGGAATGTACGTGCTCATCAGCAGCACCGCAAGGAGCACGGCGACGAAGTACACGTTGACCTTGGTCACGTCCCAGATGTTGGCGCGGGCGATGGAGCACGCGGTGATCAGCACCGATGCCACCGGCGGCGTCTGCTGGCCGATGGCGAGGTTGAGGGTGACGATCAGGCCGAAGTGCACGGGGTCGATGCCGACCTGGTTGATCAGCGGGATGACGATCGGCACCACCAGGATGATGGCGGCCGCCGAGTGCAGGAAGAACCCGATGACCAGGAAGAAGACGTTGAGGATGAGCAGGATGACGTACTTGTTGTCGGTCAGGCTCATCATCTGCTGGGCCAGCTCCTGCGGAATCTGGGCGCGGGTCAAAAAGCCGCCCATCAGCACCGAAGCCGCCACCAGGATCATCACCACCGCGGTCTGCATGCCGCCGTCGAGCATGGCGCGCTTGAGGTGCTTGAGGTCGACCTGGCGGTACCACAACCCCACCAGCAGCGCCGCCGCCACCGCCAGTCCCGCCGCCTCGGTCGCGGTGACGAAGCCGCCGAAGATGCCGCCGAGAATGATGACCGGCAGCGAGAAGGCGGGCAGCGCGGCGATGAACGTGCGCTTGAGCTGCGGCCAGTTGAACGCCTCCTCCACCGGCAGGTTGTAGCGCCGCGCGAAGATGTAGGCCACACCCATCAATCCTGCGGCGCCGAGGATGCCCGGCACGAAGCCGGCCACGAACAGCTGCTCAACGCTGGTGTTGGCCGACACGGCATAGAGGATCATCGGGATCGACGGCGGGATGATGATGGCGAGCGACGCCGACGACGACGTCACCGCCGCGGAGAATGCCGCGGAGTAGCCGCGCCGCTTCATCTGCGGGATGAGCACCGAACCGAGCGCGGCCACGTCGGCCACCGCCGAGCCCGAGATCTCGGCGAAGAACAGCGACACGCCGATGTTGACCATGGCAAGGCCGCCGCGCACGAAGCCGATCAGTGCGCTGACGAAGTTGATCAGGCGGTCGGTGATGCCGCCGGCGTTCATGATGGCGCCGGCCAGCACGAACATGGGGATGGCGATCAGCGAGAACTTGGTGGAGCCGTCGTACATGTCGAGCGCCACCGTCACCAGCGAACCCACGCCCTCGGTGAGGAGCAGTCCGAGCACCGCCGACACGGCCAGCGCGATGCCGATCGGCATGTTGATGCATATCATCGCCACCAGGGCGATGAAGATGACGAGCACGGTCATGCGTTCTTCGCCCTCTCGATCTCTTCCTCGATCTCGGCATGCTCGAAGGAGATGCCGGCAACGGTGGCGCGCCAGTACTCGGGCAGGCTCAGCAGCTCACAGACGATGAACAGTACCGCACCGATGGGGATGACCGACTGCGTCAGGGTGATCGGCACCCATCTCAGGCTGATCAGCCGCATGCCCTCGAGCACCTGCAGCACCTCCCAGCCGGCCCAGGCCAGCAACAGGAAGAAGCCGATCACGAGCGCTTCGGATAGCGCCACGGCCCACATTCGTGCCGGCATCGGGATGGCCAGCAGCAGGCTGTCGAAGCCTATGTGCTTGCGCTTCAGGGCGGCCAGCGCCGCGCCGTAGTAGGTCACCCAGGCGAGCAGCACCGAGGCGACCTCGTCGTACCACGACAGCGAGGCGCCCATCTTGCGGTAGCCCACCGCAACCACGACCACGACGGTCAGCGTGACCATCAGGATGATGAGGACCCACTCGAGCAGGACTTCGATCGTTCTTTTCATCAGGGCCGAACCCGGAACAGGAAACGCGCGCCGGGCGCAGGAAGTTCCTCGGCCGCGCCGCCGGCGAACCGGGCCGGACGGCGCGCGCGTCGAACGCGCGCGGCGGGGGACGGCTGCCGCCGCATCAAGCCGCGACAGCCGTCATCATGGCGAAGTGGGTCAGTCGGCGACCGCGCGCACGGCCTCGACCAGCTCGGCGCCGCCGTCGAACGACGCCGCGAACTCATCGTAGATCGGCGCGGAGGCGGCGATGAAGGCGTCCTTGTCAGCCTCGTTCACCTCGATGTCGGCTTTCTTGATCTCCTCGAGCAGGTCGTTCTCCATGGCGGCCGCGGTCTCGTACACGTACGCCTGGGTTTCCTGGGCGGTCTCGAGCAGGATGTCCTGCACGTCCTGCGGCAGCTTGCCGAAGTGCTCGTCGGAAGTCAGCGCATAGGCAGGGGTATACACGTGGCCGGTGATCGAGAGGTACTTCTGCACCTCCTGGAACTTGGCGCTGTGGATCTGGGTGTAGGGATTTTCCTGGCCGTCGATGACGTTCGTCTGCAGCGCGGTGAACACCTCGGAGAACGCCATCGGGGTCGGGTTGGCGCCGTAGGCCTGGAACATCTTCACGCGCCACTCGCCCTTGGGCGTGCGCAGCTTCACGCCCTTGAGGTCATCGGGAACGTTGATCGGGCGCACGTTGTTGGTGATGTGCCTGAAGCCGTTCTCCCAGAACGCGAGGATGCGATAGCCGTTGGCCTTGGCGGCGGCCTGGAACACGCTCTCGCCGATGGAGTCGATCACGCGCTTCATGTGCTCGCGGTCCTTGATGATGTACGGCATCTCGAACACGCCGAACTCCGGCGACACCGACGACATGACCGTCGACGGCAGGGCGAAGTGCACCTGGCCGAGCTTGAGCTTCTGCAGCAGTTCGGTGTCGTTGCCGAGCTGCGAGGCGCCGAATACCTGTACCACCGCCTTGTCGCCGAGCTTCTCGTTGGCGCGGCGAGCGAACTCCTCGGCGGATGCGGCGAACAGGGAACCGGGGTTGCCCACGTGGCCGAACCTGAGTTCGAGCTGTTGGGCGTTTGCCGCGCTCGCCCACAGCGTGAGCAGTGACGTGGCGATTACCGTCGTGATGATGCGTTTCATCTCGTGCCTCCTCTCGTGGTGTGTATCAGTCTGACGACAGTTCCCCGCCTTCGCCCCTGGCGACGACGGCGAGGCGTGAATTGCCGGCCGGCTCAGCCATGCGCCCTTGCCTTCTGCGTGGCGGTCGCGCCGGCGGCCTGGTCGCAGAGGCAGCGCATGGCGTGCGCGGCGCCGCCCTGCCGGTGCGGCACGCCCGCGAGCTCGAGGCCCATCTCGACTCCCGACAGCGTGCCCATGAGCATGAGATCGTTGAAATCGCCGAGATGGCCGATGCGGAACATCTTGCCGGCGATGCGGCCGAGGCCGCTGCCGAGGGACATGTCGAAGTGCTCGAGCACCGTCGCGCGAAAGCCGTCGGCGTCGTGGCCCTCCGGAAGCCGCACGCCGGTCAGCACCGGCGAGTAGTCTCGCGGCTCGACACACTGCACCTCGAGGCCCCAGGCCTCGACCGCGCGCCGGGTCGCCTCGCCGTGACGGAGGTGACGCTCGAACACCTGCTCGAGACCTTCCTCGTGCAGCATGTCGATGGCCTCGGCGAGACCGTATAGCAGGTTGGTGGCCGGCGTGTAGGGGAAGTAGCCGGTGCCGTTCGGACCGAGCATCTCGTCCCACGACCAGTACGAGCGCGGGCAGCCCGAGCGCTTCGATTCTTCGATGGCGCGCTCGCTCGCGGCGTTGAAGCCGAGGCCCGGCGGCAGCATCAGCCCCTTCTGCGAGCCGGCGATGGCGACGTCCACGCCCCACTCGTCGAAGCGGAAGTCGGCGCAGGCCAGGCCCGAAATCGTATCCACCATGAGCAAGGCCGGGTGGCCGGCGGCGTCCATGGCCGCGCGCACCTCGCCGATGCGGGTCGTCGCGCCGGTGGACGTCTCGTTGTGCACCACGCACAGTGCCTTGATGCGATGGGCTGTATCGCGCCTCAGTGCATCCTCGACCACGTTCGGGTCGGCGCCGCGGCGCCAGTCGGTGTCGATGGTCTGCGTATCGATGCCCAGGCGCGCCGCGAGGCGGGTCCAGAGGCTGGCGAAGTGGCCGGTCTCGACCATGACCACGCGCTCGCCGGGGGCGATGACGTTGGCCAGCGCCGCCTCCCAGGCCCCGGTGCCCGACGACGGGTAGATGAACACCGGACCCGAGGTGCGGAAGATCGACTGCATGCCTTCCAGCACGCGCCGGCCGAGAACACCGAAGTCCGGCCCGCGGTGATCCATGGTGGGGAAATCCATTGCCCGCAGGATGCGATCGGGGACCGTGGACGGACCCGGTATCTGCAGGAAGTGACGGCCGGCCTTGCGCATGGGTGAACGATCCCGTCGCGGCGCGTCGCTTGCGCCGCTTTTGGTCTATTGAGGATAATATTGAATTATGAATTCATTTTGATGTCAACCAATCGATGACGCGCATTCCCGGCGAGATTCTCGAACGACGGCTGAGTGGCCGGATCGCTGGAGAAATCCTGACCGACGTGTTCAGCCGCGGCCGTTACGCCACCGACGCGTCGATGTACCAGATGATGCCCCACGCGGTAGTGGTGCCGGCGAGCGCCGACGACGTGGCGCTTACCCTCGACTCCGCGCGCACCGAGGGCATTGCCGTGCTGCCGCGCGGCGCGGGCACCTCGCAGTGCGGCCAGACGGTGAATCACGCGGTGGTCATCGACCACACCCGGCACCTCGACCGCCTGCTCGAACTCGACGTCGAAGAGCGCACCTGCGTGGTCGAACCCGGCATCGTGCTCGACGAACTCAACCGCCGGCTCAGGCCCCACGGCCTGTGGTTCCCGGTGGACGTGTCCACCGCCTCGCGCGCCACCATCGGCGGCATGGCGGCGAACAACTCCTGCGGCAGCCGCTCGATCCGCTACGGCCTGATGCGCGACAACGTGATCGCCATCGACGCCCTGACCATCGACGGGCGGCGGGCGCGCTTCGGCCCGGCCGGCGAGACGTCGGACCCGGACCGCGGACTGGTCGAGGCCCTGCTCGCCCTCGGTGCGCGCGAGAGGGACGAGATCGCCGCGCGCTTCCCGACGGTGATGCGCCGGGTCGGCGGCTACAACATCGACGCCCTGTGTGCTCCGCGCGAGGACGTGAACCTCGCCCACCTTCTGGTCGGTTCCGAAGGCACGCTCGCGCTGTCCGAGCGAGTGCACCTGAAGCTCGCACCATTGCCGAAGCACAGGCTGCTCGGCGTGTGCCACTTCCCCACCTTCCACGCCGCCATGGACTCGGCCCGGCACCTCGTCACCCTCGACCCGGTGGCGGTGGAGCTCATCGACCGCACCATGATCGAGCTGGCGCGCGAGATCGGCGCGTTCAGGGATACCGTGAACGACTTCGTGCGCGGCGAACCCGACGCGCTGCTGCTTGTGGAGTTCGCCGAGGACGACCCGGCCGAGAACCGCAGACGCCTCGACGCGCTGAACGAGATGATGGGCGATCTCGGCTTCGCCTTCGAAAATCCCCCCGCATCGCGCGGCGGCGTGGTCGAGGCGGTCGAGCCCGCCTTCCAGGCGGCGATATTCGAGGTGCGAAAGGCCGGGCTCAACATCATGATGTCGATGAAGGAGGACCGAAAGCCGATCTCCTTCGTCGAGGACTGCGCGGTCGACCTCGAGGACCTCGCCGAGTACACCGCGCGCCTGACCGACATCTTCCACAGGCACGGCACCCGCGGCACGTGGTACGCGCACGCCTCGGTGGGCTGCCTGCACGTGCGGCCGGTGCTCAACCTGCGCCTCGACGAGGACGTGCGCGCCATGCGCGCCATCGCCGAGGAATGCTTCGAGATGGTGCGCGAGTACAAGGGCTCGCACTCCGGCGAACACGGCGACGGTCTGTGCCGCTCGGAGTTTCACGAGGCGATGTTCGGACGTCGCATGGTGGACAACTTCCGCGAGGTCAAGCGCCTGTTCGACCCGCAGGGTTTGCTGAACCCCGGAAAGATCGTCGATCCGCCGAAGATGGACGAGCGCACCCTGTTCCGCTATCCGCCCGACTACCACGTGCCGGAGGTGAAGACCGTGCTCGATTGGTCCGGCCATCCCGGCGCCGGCGGCGGCTTCCAGGGCGCGGTGGAGATGTGCAACAACAACGGCGCCTGCCGCAAGCTGGCCGGCGGCGCCATGTGCCCGTCTTACCGGGTCACGCGCGACGAGCGGGACGTCACCCGCGGCCGCGCCAACACCCTGCGCCTCGCGATCTCCGGTCAACTCGGCGAGGACGCCTTCACCTCGGACGCCATGGCCCAGACGCTGAAGCTGTGCGTGTCGTGCAAGGCCTGCCGGCGCGAGTGCCCGACCGGCGT
>CBFGVH010000134.1:0-8319 GCA_965652415.1 uncultured Gammaproteobacteria bacterium | reverse complement strand
CGGCGCCTCGTCCGGCGCAGCGAACGAGGGCGCATCGGGCAAGCCGGATCGAGCCTCGGAGCCTGGCACCGTCGATGCGGTGAAGCTCGCGACGGCGGCCGATTGTAAACGATTCGCCTGCCCGGGCGTTCCCACGACGACCCGTCGCCCGCGCCGGCAACCGGGCCCGCCCCGGGCCATACCCTTGATCGAGTATTTCCATGCACAAGCCCGAATCCTACCGCAGCGGTCCGGACGAATCCGGCCACTTCGGCATATTCGGCGGACGGTTCGTCGCCGAGACCCTGATGCCGCTGATTCTGGAGGTCGAGCGCGCCTGGGACGCGGCCCGGGGCGATGAAACGTTCACCCGCGAATTCGACTACTACGCAGAGCACTACATCGGGCGCCCGAGCCCGCTGTACCATGCCAGGCGCCTGTCGGAGGAGCTCGGCGGCGCCAGGGTGTACTTCAAGCGCGACGAGCTCAATCACACCGGCGCCCACAAGATCAACAACACGCTCGGTCAGATCCTGCTGGCCCGCCGGATGGGCAAGACGCGCATCATCGCCGAGACCGGCGCCGGCCAGCACGGCGTGGCCACCGCCACGGTGTGCGCCCTGTTCGATCTGCCCTGCGTGGTCTACATGGGCGCCACCGACATCGAGCGCCAGGCGCCCAACGTGTTTCGCATGAAGCTGCTCGGCGCCGAGGTGGTGCCGGTGACCAGCGGCACGGCCACCCTGAAGGACGCCATGAACGAGGCGCTCAGGGACTGGGTGGCCAATGTCGAGGACACGTTCTACATCATCGGCACGGTGGCGGGCCCGCATCCCTACCCCGCCATGGTGCGCGATTTCCAGTCGGTGATCGGCAGGGAGACCCGCGAGCAGATCATGCGCGCCGAGGGCCGCCTGCCCGATGCGCTGGTGGCCTGTATCGGTGGCGGCTCCAACGCCATGGGCCTGTTCCACCCGTTTCTCGACGACGAAGGCATCGAGATCTACGGCGTCGAGGCTGCCGGCGACGGCGTCGAAACGGGCCGCCATGCCGCCTCGCTGACCGGCGGCGCCCCGGGGGTGCTGCACGGCAACCGAACCTACCTGCTGCAGAACGACGACGGCCAGATCCTCGACGCCCATTCGATCTCCGCCGGACTCGATTATCCCGGCATCGGGCCCGAGCACAGCTGGCTGCACGATGTCGGCAGGGTCAACTACGTGTCGATCACCGATGCCGAAGCGCTCGAAGCGTTCAAGCTGTGCTGCCGCACGGAGGGCATCATCCCCGCGCTCGAGCCGGCCCACGCACTCGCCTGGGTGCGCAAGCTGGCACCCACCCTCGAGGGCGACAAGATCATCGTCATGAACCTGTGCGGCCGCGGTGACAAGGACGTGTTCACAGTCGCCAATGCCCTGGGAGTCAAGCTATGAGCGCCGCCGCCACGCCCACGCGGCTCGAGCGCCGCTTCGCCGAACTGCGTGAGGCGGGACGCGCGGGCCTGGTCACGTTCGTCACAGCCGGCGACCCTGATCCGGATACCGGCTACCGCGTATTCAGTTCGCTGGCCGCGGCCGGGGCCGACATCATCGAGCTCGGCATGCCGTTCTCCGACCCCATGGCCGACGGGCCCGCCATCCAGGCCGCGAGCCAGCGCGCGCTGGCGTCGGGGATGACGCTGCGCAAGACCCTCGCCCAGGTGCGCGACTACCGCCGCGGCGACGACACGACACCGATCATACTGATGGGCTACTACAACCCCATCTACCACTTCGGACCCGAGGCGTTTCTCGACGAAGCCGTCGAGGCCGGCGTCGACGGGCTGATCATCGTCGACCTGCCCGCCGAGGAGGACGACGAGTTGTGTCACCCGGCCATGGCGCGCGGCATCCACTGGATCAGGCTTGCCACCCCGACCACCGACGACGCGCGCCTGCCCAAGGTGCTCACCAACACGAGCGGCTTCGTCTACTACGTTTCCGTTCTGGGTGTCACCGGGACCCGCTCCGCCGCCGGCGAGGAGATCGGCCGCGCGGTGGCGCGACTGAAACGGCACACGAAGTTGCCGGTGGCAGTCGGTTTCGGGATCCGCACGCCCGAACAGGTCGCCGAGGTCGGCGCCGTGGCCGATGCCGTGGTGGTGGGATCGGCGGTGGTCAACCTCGTTGCCGGCAGCCTCGATGACAACGGTCGGCCCTCGGGCGACCTCGTGGAGAAGGTGAGCGGCTTCGTCGATTCACTGGCTGCCGGGCTGCGTACCCGCTGATCCGACCGACGGCCGAATCGCCCCGCGGTACTCGCCGCCACGCCCCGGCCGCAGCCGCTCAGATGCCCGCGGCCAGATCCGAAGCCTGTTTGCGCTGGGCCTCGTTGCCTTCCTTGAGCACTTCGTCGATGAATCCGCGCGCGGCGTCCTTGTCGCCCATCTCGAGGTAGGCGCGGGCGAGATCCAGCTTGGTCGCGATCTCGCTGGCCTTGAAGTCGTCCATCTCTGAAGTGCCGCGGTCCAGCTCCGCCGGCGCGTCGGCCGACGATACGGGCGTTCCCTGTACGCGGATGTCGTACGGCAGGTCGATGGGCTCCGACTCGCTGCCGCCGCCGTCACCCCGGACGTCCGCGGTCCGCCCCGGCAGCGTCTCGTCGAGTTCGAAGTTCGCGCCCGCGGACTCGAGGTCCAGGGGGCCCGAATCGGCGCCGGCTTCGCGTCGACCCGGAGCCGGGGGCTCGGGCCGGGTGAACGGCGCGCTGATGAGGTCGAGGCCGCCCGTGTCCCGGTCGACCGCGTCGCGGGCATGGCCGGTCGCCATGGCGCTGTCCGCTGCGGTGCTGTATCCGCCCGGCGCAGCCGCGAACAGGGGATGACGCGGCGCCACCCGGCGCCCCATCTCCGTTACCCGCGACCAGCGGTTCGGGTCCTTGCCGATCACCGGGTACAGCTCCTCGGCGAGCGACTCGAAGGCGCGCACATCCTTGCGCTTCTGATAGACCTCGAGCAGCTTGATCTTCAGCTCGCTGCGCGAAGGATCGCGGCGTATGGCCTCCTGCAACACCTCCATGGCCTGCTGGTCGCGTCCGTACGCCATGTAGACCTCGGCCTCGGCCACCGGGTCGACTTCGTCCGTCTGCATGGTGCCCATCCCTGGAGCACCCATTTCCGTCATGAACGACGACTGCAGCAGGCTGCCGCCGCTTTGCTGGCTGTCGCCGCGCTGCGACGTGCGCGTGTGCTGGGTCGAGTCCACCGGCGCCACGTTGCTGTAGGCGGTCGACTGCGTCCTCAGGTCGTAGCTGCCGCCGGTGGTCATGGTCTCCTCGAACTCGGCATAGGAACGGCGCCGCCGAACGGCGACGATGAGACCGATCAGAAGCACGATGCCGGCCAGGGCGAGCAGCAACTGCCAGAGAAGGTCGCCCTGGGCGAGGTTCCTGAGCGAGGCGAACATGGAATCCGAACTCGTCACCCGCACCTGTGAGGCCGAACCGTCGGCGGCGGTGGTTGCCTCGGCCGATTCGCCCGAATCCGGGGTCGAGCCGGCCGCGGCCGGCTCGCCGCCGGCGCTCGCCGCCTCCTGCTCGGCCATGGCAAGCCCGGCGTTCTGCACACGGAGCAAACGGTTCGTCTCCCGGATCTGCTCTTCGAGCGCGGCGAGCCGTTCGCGCAGTTCGCGGTTCTCCAGTTCCGTGGACAACAACGACTCTTCCATCATCGCGAGCTGCGATCTCAGCTCGCCGACTTCGTCGCTGTCGCCGCCCGCGGCGGTCCCGGCGGCAGCAGACGAGTCTTCGCCGGCACCGATGATTCGAAGCACATCCTCGGACAGGCCGGAGGAAACCCCCGCGCCGGCCTCCTGGCCGGCCTCGGCGAGCGGCGTCGGCGCGGTTTCGCCCTGAGCCCGGGGCAGCGGCGTGGGACGCGCGCCCGTCGTGCCGGCGAGTTGGGCGCCGGCGACTCGGCCGCGATAGGCGAGCCAACTGTTCAGGTGCTTGGTGTACTCGGCACTCGCCATGACCCTGGAGATCGAGGCCATCTCCTGGGCCGTCGGCAGCACGACGGTCGAACCTTCCTTGACGAGGTTGATGTTGCCGAAAATGAACGCTTCCGGATTTCGCTGCAGCATCGCGATCATCGCCTGGAATTCGTCGACCCCGGGCGGCAGGTCCAAGCGCGAGACGATGTCGGAAAGCGTCTCCCCGCGCGCTATCGGGCCATAGAGCTGACCATCCGCCACGGGCCGCGGCGCGGGGCGCTCCGGCGACGGTGCGCCGCCGGTTACCTGCTCCACCCGGCCCGAAGCCGCGGGGCGCGGCGCTTCACCGACGATGCGCGGACTGCTCACCGAGGCCGGGCGGCCCTGGGCATACAACGGCGGATCGAGCAGCGCGGTGTACTCGCGAATCAGCCGGCCCCCGAACCACTCGAACGCAACCAGCACGTGCAGAAACGGGTCTGTCACCGGGTTGTCGGTGGTCAACCGGACATACACCTCACCGTTGTCGCGGACCAGGGTTTCGAACTGGATGTCCTGGAGTACCGGCTTGTACTCCACACCGGCCCGGGTGAAGTCCGAGCGCGAGGCCAACCCGACCTCGTGAGTATTCAACTCGGCCGCCGTGGTCGACAGCAGTTCGATCTCGGCCTCGAGCGGCTGGTCGAGCGCCGACAGGATCCGCATCTTCCCGAGACCGACGGCGTGCACGTTGGTCGTGACCACGAGGCTCGCCAGCAACAGGAAAGTTCCGAGTATTTTCACGGGCAGGTATTTCCGCAGGTGGCGTTGGTTGGTGGCGATCGGAACAGATGTTGAACGGCGCGAAGCATGACGCCGCCGCCGTACGAAGGCGTTGGGAGTCCTCCCGTCGACCGATTATAAGCGCGCCGCGGCCGTTGGCGCGGTGAATGACCGCCTGTGCAGCCTGCCGCAGCGCCCGCGGGCCCCGACATCCGGCGAATCGCTGGCCGACACTTCGATCCCAGAATCATCTCGATCGTCGAACGTCACCCGGTTGTGTCGCGAAACAGTCGATAGGCGGCGGGATTTTCGGACGCGTACGAAACCCTTCCGGCTATCGCCAATTCAGTCTATTCAATCGGGTTGTTTGCCGTTTGTCAATAAATCGAGGAATTTCATAGACAAAGGCAATAACGACTGACGACACGGACCCGTCAGGACGCCAACGAGCGCAGGATATCGACCAGGCGGCGGCCGATTTCCCGTGTTCCCGCCACGGCCTCCCCGGCGGCGGCGATGTCGGCGGTGCGCAATCCCTCGTCCAGTACGCGGGCCACGGCCGCGTCGACGCGATCCGCAAGATCTCCGCGGCCGATGCTGTGCCTGAGCATCATGGACACCGAGAGCACGGCGGCCATCGGGTTGGCGCGATCCTGTCCCGCGATATCGGGTGCGGATCCGTGGATCGGCTCGTACAGGCCGCGCGCCTCGGCGTTGAGCGATGCCGACGGCAACATGCCGATGGAGCCGGTCAGCATGGCGGCGGCGTCGGAGAGAATGTCGCCGAAAAGGTTGCCGGTGACGACGACGTCGAACTGCTTAGGCGCGCGAACCAGCTGCATGGCGGCGTTGTCGACATACATGTGCGACAGCGCCACCTCCGGGTAGTCGCGCGCGGTCGCCTCCATCACCTCGCGCCACAGCTCGCTCGACTCCAGCACGTTGGCCTTGTCCACCGATACCACCCGGCGGTCGCGCCGCATGGCGACGTCGAACGCCACGCGGGCGATGCGCCGGATTTCCGACTCGCTGTAGACGAGGGTGTTGAAGCCGCGCCGCTCGCCGTCCTCGCCGGTCTCGATCCCGCGCGGCTTGCCGAAATAAATGCCGCCGGTGAGCTCGCGCACGATCATCAGGTCGAGCCCGGCAACGAGTTCGGAACGCAGCGACGAGGCGCCGGCGAGCTGCGGATAGAGGATGGCCGGGCGCAGGTTGGCGAACAGGCCCAGCTCGGCGCGAATCCTGAGCAACCCGCGCTCGGGACGCAGGTCGCGCTCGAGCGACTCCCACTTCGGACCGCCGACGGCGCCGAGCAGCACCGCGTCCGCCGCCCGGGCCCGCGTCACGACGTCGTCAGTCAGCGGCACGCCGTGGGCGTCGATGGAGGCGCCGCCGATGAGGCCCTCGTCGATGGAAATATCGAGTTCGCCCCGATCGGCGAATGTATTCAGCACGTCGCGCGCGACCCGGGTGACCTCGGGTCCGATGCCATCCCCGGGGAGGATGAGGATCCTGTGCATGAACGATACCCGTTGCGACTATCGCGCGAGGTCCTGGAACAGCCACGGCGCCTCGGCGGCGCGCCGCTTCTCGTAGGCGCTGATTTCCCCGGCGTGCTGCAGGGTGATGCCGATGTCGTCGAGTCCGTTGACCAGGCAGTGCTTGCGATACGGGTCGATGGCGAAGCCGTGGCCGGCGCCGCCCGGCTCGGTGACGGTCTGCGCCGGCAGGTCGACCGTGAGAGAGTACCCTTCGTTCGCCTCGACCTCGCTGAACAGGTGGTCGACCACCGGTTCGTCGAGCACCACCGGCAACAGCCCGTTCTTCAGCGCGTTGCCGTAGAAGATGTCGGCGAACGACGGCGCGATGATGACGCGGATGCCGTAGTCGCGAAACGCCCACGCGGCGTGCTCGCGCGACGAGCCGCAGCCGAAGTTGGCGCGCGCCAGCAGGATCGTCGCGTCGGCGTAGCGCGGCCGGTTGAGGACGAAGTCGGGGTTCTTCGGTCGCTTCGAATGATCCTGGCCCGGCTCGCCGCTGTCGAGGTAGCGCCAGGCGTCGAACAGGTTGTCGCCGAAGCCGAACTTGTGAATCGACTTCAGGTACTGCTTGGGAATGATGGCGTCGGTATCGACGTTGGAGCGGTCGAGCGGTGCGACCACGCCCGTTACGGTGACCAGCGGTTGCATGATGACTCCGTCAGATCTCGGTGATATCGACAAAATGCCCGTGCACCGCGGCCGCGGCCGCCATGGCCGGCGACACCAGGTGGGTGCGGCCGCCGTAACCCTGGCGCCCCTCGAAATTGCGGTTCGACGTCGAGGCGCAGCGCTCGCCGGGTTCCAGCCGATCGGCGTTCATCGCCAGGCACATGGAGCACCCGGGCTCGCGCCACTGGAAGCCCGCCTCGGTGAAGATGCGGTCGAGGCCCTCCTCCTCGGCCTGCTTCTTCACCAGCCCGGAGCCAGGCACCACCATGGCGAGGCGGATGTTGTCGGCCACCTTTTGCCCCTTCGCGACCGCCGCCGCCGCCCGCAGGTCCTCGATGCGACTGTTGGTGCACGAGCCGATGAACACCTTGTCCGGGGCGATGTCGCGAATGGCCGTGCCGGGAGCGAGGTCCATGTAGGCGAGCGCGCGACGGTAGCCGTCGCGGCGGGCCGGGTCGTCGATGCTGTCCGGGTCCGGCACCGTGCCGTCGACCGCCACCACCATTTCCGGCGAGGTGCCCCAGGTGACCTGGGGCTTGAGGGACGAGGCGTCGATGACGAGCTCGTGGTCGAACACGGCGTCGGGATCCGACACGAGTGTGCGCCAGTTGTCGACCGCCATGTCCCACAGCTCGCCCTTCGGCGCGAAGGGACGGCCCTTGACGTACTCGATGGTCACGTCGTCCACCGCTACCAGGCCGCAGCGCGCGCCGGCCTCGATGGCCATGTTGCACATGGTCATGCGCTGCTCCATGGACATGGCGCGCACCGCCTCGCCGGCGAACTCGATGGCGCAGCCGGTGCCGCCGGCGGTGCCGATGCGGCCGATGATGGCAAGCACGAGATCCTTGCCGGTCACCCCCGCCGGCAGCACGCCGTCGATGGTGATGCGCATGTTCCGCGCCTTGCGAAACAGCACGCACTGGGTTGCCATCACGTGCTCGACGTCGGAGGTGCCGATGCCGAAGGCCAGCGCGCCGAGTGCGCCGTGGGTCGAGGTGTGGGAGTCGCCGCACACCACGGTCATGCCGGGAAGCGTGGCCCCTTGCTCGGGACCGATCACGTGCACGATGCCCTGGCGCGGGTCGAGCATGTCGAACTCGGTCAGGCCGAACTCGCGGCAGTTGGCATCGAGGGTTTCGACCTGCAGGCGCGACACCGGGTCGGCGATGCCGGCCTCGCGGCTGGTGGTCGGCACGTTGTGGTCGGCCACCGCCAGGTTGCAGGCGAGCCGCCACAGCGGCCGGCCGGCCGCGCGCAGGCCGTCGAAGGCCTGGGGCGAGGTCACCTCGTGGACGAGGTGGCGGTCGATATAGAGCAACGCGGTGCCGTCGTCATCTTCGCGCACCACGTGGCTCGTCCAGAGTTTGTCGTACAGGGTCTGGGCGGACATGGACTTC
>CBFGVH010000133.1:0-8425 GCA_965652415.1 uncultured Gammaproteobacteria bacterium | reverse complement strand
CTCGAGGAAGCCGCCTTGATACTCGGCGCCGGCCGCTGGAGCACGTTTCGACGCGTTACGCTGCCGGTGATCATGCCCGGCGTCTACGCCGGCGCGCTGTACGCGTTCATGGTTTCGTTCGGCGACGTCCCGATATCGATCTTCCTGACCGCACCGGGTTTCGTCACCTACCCGGTGGAGCTCTTCTACGGCCTGGAGAACGACTTCAGCCCGAGCATCCTGGCGTCGGCGACCCTGGTCATCTTCTTCTGCCTGCTTGCGCTTCTCGGCATGCAGAAACTCGTCGGCCTGGACAACCTGCTGAGATCGGGGGGGCACTAGGTCGACGCACTTCCCTGGATACCATACTGTGGAGGACAACAAGCGATGAACAATGCAAAAAAGACAATCAGGCACACCGCGGTCGGTGCCATTGCCGCGCTGACGCTGACATACGCGGCGACCGCGTCGGGCGGACAATTCGACGGCGTGACGCTGACGGTCGCCACCTGGGGCGGCGCCTGGAAGGACACAATAGACAGCCGCATCGCGCCGAAGTTCGAAGCACTCGGCGGTCGCATCGAGTATGTCACGGGAAGCCCCCAGGCGAATCTCGCCAAGGTGATCGCCGCGCGCGGACGAGCCCCGTTCGACGTCATGGAAGTACTCGACGCCCAGGAGAAGGACTTCTTCGAAACGAACGAGTTCATTCAGCAGATCGACGTTTCCAGGATACCCAACGCGGCCTCACTCGACGAGTGGCAGTACAACTCCTGGCGGATCGCGTCGTGGCACACCCAGGAAGGCATCTGCTACAACAAGGACAAGTTCGCCGAACTCGGTCTCGAACCTCCGAGCACCTATCTCGATCTCGCCAATGAGAAGCTGGCCGGCCGCATCTCGATTCCCGACATCAGTTCCGGCGGCGGGCTGGCCGGACTGGGGGCCATGACCTACGCTGCCGGCGGCGACGAAACCAACGTCGATCCCGGGCTGGAACTGATTCGCAAACTCGACGCACTGAAGTTCTGGTCCGCCGGCGGCGAGGTTGTCACCCAGTTCCAGTCCGGCGATGTCTACGCCGCGGTGATGCATACGGGATGGTGCGTACGCACCCTCAACGCCGGCGTCAACGTGGGCGCGGTTCACCCGCGAATCAACGACGAGCACACCGGTGTGCACAAGTACGGATGGCTCGTGATCATGAAGAACAGCGAGAACGCCGAGGCGGCCCATTGGTTTCTCAACGAGTATCTCGACCCCGACTACCAGTTCGAGTTCGCCACCAGCCGCGGCGTAGTGCCGGTCAACAAGACCGCCATCGAGCGCATGAAGGACGACCCCGTCCTGGTCGAGATGGTACAGCTCGACCCGAACGACATCGCCAGGCAGCTTCGGTTGGACTATTCGAAGGCCGACATCTCAAACTGGATCGACCGCTGGAACCGATCGGTCTCCCAGTAGTTGAGAGAATCCTCGCACCGGATCATCCCGGCGCCATCTTCCGCCGCCGGCCGCCCGTGGCCGGCGGCGATGTTCTTTCCGTCGAATCCAAGGTCGGTTCCAATTCATGTCGAGAGTACTGCTGAGCGGCGTGGCGAAGCGCTTCGGCGACTTCACCGCGCTGCACGAACTCGATCTCGAGATCCGCGAAGGCGAGTTCCTGACCCTTCTCGGCCCGTCAGGGTGCGGCAAGACGACGACCCTGCGTCTGATCGCCGGCTTCATTCAGCCTACGCAGGGCACCATACTACTCGGCGACGAGGACGTGACGCGGGTGGCACCACAGCACCGGGAAATCGGGATGGTTTTCCAGGACTACGCCCTGTTTCCGCACATGACCATCGGCGAGAACATCGGTTTCGGCCTGAAGGAGCGGCGCTATCCGAAGGCCGAGATCGACGCGCGGGTGGCCGAGCTTCTCGAACTGGTACGACTGCCCCATGTCGCCAACCGCTACCCCGCCGAGGTCAGTGGCGGCCAGCAGCAGCGCATCGCCGTGGCACGCGCCGTGGCCTACCCGCCGCGGGTTCTGCTGATGGACGAGCCGCTCGGCGCGCTCGACCTCAAGCTCCGCGAGGCGCTTCAGATCGAACTGCGGCGCATACAACAGGAACTCGGCATCACCACGGTATACGTCACCCACGATCAGACGGAAGCCATGAACATGTCCGACCGGATCGTGGTCATGAACATGGGCCGGATCGAGCAGACGGGGTCGGCCGAGGAAATCTACGACCACCCGCGTACCCGATTCGTGGCCGATTTCGTCGGTCAGATCAACCTGCTCGAGGCCACCGTACTCGGCGCCGACGGCGAGCTGCTTGCCGCCCGCACCGCCGGACGAACTGTCCACCTGGCCGGCGCCGATGCGGCGGAGGGCGACCGCGTCGTAATCGCCGTACGACCCGAGCAGCTTCGATTGCTACAATCCGGCGAAAACGCAGACGGCCTGAACGTCATCGACGGTACCGTGGCCCAGCGAACGTTCGCCGGCAACATCACGCGAATTTACGTGGATATCGGCTTCGACAAGCCTGTCGTTGTCGAGACTCGCCCGCACGAGGCGCCGCGGGATGCGGGTATCACGGTGCGAATCGGCTGGCACCCGGCCAATGCCACGATACTCGGCGAGCAAGCCGCGGCAGGACCTAGGGCGGACACGGGCACGGCAATCCGCCGACGACAACAGGAAACCACATGACACAACGCATACCCGTCAATCCCGGAAATGTCGAATGGTCCGGCGACAACCCCGCCATCTACCTGCGAGAAAGCGCCGACGGGCCCTGGACCTGCCTCGCGGCGTACTTCAACGTGGTGTATTCGCCTCACGGCCGCGGTCGCGTGATGATCATGCTCGGCGACCCCGCCCGGGCCGAGGGCTACCCGCGGGCCCGCAATGCCTGCATCACCGACAACGCCGTGCTCGCCGAGTACCTGGTAAGGGACTTCGTCTCCTTGTTTCCGTCATTCCGCGGACAGCCAGGCCTCGGCGCCATGACGCGCTATTCCTCGGGATCGTTTCGCGAGGCAGGAGACATGGCGACCTGCTGGCAGCACACGGCGGCCGCATCCAACCTCGAGTTGACGCTCCGATGGCGCGAACTCGGAGCGCCGTTCGCGGTCGAGGTCGGACCCGAGCACTGCGCGACCGGCCGGCACGACATGTACAGCGTGTTCCTTGAAGCCGGCGGCGCTTCCGTGTTGATGAACGACCAGGCGCTTGACGGCCGGGTGACGGACCGGATTTTCTTCGGTCGGCGCATGAGCACGGCGTTCATCGCCCTGTCGGAAACCTGGGTGTCACCCGCGAACTGATCGAGGACCACGCATGCCCCTTGCGAACCCCATCCATCCCGGCCAGGTGGTATGGACCGGCGAGAACCCGGGCATACTGCTTAAGGAAGACCCCGACGGACCGTTCACGGCAATTGCGCTGTTCTTCCGCATCGCGCATTCCCCTGCGGGGCGCGGTACAGTACTGCTGATTCTCGAGCGGCCCAATGAACGCGTCGGGCCTCCAACGGCGGTCAACGCCGTCATTGCCGACAATCGCCCCCTGGCCGACTACCTGATGGAGTCATTCATCGGCAAGCTGCCGGCATTCGCCGACCTGCCCGGTCGACTCGCCGCGGTCTTCCTGCCGATGACCGGAGGCGGCGCCTCCGGAGACCCTCGCAGCCGCTACAGCGAGACCGTGAACGCCGAGGGTGTGGACATCGAACTTGCCTGGGACGGACTCGGCAGGCCGATCGCCCTCGAATTGCCGCGCGAGCTGACCGGCGCCGGCGAGGACGAACTTTACTCTCTCCTGATCGAGTCGACGGATCCGTCCATCACCATCAATGGCCGCCGCCTTCCGGGCAGGCCGGCGACTCGCGAACAGGCAGGTATCAGGACCACCACCGCGTTCCTGTACTTCTCCGAGACCTGGATACGCCCGGTCGATGACTGACATGACTATCAACTGTCACCCCGCCGACGAGAAGGCGATCGACGACGTGCTCGCGGTGCGTCCGCTGTGGTCGCACATGGCGAATGCGGCGACCGTCACCGGAATCGATCACCGCACCCTGCTTCACGCCGGTCCGGCCTTCGACGAGCCACGTGCCGTCAGCCGACCCATCCTCAACTCCGCGCGCGTCTGCGCGGTGTTCGAGGGCATCGCCGCCGATTTCGAAGATGCGGAACAACTCATCCTGCGCGGCGAGATCCGTCTCGAGCCTGCCCAGAACCACGATGTCGTGACGCCGCTCGCGGCGGTCGTCTCGGCGTCCATGCGACTGCACGTGGTCGAGGATGCGCACCACCCGGAGCTTCGCTCGTACGCGCCGATCAACGGCGGCAACGGTCCGGCACCGCGACTCGGCCTGTGCAGCGACGCCGCCCTCGCCCACCTGCGATGGCTTCACGGCACGCTGGCGCCGACACTGGAACAAGTTCTCGACCGGCCGCTCGACCTGATCGACATCGCCCGCGAGGCGCTGTCGCGCGGAGACGACTGCCACGGGCGCACGGTCGCGGCAACCGGTCTCGTCGTCGAACAGCTGCGGGAATCACTGCAAGGCGCACCGCACGGCGCTGCGGCCCTGGAGTTCCTGGGCGACGGACCGGGCTTCTTCCTCAATCCCTGGATGGCGGCCTGCAAGTGCATGGCGATCGCGGCTCGCGGCACCGGCAACAGCAGTCTCGTGATCGCCGCGGGCGCCAACGGAACGCGCACGGGAATCCAGGTTGCCGGCATGCCCGGACACTGGTTCACGCGCGACGCAACGCCGCCCCGGGGTCGCCTTGACGAGGGAGTCGGTCCGGACCGGGCCCTGGGTGCAGTCGGCGACAGCGCTATCGTGGATGCCATGGGATTTGGCGCCATGGCGATACGACACGCGCCCGTGCAACAGGAAGCGATGGGGGAGTTCATGCCTGCGGACGGACTCGCGCTTCCCGGGTTGCTGCTATCTCGCATCCACCCAGCCTTCGGGACGCTCCAACTGGCCGTCGGTCTTACCGCACGAGCCTGCGCCGTCACCGGGCGCTCGCCCGTGGTGAGTCTGGGCATACTGGATCGGGAAGGCACGGCCGGGCGCATCGGCGGCGGGATATTCGAATCACCGCTGTCAATGTTCGAGGAAGCGGCAAGGGCGGTAGACTAGGGGCTCAGCCACGAACGGGAGCGATGGCCGGCGCCGGCACATCGCACCCTAACGGGAGACCCCATGATCACCTCCGACAAGGCAGACGACGACGCCGAGGGCGACGCCGTCGAACTCGAGGCCGTCGTGGGCGCCAGGATCAAGGCGCTGCGCGCACGGCAACGGATGACCATCAAGGAGCTGGCCGCCCGGACGGGCTTGTCCCAGGCCATGTTGTCCAAGCTCGAGAACGGCCTTGCGGCTCCTTCGCTGTCGACGCTGAAATCGCTTGCCGACGTTTTCTCGGTATCGGTCGCCGCGTTGTTTCGCGACGCCGAACCGCGCAGCGACGTCAGTTTCGTCCGCGCCGGGGAAGGCGTGAGGATCTCACGCCAGGGACCGTCCGCCAGTCACGAGTTCCGGCTGCTCGGGCATGTCGTCAATCCCGGGGTCGACATGCGGCCGTACCTCGTCGAGTTGAAGCGAAAAACCGACGTCTTCCCGTACAACCGGGATTCCGGGGTCTGGTTCGTCCACGTTCAGGACGGCGAGATGGATTTTCGCTGTGGCAACGAGGTGTACCGTCTCAAGCGCGGCGACTCGCTGATGTACGACGCCGACACCCACAACGGTCCGGAGAAACTCATCCGCCTTCCAGTTCGCTTCCTCTGCATCCGCGCCGACGCCGTGTCGGGTGGAGCAAGGCGCGGCCGCGCAGCCGGTTGACAGGCGCCGGAGCGGATCTATAATCACGTGAAACTTACTTTCCTCTTATTTAACTCCTTGTCGCCTCGATACCCGTCGTGAAGCGATTCTCCTTCCTGGCCCTGGCCAGGAACGCCGCAACCGGCCATCGCAACTGGGAGAAGCTGTGGCGCAGCCCCGAGCCGCGCCGCCAGTACGATGCCGTCATCATCGGCGCAGGCGGACACGGGCTCGGCACGGCCTACTACCTGGCGCGTAACCACGGAATCTGCAATGTCGCCGTGCTGGAGAAGGGCTGGCTCGGCGGCGGCAACACCGGCCGCAACACCATGACGGTGCGCTCGAACTTTCTTCGCGAGGAAAGCGTCCCGTTCCACGAGTTTTCCCTGGACCTGTACCACCAGCTCAGCCGCGAACTCAATTTCAACCTGATGGTCAGCCGACGAGGCATGATCACCTTCATCCAGAGTTCCGCGGTGAAACGCATCGCCCTGCAGATGGCGAGCACCATGAGCGTGTACGGCGTGGAATACCGCATGATGGACCTCGCGGAGGTCCGACGCCGTGTGCCGATCTTCGATCCCCCCGCGGACATGCGCCTGCCGATCGTCGGCGCCGTATACCAGCCGCGTGCGACCATGGTCCGCCACGACGCCGTCGCCTGGGGCTTCGCCCGCGCGGCCGACGCCCGAGGCGTGGACATCATCCAGAACTGCGAGGTTACAGGAATCCGGCGCGACGGCGGCCATGTGATCGGCGTCGATACCACGCGCGGGTTCATCGCCGCACCCCGCGTGGGCATGGCGGTCGCCGGCCACGGCAGCGTGGTCGCCGCCATGGCCGGCATACGCCTTCCAATCGTCACCCAGCCGCTGCAGGCCTGGGTGTCGGAGCCGGTCAAACCGGTTCTCGACGAGATCGTCGTCATCCGCAGTTACCACGGCACCTACCTCATGCAGTCGGACAAGGGTGAAATCGTGATCGGCCAGGGCTGTGATCCCTATCCTTCCTATGCTCAACGCGGCACCTTCTCAATCGTCGAAGACGGCACTGCCGCCATGCTCGAGGTGTTCCCGAGCTTCCGTCGCCTGAAACTGCTTCGCCACTGGGCAGGCATGCTGGACATGCCCTACGACGGCAGCCCGATAATCTCGAAAACCGCGGTGGACGGCTTCTACATCGATGTGGCCGGCTCGGGCGGCTTCAAGACCACGCCGGCCGCGGCCCTCACCTTCGCCCATCTCATCGCCACCGGAGAACCGCACCCGCTGGCGACGCGTTTGTCCCTCGACCGCTTCGAAACGGGCCGCCTGATCCAGGAAGGTGGCGTATCCGCCAACCGCTGACGAGGATCGCGCGACGATGATGCTGATACCCTGCCCCTGGTGCGGCGCGCGCAACGAGGACGAGTTCACCTGCGGCGGCGAGGCTGCGCGCAGGCGCCCGACCGATCCCGACGCGGTCGACGACGCGGCGTGGAACGACTACCTGTACAACAGTACCAACCACAAGGGCGTGGTGCGTGAATGGTGGTGGCATGCGAACGGTTGCGGATGCTGGTTTCGCATCGACCGCGACACCGTCAGTCACCGCATCGACCCCGTGCCGGACGACACTCGATGAGGCGCCTCGATTCAGGCGGCGACATCGACCGGGAGATGCCGGTGGAGTTCCGGTTCGATGGCAGGACGTACACCGGGCTGGCCGGTGATACGCTGGCATCCGCACTGCTCGCCAACGAAGTGCGCGTGGTAGCGCGCAGCTTCAAGTACCACCGCCCACGCGGCATCGTCAGCGCCGGCATCGAGGAGACGAATGCCCTGGTCCAGGTCCTCGGCCGCGGCGAGGAACCGAACGTCCGCGCTACCATGCTGCCGATCACGGATGGGCTTGAAACCGCGAGCATCAACTGCTGGCCGGGCCCGCGCTTCGACTTCGGCGCGGTCGCCGGAGCGCTCGCGCCATTGATCCCGGCGGGCTTCTACTACAAGACCTTCCTCTGGCGAACCTGGGATTTCTACAGCCGGTTCATCCGGCGCATGGCCGGACTCGGGCGCGTCCCCCGATCGATCGACCATGGTCGATATGAACGTGTTCACCGTCACGTCGACGTCCTCGTCGTCGGCGCCGGCCCCGCCGGGCTCGCCGCCGCCCGTGATGCCGCTTGCGGCGGCGCCAGGGTGCTGCTGGTGGACGCCGGCGACCGCCCGGGCGGCCGTCTGCTCGTGGACGACACATCAATCGACGGCATGCCCGGGAGGACCTGGGTCGATCGGATGACGGCCGACCTCGACGCCCTGCCCAATCTCACCCGCATGGCGACCACTGTCGCCACCGGCTGCTACGACCACAACATGGTCCTCGCCGCCGAGTTGTCGCCCCGCGAGTCGTGGGTGCGCGAGCGGCTGTGGCACATCCGCGCCCGCCACGTGATCTTCGCCACCGGTGCCGTGGAACGGCCTCTGGTGTTCTCCAACAACGATCGGCCGGGCGTGATGCTGAGCGGCTCGGCGCAGACCTACGTCAGGCGCTTCGCCGTCGCCCCGGGCCGACGCGCCGTGGTCTTCACCAACAACTCGGGCGCATACGCCTGCGCGGCGGTGCTG
>CBFGVH010000132.1:0-8435 GCA_965652415.1 uncultured Gammaproteobacteria bacterium | reverse complement strand
CCGCGGAGCTTGGGCAGGGCACTGTAGGAGCCGGCCTTGCCGGCGATTTTTCGTGTCCGCGAGCACGCGGCAACGATTGCCCTCGCGGCGGCATTCGACATGGCTAGACCGGATTGCGAATGCCGCTCCTCCATGATAAAGACCTTGCCCCTCGAACAAAACCTGGAGACAACCACCGATGCGCACATGGCAGATCGTTTCACCCGGCGGCATCGACGCCCTTGAATGCGTCGAGCGCGAATGTCCCCAGCCCGGCCCGGGCGAAGTCAAGGTCCGGGTGAGGGCGTCGGCCGTCAACTACCGGGACCTGTCGACGGTGCGCGACCCCGTCGGCCGCAACATCCCGCTGCCGCGCGTGCCCAATTCCGATGCCGCCGGCGAACTGATTGCCGTGGGTGACGGGGTGACCGGCTTCGCGGTCGGCGACCGGGTCGCGAGCTGTTTCTTCGAGAACTGGGAGGACGGCGCCTGCACGCCCGCGGCGATGGCCGGCGCCCTCGGGGGGCCGGTGGATGGTGTGCTGGCCGAGGAGGTCGTCCTGCGGGCCAGCGGCGTCGTGCACGTGCCCGCGCATCTCGACTTCGCCGAGGCGGCGACGCTGACGTGCGCCGGGGTGACGGCCTGGAACGCCGTGGTCGAGCAGGCGCGGGTCAAGGCCGGCGACACGGTGCTGCTGCTCGGAACCGGCGGGGTGTCGATCTTTGCGCTGCAGTTCGCGGTCATGCTCGGCGCGCGCGTCATCATCACCTCGTCCAGCGACGACAAGCTGGCCCGAGCCCGGGAGATGGGCGCCTGGCGCACCATCAACTACCGCGACGATCCCGAGTGGCAGGACGCCGTGCTCGAGGCGACCGGCGGCGCCGGCGTCGACGCGGTGGTCGAGGTCGGCGGCGCCGGCACCCTGGAGCGCTCCATCGCCGCGACGCGGGTGGCCGGCACGGTGGTGCTGATCGGCGTCCTCACCGGCGGTGAGGTCAACCCGGTGATGGTGATGCGCAAATCGATCCGGCTGCAGGGCCTCTACGTCGGGCCGCGCCGCGTCTTTCGCGACATGAACCGCGCCATCGAGCAGCACGCCCTGCGTCCCGTCATCCACGAAACCTTCCCCTTCGACCGCGCGCCCGACGCCTACCGCGCCATGGCCGCCGCCGGCCATTTCGGCAAGCTGGTGATCACGAGGTAGGGTGCGCTTCAGCGCACGCGTACTGCCGGATCATGCACGACGCGTGCGCTGAAGCGCACCCTACAAATATATTGTGCACGATATAATCGTGTGCTAGAATTAATTTCGATGAACAGCCAATCCGCACCCGCGCACGAGCTCGCCCTCGATCACCAGCTCTGCTTCGCCCTGTACCGCGCCTCGCAGGCAATGACCGCCGCCTACCGCGAGCGACTTGCCGACTGCACGCTCACCTATCCGCAGTACCTCGTGATGCTGGTGCTTTTCGAGGACGACGGCCTGACCGTGGGCGAGATCTCGCAGCGTCTCGGTCTCGATTCGGGCACGGTCACGCCGCTGCTCAAGCGGCTCGAACGCGACGGGCGCGTGCGCCGCGAGCGCTCCGCTTCCGACGAGCGCGTGGTGCTCGTGCACCTGACCGACGAGGGCCGTGCCCTCAAGGCAAGGATCCGCTCGCGGCGCCGTCGGGTGGCGCTCGACACGGGCCTGTCGGCGCAGCAGACGCAGCGGCTTCGTGCGGAGCTGCATCGGCTCGCGGATCGACTGGAAGCCGGATAGCGCGCTGTTGTCGCGTCGAGCTACCGCCAGCATTCCTTCCCGAACGGCCCCGGCCTGTCACCGGGTTCGATGAGGGACCATCAACCGTCAACAAGGAGACCCGTCATGGCAGCACACACCATCAAGCCCCTCGTCACCGCCGTCGCCCGCTCCACGGGCGGGCGCAACGGCCACTCGGAGACCACCGACGGCTCGGTCAGTGTCGACCTGTCGGTGCGCAAGGAGATGGGCGGTCCGGGCCTTCCCGGCACGACCACACCCGAGCACCTGTTCGCCGCCGGCTACGCGGCCTGCTTCGGCGGCGCCGTTGAGTTCCTGGCAAGCAAGCGCAAGCTGAAGGCGGACGACCTCGTCGTGACCTGCGAGACCTCGGTCGGGCTGCGAGAGGGCGGCGGCTACGGCATCGCGGTCGCGATGCGCGTATCGATGCCGAGCGTCGAGAAGTCGCAGGCCGAGGCGCTGGTCAACGAGGCGCACGAGAAGGTCTGCCCCTACAGCCACGCCACCCGCGGCAACATCGACGTCACCTTCGAGGTCGAAGGCCGGTAGGCGAAGGCGCGTCCCGGTTCGCTCCCGGACTGCAGCGAACCGGGACGCCTCGCGGCGGGTGTATAGTGACCCCACCGCAACCGCCGCGCGGAGGCAGCTGCCATGGACAACACCTCGATCCACGACAAGAGCCGGGACCTTGCGCACCTGGTCGACCTGTTCCTGTTCAAGGGCGCGCCGGGGAACGAGGACCCGGACCGCGAAATCGTCATCCTCGTCAACCACGGCTTCGTGGTCGGGTTCTGTCCTGCCCGGCTGCAGCCGGCCTGGGCCGCGTACCGGGTCGCCGGTGCCGGCCGCGACCTCGACTTCGACCGGCCCCACCTGTACTACGACGACACCCGCCTCGACGCTGCGCTCAGGATCGGCCCGGACACCTTCGGCCGCATGGACGGGGTCTCGTACCACGTCGGCCACATGGTGCCCAACGAGGTGATCAACCGGCAGTTCGGACGCGTGGCGCAGATGGAAACGTTCTTCATGTCCAACATGAGCCCGCAGCGCGGATCCCTGAACACGGGCGTGTGGCTGGCGCTGGAGAACTCGATCCGCAACATAGAGGACACGCCCGACAGGGACCACGTCTGGGCCATGGTCGGGCCCGTCTTCGGCGACGACCCCGGGTTCCTCGAGCGGCCCAACGGCAGACGCGTGCCCGTGCCCGAGGCCTACTTCTGCATCACGGTCGATCCGTTCCGCTTCCCCTGGGATCGCCGCAGCAACGTGGACATCGCGTGCCTGCTCATACCGCAGGACACTCCCGGCGGCACCGACCTCGCCACGTTCCTGACCAGTGTCGACGCCATCGAGCAGGCGACGCGCCTGAAGTTCTTCCCCGGCTGGTCCGTCGCCGCCACCGAACTCGTCGCGCCGCCGAGCGGGGCGCCGGCTCGCGACAGGCACCGGCTGCTCAGGCAGTTCTCCTGACCGTCGGCCATCCACCGCGGAAAACCTGATACCTTAGGCGCGGTATCCATCCGGCCAACGAGGAGAACTCATCGATGTCCGAACTGTGGCGTCACACCGCCGTCGATCTGCGGCGCATGCTGGGCGAGGGGCGGGTATCCGCGGTCGAGATCACCGAGAGCACGCTCGAGCGCCTGGCGGCCGTGAACCCGTCGATCAACGCGGTGGTCCGCGAGATGCCCGAGGAGGCGCTGGCGGCGGCACGGGCGATCGATGCCGCCATCGCCCACGGCGAGGATCCGGGCCCGCTCGCCGGCGTGCCGGTGACCGTCAAGGAAAACGTCGACCAGGAGGGCTTCGCCACCACCAACGGCCTGCGCCTGCAGCGCGACCTCGTGGCGCGCGAGGACAGCCCCGTGGTGGCCAACCTGCGCCGCGCGGGCGCGGTGATCGTCGGCCGCACCAACACGCCCGCGTTCTCGCTGCGCTGGTTCACCCGCAATTCGCTGCACGGCCATACCCTGAACCCGCGCAACCGCGCCATCACTCCCGGCGGCTCGTCGGGCGGCGCGGCCGCGGCGGTGGCGAGCGGCATCGGCGCCATCGGCCACGGCACCGACATCGGCGGCTCGATCCGCTACCCGGCCTATGCCTGCGGCGTTCACGGCCTGCGGCCGAGCTTCGGCCGCATCCCGGCGGTCAACTTGACGGCGCCCGACCGCCACATCGGGGCGCAGTTGATGGCGGTGTCCGGACCGATCGCGCGCACCGTGGCCGACCTCCGGGCCGCCCTCGCGGCGATGGCCGCGCGCGACCCGCGCGACCCGTGGTGGGTGCCGGCCCCGCTCGACGGGCCGCCACGCGAGAGGCGGGCGGCACTCACCGTGGCGCCGGACGGCATGGCCGTGGACGACGCCGTGGAAAAGTCCCTGCGCGACGCCGCGCAGCGTCTCGAAGATGCCGGCTGGACCGTCGACGAGGTCGACTGCCCGTCCTTTCGCCGGCCTGCGGAGCTGCAACTCGTCCTGTGGATGACCGAATTCCGGCGCGGGGCGGCTGCGGCGGTCGAGAAGGAGGCGGATCCGGACGCCATGTTCGTCTACGAGCAGCTCGACGCCATGTGCCCGCCGACGGACGTCAACGGCCTGCTCGACGTGCTGCAGCGTCGTCTCGGCGTCATTCGTGAATGGCTCGCCTTCCTCGAGCGCTACCCGTTGCTGATATGCCCGGTGTCCGGCGAACTGCCGTTTCCCGACCAGTTCGACGTGACCTCGCCCGAGGCCTTCCGGCGCATCGTCGAGGCCCAGCTCACCCAGGTCGGCCTGCCGCTCACCGGCCTGCCGGGGCTCACGGTCAGCACCGCCATGGCGGGCGACGTGCCGGTCGGCGTACAGCTCGTCGGCAGCCGCTTCGAGGAGGCTCACCTGCTCGCCGCCGGCGCCGAGATCGAGGCGCGCGGCGTGCCCGCGGCACCGGTCACGCCCGCCTGAACGCCGACAACGAACCAGCAACCACCGATTCAAGGAGATCGACGATGATCCTGTTCTTCGCCCCCCACACCTGCGCGCTGGCATCGCACATCGCGCTGGAGCACGTCGGCGCCTCGTACGAAGCGAGAAAGATCGATTTCAAGGCGAGCCAGCAGCGCTCCGCCGATTACCTGAAGGTCAATCCGAAGGGACGCGTGCCGGCACTGGTCACGGATGCCGGCATACTGACCGAGACGCCCGCCATCCTGGCCTACATCGCCCAGACCCATCCCGAGGCGAAGCTCGCTCCGCTGGACGATCCGTTCGAGTTCGCGAAGGCGCAGTCGTTCAACAGCTACCTGTGCTCGACCGTCCACGTGGCCCATGCCCATCGCCAGCGCGGCAGCCGCTGGGCGGACGACGAGGCGGCGCTCGAGTCGATGAAGAAGAAGGTGCCGCAGGCCGTGGGCGACGCGTTCCGGCTGATCGAGAACGAGATGCTCGAGGGTCCGTGGGTGATGGGCGAGCACTACACCATCTGCGACATGTACCTGTTCACCCTGGCGCAGTGGCTCGAGGCCGACGGGGTGGATCCTTCGAGCCTGCCTCGGGTCGCCGCCCATCGAGAGGTCATGTCGCGCGACCCGGTGGTCCGTCGCGCGATCGAGGCCGAGCTGGCGGCCTGAGAGGCGCGGTCATGCCCAGGTTCGACATCTACGGGCGCTTCGTTCTGGCGATCGAGCGCGAGCACGGACGGTGGGCGGCCTACCGATTGGGAAACGGCACCCGGCGTCCGGAGTCGACGTTGGTGCTGCCCGATGAACTCACCGAGGTCGAGTTGCCCGCCTACCTCGACGATATCTACCACGAGTATGCCGTTGCCGGTCGGGTGATACGCCGATTGCAGGGGTAGCGCACTCAACAGTGCCCGGCCGGAGACGATGGACGGCCGGCCCTACACCAGCGCCGCCGCCTTGACCTGGGCGTAGACGCGCCGGCCGGGGGCGAGATCGAGCGCGGCGGCGGACTTGCGCGTGATGCGCGCCAGCAGCGCCGCTCCGCCCACGTCGAGACGGACCAGCACCTGGGCGTCGTCAACGCGCTCCATCTCGTTGACCGTCGCCGCGAATACGTTCAGTACGCTGGTATCGCCGTGCCGCTCAAGGGTCAGGCTCACGTCCCTCGCCATCACCCTCAGCCGCACCCGCTGTCCGCGCGGCAGGCGGTTGCGCGTTACGAGGAAGGTGCCGCCGGCAAACGTAAGCGCGGTCAGGTGCCAGGTCTCGTCGTGGGAGTCGACGCGGGTCTCGATCACGGTGTCGGCCTCGGCGCCGAGGTCGCGGGCGATGTCCAGCCGGGTGGCGAGATCGTTGTACGGCGCGGCGGCGCGCACCCGACCGTCGTCGACCAGCACGAGGTGATCGGCCAGCCGCCCCACTTCGTCGGCGGCGTGGCTCACGTAGAACACCGGCATCGACAACTCGTCGTGCAGGCGCTCGAGGTAGGGCAGGATGTCCTGGCGGCTTGCCTGGTCGAGCGATGCCAGGGGCTCGTCCATTAGCAGCAGCCGCGGGCTGGTGAGCAGGGCGCGGGCAATGGCGACGCGCTGGCGCTGTCCGCCGGAGAGCTTCACCGGCGAGCGATGCAGCAACCCCTCCACGCCGAGCAGCGCCACCGCCTCGTCGAACGCCACGCGCCGCTCGGCAGGTGCGATGCGCCGATAGCCGAATTCCAGGTTGCCGCGCACGTCGAGGTGCGGGAACAGGCCGGTCTCCTGCAGCACGTAACCGACCGCGCGGCGGTGCGGCGCGATGAACAGACGCGCGTCGTCGTCCTGCCATCGTTCGCCGCCCACGTCGATGGTGCCAGCGGCACGATGCAGGCCGGCCACGCAGCGCAGGATGGTGGTCTTGCCGCAGCCCGACGGACCGAACAGGGCGGTCACGCCGCGCATCGGCGCATCGAACGCGACGTCGAGGGAGAATTCACCCAGGGTGTCGCGCAGGGTTACCGAGATCGCCGGGCCGTTCACGTCGGTGCGCGCCCCATGCGTTTCTCGATGAGCAGCACGGCGAGAATGACCGCGAAGGAAAAGACCAGCATGCCGCCGGCGAGGATGTGCGCCTGCGTCCATTGCAGGGTTTCCACGTAGTCGTAGATGGCCACCGACAGCACGCGGGTCTCGCCCGGGATGTTGCCGCCGATCATCAGAACCACGCCGAACTCGCCGACCGTGTGGGCGAAGCCGAGCACGGCACCAGTCAGAAACCCCGGCCGCGCCAGCGGCACCGCCACGCTCCAGAACGCGTCCCAGGGCGATGCCCGCAGCGTCGCGGCGACTTCAAGCCGATCGTCGCCGATGGCCTCGAAGGCGTTGCGGATGGGCTGCACCACGAACGGCATGGAATAGATCACCGAGCCGATCACGAGTCCCTCGAAACTGAACGCCAGCGACCGCTCTCCGAGGAGCCCGGCGACCCAGCCGCCCGGGCCGTCCGGCCCGAGCAGGATCAGGAGGTAGAAGCCGAGCACCGTGGGCGGCAGGACCAGCGGCATCGCCACCAGCGTGGCCACGGCCTCCTTCCAGCGGGCCCGGCTGCGGGCCAGCCACCAGGCCACCGGTGTGCCGGCGACGAGCAGCACGACGGTGGTGACGGCGGCCAGCTCGAGGGTCAGCCGCACGGGCGACCAGATATCGACGAAGTCGAGCATGCGCGGGTTCCGGGTCAGTTTCCGGGGCCGTAGCCGTAGCGATCCTTGATCGCGTTCGCTTCTTCGTCGCGCAGGAAATCGAGAAACGCGCGAGCCGCCGCGACGTCTCCGGCCGCCGCGAGCAGCACCGCGTCCTGGGCGATGGGCGCATAGAGGTCCGGCGGCACCACCCAGTGCGACCCGCCGGCGCCGCCGGCCAGCTGCGACAGCGCGATGAAGCCGAGCTCGGCGTTGCCGGTGGTGACGAACTGGTAGACCTGC
Organism: uncultured Gammaproteobacteria bacterium; assembly: GCA_965652415.1. Lineage (GTDB taxonomy): Bacteria > Pseudomonadota > Gammaproteobacteria > Arenicellales > CAJQKF01 > BQJD01. The sequence continues at coordinate 797 of CBFGVH010000132.1, read as the reverse complement.
GCGATGTTGTTGCCCCGCACGATCCGCTCGCGCAGGGCCTCGAACACGCCGAGCGCCTGCATCGTGCCGACCGCCGCCGCGCCGTACGGTGCGATCTCCGGATTGGCGATGGCCAGGCGCGTGAAGTCGCCTTGCCGCAGCGTCGCCTCGCCCTTCACCAGGTCCGGATCCATGCTGAACAGGGCGATGGCTCCGGTGGCGTAGGTGAACCGGGTGCCGGTCGCGGCGAGCCCTTCATCCTCGGCCCGCGCGGGGCGCGCCTGGTCGGCGGCGAGGAACACGTCGAACGGCGCCCCCTGGCTGATCTGCGCGTAGAGCTGGCCGGTGGAGCCGAAGCTGAACCGGACGTCATGGCCGCTGGCAGCGGTGAAGGCATCGCCGATCTCCTGCGCGGCCGCGGTGAAGTTGGCGGCGACCGCCGCGCGAACGGTTCCGGCGCTCGCCCCGGCCGTAAGCAGAGAGCCGCACAGCACGGCGGCCACGGCCAGGATCGACCGCATCCGGGTGTACGGGCGGCGGGCCGACGGCGGTTGGCGGATGATGAGCATGACGGGCCTATGTACCAGAACGCGCCGGGCAAGGGAATCGCGGCCTGTTCGCGAAGGCACCGGTTGAATTCGGCGCCGCAACTGGTACACTGAAAACCGTCTCTCGGGGTGCCGGCAGGCGGCAAGTCCGCCTCGACGCTGAGATGGCCGATTCGGCCGAACCCGTGGAACCTGACCCGAGTAATGTCGGCGGAGGGAAGAGAACGGGCGCGGTCCCGGAAGCGACAATCCAGCGCGACCCCGCCCGAA
>CBFGVH010000131.1:0-8610 GCA_965652415.1 uncultured Gammaproteobacteria bacterium | reverse complement strand
GGCAGATCGAAGCCGCGGTGTAGGAGCCTGCCTGCAGGCGATTGCCGCGGCGGGCACGACGCCCGAAAGAATCGCCGGCAGGCCGGCTCCTGCAGTGCCGCTGCCCAGGCCCCGTGGCAGATCGAAGCCGCGGTGTAGGAGCCTGCCTGCAGGCGATTGCATCGGCATGCACGGCGCCCGAAAGAATCGCCGGCGAGGCCGGCTCCTACAGTGCCCGGGCTCCCGAACGCGGTTGGTGCCGCGGGCACGGCGGCACGGAAAGAATCGCCGGTGAGGTTGACCTCCTGCAGTGCCGGGGCTCTGCGGAGCGGGCGCCTCAGATCCACACCCCCGGCACGGCATAGCGTGGCCCCTCCGCCGCTCGCGCCGCGGCGCGGGTGCGTGGGTGGGCCTCGAGGTGGGCCGCCAGGTGGGCGGAAAGCTCGCGCGCATCGTCGCCGGCGCCGTCGATCAGGGTCGACTTGCGGCGCCTCAGGAACGGCATGCCAATCAGATACATGCCGGGGCTGTCGACCATGCCGCCGTCGTGACGTATGCGGCCCTTGTGATCCAGCACCGGCACGTCGAGCCAGGAGTAGTCGGGGCGATAGCCGGTGGCGAACAGCACCGTGCCGATGCTCTCGCGGGCGAGGTCCAGCGTGAGTGGCGGGGCCTCGTCCACGATCGTGGGCGCGAACCGATGCGGCCGCTCGACCTCGCCGTCCAGCCCCGCGTCGCGGGCCCAGGCGTCAATGGTGCCGAGCAGGCGGTTCATCTTCAGGTCCGAGAGCATGCACAGGTTCTTCAGCGAGCCGGAGAACTGCGCCTTGCCCTCGGCGACCCCCGCCAGCCGGCCAACCACGCGCACGCCGATGTCGCGCAGGTGGTTGATGTCGAGCATGCGGCGGTCGGCGTAGCCGGCCAGCTGCAGCGACGGCACGCCGCGGGCACGGTTGATGTCGTCGACCTTGTCGTAGCGCTCGTCGAGCACGCCGGTCGCGTCCATCCACCACTTGATGTCGCGTCCGCGGTAGGTCCTCGGCGTGCGAATGTGCTCGCCCACGGCGAGCGTCACCGGGCGGCCCGAGAGATGGATCTCCTCGGCGAGCTGCATGCCGGTGGCCGAGGCGCCGACCACCAGCACGCCGGCGTCGGCAAGGCCGCCCGGATTTCGGTAGTCGTGCGGCGTGACCGTGGCGATGGCGCGCGGCAGCGCGGCCGCCGCGGCCGGCACGTGGGGCAGGTTGCAGGCACCCGTGGCGATCACCACCGCGCGGCAGGTCCAGCGTCCGCTGTCGGTGACCACCACGTAGCCTTCGCCGTCGGCCCGCACCGAGCGCACCTCGGTCGAGGTGCGCACCGGGGCGCCGATCACCGACGCGTAGCGCTCGATGAAGGCGCAGGTCTCGGCCATGTTGCGAAAGCCGTCCGGGTCCTCGCCCTCGTAGCCGAATCCCGGCAGACGGCTCTGCCAGTTGGGCGTCAGCAGGCGGAGCGAGTCCCAGCGCTCGGTCTTCCACGAGTTGGCCACCTCGCCGCGCTCGAAGACCACGTGGTCGATGGCGCGCTCGGAGAGGCAATGGCTCATGGCGAGGCCGGCCTGGCCCGCACCGATGACGATGACGTCTGTACGCATGGGGCTCGCTCCTTCGGCTATGGCGTCCCGCCGGGGTCAGGCGACCTCGACGGTGACGTTGGTCGGGTTGGTGATGATGTCGAACACCGCCGAGCGCTTCTGCGACTGGGCCACCAGCGCGCGGATGTCGTCGTCGCTGGCGTCGGCATCGATGCGGTAGGTCACGCGGATGCCGTCGAAGCCGTTGCGCACGTCGCTGTCGATGCCCAGGATGCCCTGGATGTCCATGTCGGCCTCGAGCGTGGCCTTCACCGAGCGCAGCTGGATGTTGCGCATCTGGGCGATGGCGCCGATGCCCGCGGTCAGGCAGCCGGCCAGGCCCACCAGCACCATCTCCACCGGCGTCGGGCCGTGGTCCTCGGAGGCGAAGATCTCGGGGTGGTCGACGTCGTAGGTGAACTCGGTACGGTGGCTCTGCTCTTCGCCGAGGCCGTAGAACTTGTGCACCGTGGAACGGCTGTGGGTGCCGTTCACCCACTGGCAGGAAGCGCGCCAGGTGAACTTCGCGGCCTCCGGTGCCTTCGACAGGGCCTCGCGGGCGCCCAGCAGGGCCTCGACGTTGACGCCGTTGTCGACACGGGCGGCGGTTTGTGCGTAGGTCATTTCGTAATTCCCCTTTGGTTGAGTGATCAGGAACGTACACATCGGTACGGACGGGGACTTTACGGACGCTATGTAACGCGAGATTTTCCGCGCGGCGGGAAGATTGTTTCCGTTTGTTTCAGCGTGTTTCCGCCGCCCGGCGGCGTTCAGTAAGGAGGCAGGCCGTAGCGGGGCGGGTCGAAGGCCTCGAGATCTTGCAGGATTTCCTCGGCGCCGCCGTAGCGCGCCGGGTCCATGTTGGGGTCCGGTACCGCGATCACCCGCATGCCGGCGGTGAGACCCGCGGCCAGCCCCGAGGGGGCGTCCTCGAACACCAGGGTCGCGGCCGGCTCGCCGCCGAGGCGGGCGGCGGCGGCGAGGAAGATGTCCGGCGCCGGCTTGGCGTGGCGCACCTCGGGGTGGTCGCCGGTGATCACTGCGTCGAACAGCTCGAACCAGTCGCGGTGGCGCGTCACCTTGAGCTCGTAGAGGTCGAGGTGGGAGCTGGTCGCCACGGCAATGGGAATGCCGTGGCGCTTGAGGTGGCGCACCAGGCGCTCGGCCCCGGGCAGGGGCTCGGCCGCCGGGAAGGCTTCACGCAGCAGCACGTCGCGCTCGGCGAGGTAGTCGTCGGCGCTGATCGGCAATTGCAGAGCCTGGACCAGGTACTCCGAAGTCTCGCGCGAGCCGCGGCCGATCATGTTGCCCTTGATCGACCAGTCGAACACCTTGCCGAAGCGGCCGACGATCTTCTGCGTGACCTCCGTGTAGATGCGCTCGGTGTCGAGCAGCAGGCCGTCCATGTCGAACAGGACCTGTGTGACCGGCACCGGGATACTCTGCGGCCGCGCCTTCACGACCCCTCGCGCTCGCCGATCTCGCGCAGGGCGCGGCCGATGTAGGCCAGGTGCGTGTGCGCCGCGCTGCGCGCCATGTCGGGGTCGCCTGTGACGATGGCGTCGTAGATGAACTGGTGCTGCTCGTGGATGTCCTCGCAGTTCTCGGGATTCATGAGAAGCTGCGACCAGTTGCTCAGCATCTGGGTGCCGAGCAGGTCGAACAGCGAGCGGGTGATGTGCACCAGGGCGAAGTTGTGCGAGGCCTCGGCGATGGCCATGTGAAACTCGGCGTCGGCCTCGGCCGAGCGCGCCAGGTCGCGCGCCTCGTTGGCGTCTGCCAGCGCGTGGAACTTCTCGCGGATACGCTCACAGTCCGCCGGCGTGGCCCGCAGTGCCGCGTAACTCGCCGCCAGTTCCTCGAGGCCGTGGCGGCACTCGAGCACGTCCGAGACCGCCTCCGGGTTGTCCCGCATCAGGTCGGCGAGGGGATTGACGATGGACGGCGCCAGCACGTCGCTGACGTAGGTGCCGCCGCCCTGGCGGCTGGTGACCATGCCCATCGCCTGGAGCTTGAGCAGGGCCTCTCGCACCGACGGCCGCGACACCCCGAGCTGGTCGACCAGTTCGCGCTCCGACGGCAGCTTCTCGCCGGGCCTCAAGTCGCCGCCGCGGATCAGGTCCTTGAACTGCTCGGCGATGGCGTCGGAGATCTTCGACGGCTTGATCGGTTTCAGTTGCATGGGAAACGACGATGGGACGAGAGGGGCAGTATAGCCCGGAATGTACTTGTCAGACCAATTTCACCGGCTTGTGCCGTCGCCTGAATCGATGTATAAATAAATGAAATTTATAACCCCGGCGGGTTTCGTCACCGGACGTGAAAGTAGCCGCCGGTGCTGTTCATCAAGAGTGGTCATGTTTTATAATGGTCCGACCATTTTGATTCGCCCATCCGTGGCGCGCAGCCCGGCCTGCGACCCCCTGGCCGGGGGCGCCTGTGCCGGTGGTCTTGCCAGCACTCTTGTATGGGCCCGGCATCGGCCGGACAATGCAGGTTCGCGCATTAACGTCCGTCGCAACGCGTGACGGCGCCGTCGCCGCCGCGTCGGGCGCACCCGAATCCCACTAGTGAGAAGGTCTCAACCGATGGCAGACAGCACAGCCCCGGGCGCCCGGACCCGGCCCCAGCCGGGCCGCAAGATGCGCGGGGCGGAGAAGCTCGCCCGCATCCCGGTCAAGGTCGAGCAGCCGGCCGAGCGGCTCAGGAAACCCGCGTGGCTCAAGGTGCGGCTTCCAACCGCATCGCAGAGCGAGAAGGTCAAGCGGCTGCTGCGCGACGCGCGACTGAACACCGTCTGCGAGGAGGCATCCTGCCCCAACCTGCCCGAGTGCTTCGGCAAGGGCACCGCCACGTTCATGATTCTCGGCGACGTGTGCACCCGGCGCTGCCCGTTCTGCGACGTCGCCCATGGCCGCCCGCTGCCTCCCGACGCCGAGGAGCCCGGGCACCTTGCCGAGACCGTGAAGACCATGGGGCTTCGCTACGTGGTCATCACCTCGGTGGACCGCGACGACCTGAGGGACGGCGGCGCGCGCCATTTCGTCGACTGCATCCGGGCCGTGCGCGAGGCCAACCCCGGCATTCGCATCGAGATCCTCGTACCCGACTTCCGCGGCCGCATGGACAAGGCCCTCGAGGTGCTCGACGAGGCGCCCCCGGAGGTGTTCAACCACAATCTCGAGACCGTGCCGCGCCTGTACCGCCAGGCGCGCCCCGGGGCGGACTATGCCTGGTCGCTGGAGCTCATCCGGCGCTTCAAGGCGCGTCACGGCCAGGTGCGCACCAAGTCGGGCCTGATGGTCGGCCTCGGCGAGAGCAACGAGGAGATCGTCGAAGTCATGCGCGATCTGCGCGAGCACGACTGCGACATGCTGACCATCGGCCAGTACCTGCAGCCGAGCCGGCACCACCTGCCGGTCGAGCGCTACGTCACGCCGGACGAGTTCGCCGAGTTCCGCGCCATCGGCGCCGAACTCGGCTTCGTGCACGTGGCCAGCGGCCCGTTCGTGCGCTCGTCGTACCACGCCGACTTGCAGGCGGACGGCGTCGACATCGGGGCGGGCCCTTCGCCGGGCCGACACGCATCCTGAAACATACAACGTTCATCATCGCGGTCGTGCGCGCCCGGCGCGCCGCCGCGAACAACCGGAGATTCTCGTCATGAGCCAGGAAGTCGTCATCGTCGACGCCGCCCGAACCGCCATCGGCACCTTCGGCGGCACCCTCGCCGGGATACCGGCACACGAACTCGGCGCGGTCGTGATCCGCGCCCTGCTCGGGCGCACCGGCGTCGCCGCCGAGAGCGTGGACGAGGTCATTCTCGGCCAGGTGCTCACCGCCGGCGTCGGCCAGAACCCGGCCCGGCAGGCCGCCATGGCGGCGGGACTGCCGAAGGAGGTGCCGGCGATGACCATCAACAAGGTCTGCGGCAGCGGCCTGAAGGCGGTGTCGCTGGCGGCCCAGGCGATTCGCTGCGGCGACGCCGACATCGTCATCGCCGGCGGCCAGGAGAACATGAGCATCGCCCCGCACGTGCTGCCGAAGTCGCGCAACGGCCAGAAGATGGGCGACTGGAAGATGATCGACTCGATGATCGTCGACGGCCTGTGGGACGCCTTCAACGACTACCACATGGGCAACACCGCCGAGAACGTCGCGAAGAAGTACGGCCTCGATCGCGCCGCCCAGGACGAGTTCGCGGCCGCCTCGCAGGCAAAGACCGCGGCCGCCCAGGAAGCCGGCCGCTTCGATGACGAGATCGTCCCGGTGAGCATTCCGCAGCGCAAAGGCGATCCGGTCGTGTTCGCGAAGGACGAGTTTCCGCGCGCGGGCACCACCGCCGAGGTACTGGCGAAGCTCAGGCCCGCGTTCACCAAGGACGGCAGCGTGACGGCGGGCAATGCCTCGGGCATCAACGACGGCGCCGCCGCCGTGCTGGTGATGAGCGCGGCGAAGGCGAAGGAACTCGGCCTTGCGCCAATCGCCCGCATCAAGGCCTATGCCAGCGCCGGGGTCGATCCCGCGATCATGGGCACGGGTCCAATCCCCGCCTCGCGCAAGTGCCTTGACAAGGCCGGCTGGAGCGTCGGCGAACTCGATCTCATCGAGTCCAACGAGGCGTTCGCGGCCCAGTCCCTGTCGGTCAACTGCGACCTCGAGTGGGACACCTCGAAGGTCAACGTCAACGGCGGCGCCATCGCCCTCGGCCACCCCATCGGCGCCTCGGGCTGCCGCATCCTCGTCACGCTGCTGCACGAGATGAAGCGCCGCGACGCGAAGAAGGGCCTGGCCACGCTGTGCATCGGCGGCGGCCAGGGCGTCGCCCTCGCGGTCGAGCGCTGAACGGGCGAGACCGGTTCGACCATTGAACACAACTCAACGAGACACTGCCAAAGGAGCCAACTCATGAGCAACAGCGAGCGCGTCGCCGTCGTCACCGGCGGCACCCGGGGCATCGGCGAAGCCATTTCCGTGGCCCTCAAGGATGCCGGTCATCGCGTCGCCGCCACCTACGCAGGCAACGACGAGGCCGCCCGGAAGTTCAACGAGGCGACCGGCATCGCAACTTACAAGTTCGACGTTTCCGACTTCGACCAGTGCGCCGCGGGCGTGGCGAAGATCGTCGCCGACCTCGGGCCGGTCGACATCCTGGTGAACAACGCCGGCATCACCCGCGACGGCACCATGCACAAGATGACATTCGAGCAGTGGAACGCGGTCATCCAGACCAACCTGTCGTCGTGCTTCAACATGTGCCGGGCGGTGATCGAGGGCATGCGCGAGCGCAGCTACGGGCGCATTGTCAACATCGGCTCCATCAACGGCCAGGCCGGGCAGTACGGCCAGGTCAACTATGCCGCGGCCAAGTCCGGCATTCACGGCTTCACCAAGGCGCTGGCCAAGGAAGGCGCGGCCAAGGGCATTACCGTCAACGCGGTGGCGCCGGGCTACGTCGAAACCGACATGGTGCGCGCAGTGCCGGACAATGTGCTAGAGAAGATCATCGCCACGATTCCGGTCGGCCGGCTCGGCACCGCCGAGGACATCGCCCACGCGGTGATGTTCCTGGTCGACGAGCGGGCCAGCTTCGTCACCGGTTCGACCGTGTCGGTCAACGGCGGCCAGCACATGTACTGACGGCTCGTCGCGGCAGTCCGATCCGCCAGGACGGAAACGGCAGCGGCATGTCCCGGCCGGCCGCCCCGCACCGCGTCGTGGTCGTCGGCGGCGGCGCCGGCGGCCTGGAACTCGCCACGCGCCTGGGCAGGAAGCTGGGCCGCAAGCGCCGCGCCGAGATCACGCTGGTCGACCGGGCGTGGACGCACATGTGGAAGCCGCTCCTGCACGAGGTCGCGGCCGGCACCCTGGACGTGCACGAGGATGAGATCGAGTACCTCGCCCAGGCCCACATCAGCGGCTTCAGGTTCCGTCTCGGCCGCATGAGCGGGCTCGACCGCGCCGCGCGCGAGATCACCATCGCCGCCACCGTCGACGAGCAGGGCGTCGAACTTCTTCCCGAGCGGCGCCTCGGCTACGACACGCTGGTGATCGCTGTGGGCAGCGTCAGCAACGACTTCGGCGTGCAAGGCGTCAAGGAACACTGCCTGTTCCTCGACACCACCGAGCAGGCCGAGCGGTTCCAGGAGCGGCTGCTTGCCACGTATCTCAGGGCCCATGGACACGGCGGGACCGACCAGGGCGCGCGGCTCCATGTCGCCATCGTCGGCGGCGGCGCCACCGGCGTGGAACTGGCCGCCCAACTCTACGCCATCAGCCGCGCCCTGACCGCCTACGGCCTGTACGAGGTAGTACCCGAGCGCGACATCCGCATCACCCTGCTGGAGGCCGCGCCGCGCATCCTGCCGGCATTGCCGGAGCGCCTGTCGGACGCCACCGTCGAGGAACTCGAGCGGCTAGGCGTGCGCGTCATGACCGGCGAACAGGTGACCTCCGTGGACGAGAGCGGCATCCACACGAAAAGTGGCGCGCACATTCCCGCGGGCATCCGCGTGTGGGCCGCCGGCATCAAGGCGCCGCCATTCCTGGCCGAACTCGACGGCCTTCAGACCAACCGGCTCAACCAGCTGGTTGTCACCGGCACGCTGCAGGCCACGCGCGACGAGAACATCTTCGCCATCGGCGACTGCGCCGCCTGCCCCTGGTCCGGCCGCGAGGGCAATGTGCCGCCCCGCGCCCAGGCCGCCCACCAGCAGGCGACCTGCGTCGCGCGCAGCATCGCCGGCCGCCTGCGCGGCGAGCCGCCGCGGACCTTCGTGTACAACGACTACGGTTCGCTGGTGTCTCTCGGCAAGTACAGCACCGTGGGCAGCCTGATGGGCAACCTTCTCGGCAAGGTCAACGTGGAAGGCGCCATCGCGCGGATGTTCTACCTGTCCCTGTACAAGCTGCACCAGGTCGCCCTGTTCGGCATTCCCCGCGTCGCCTTCCTCACCGTCGCCAACATCTTCCGCCGCGCGGTGCATCCGCGCATCAAGCTGCACTGAGCGGCGCGC
>CBFGVH010000130.1:0-8625 GCA_965652415.1 uncultured Gammaproteobacteria bacterium | reverse complement strand
ATGGGAACGCCATCGGCATACAGTGCCCACTCCATGTTCGCGCCTGGGCGATCCTGAATGGCCCGCCGACCGGGAAAATTCTCGGCGTCGAAGAAGTCGGCGACAGTCTTGGGCTGCTTGTCGGCCGGGAACATTTCCGTGTTGTAGGTCACCACGGTCGAATAAACGATCGACGAAACGTAGCATTCGCCCAGGCTGCCCGGCAGGAAATCCTCGCTGGCCGGGGTACCGTCAGGCGCGGCCTCCAGCATTGCATCGTGATCGAGCGGCAGGAGGATTCCCTCGTCGCAGGCCAGCTGTGCATCGGACGGCAGCATGTCGACCAGGTCCCAGGTGACGTTGCCGGCCTGGGCCTGGGCGCGCAGTCCGGCAAGGGCGTTCGCCGAGCCGTCGTCGTTGATGATGTTGATGTCGGAATTCATTTCCATGTAGGGCTCGTGATAGGCCTTCTGCTGGCTCGCCGTGTAGGCGCCGCCCCAGGAGACGACCACGAGGTCGGTTGCACTGGCGGCGCCGGTTCCGGCGACGCCGATGGCGGCCGCTGCAGCCAGCGACAGCGTGGACTTGCGTAGGGAAATGTTCATGTTTGTAACTCCTTGGATGGAAGAATACGTTTGCGGTTGATCAGCCTCCGACTCCTGTCACGGTTGCGCCGGACATCCGTTTCCTGGCATTGAATCGGCCCGGCCGGGCGAATAGCCGCAATCTCATGGGCTCGCGCGCCTGCATCCACCGCCTGGATGCATTCATGCGTCGAGTGCGCGACAGTCGCCGCTGGCCCAGCCGACCTTTACCACTTCCCCCTCCGCCAGGCCCGCGTGCCTGTGCGAATTGGGAATCTTGACGATGAAATCGTCGTTGCCGGCAACCGACGCCCGCGTACGGATGTGATCGCCAAGATAAATGAGCTCGAGAACCTTCGCATCGAGCACGTTCGGCAGCGAGCCGGCATCGGGATTGATCTCGACCCGCTCAGGGCGAAGCGACAGCGTGGTTCTGTCGCCCACGGCACCGACGTTGACGGGCGTGGCGTGAACCGTGGCGCCGCCGTCGATCTCCACGGTGCACACGTCTCCAGAAATCTCCCTGACAACTCCGGAGAACCGGTTGTTTTCGCCGATGAAATAGGCCACGAACGCATTCTTCGGCTGTTCGTAGAGCACGTCCGGGGAATCGATCTGCTGAATGACACCGTCGTCGAACACCGCGATGCGGTCCGACATGGTCAACGCCTCGGACTGGTCGTGGGTGACGAACACCATTGTCAGGCCGAGGTCCTCGTGAATGTGCTTGAGCTCGTACTGCATCTCCTCGCGCAGGTTCTTGTCGAGCGCTCCCAACGGCTCGTCGAGGAGAACCAGCTTGGGTTCGAACACCAGCGCGCGGGCCAGCGCCACGCGTTGCTGCTGGCCGCCGGACAACTGCGCGGGGCGCCTGGCGCCGAAGCCCTTGAGGCGAACCATTTCCAGGGCGCGTTCGACCCGGTCCCGTATCTCACTTTTCGCGCGGCCACGGACCTCAAGCGGGAACGACAGGTTCTCGGCGACTGTCATGTGAGGAAACAGGGCATAGTTCTGAAACACCATGCCAATGTCGCGCTTGTGCGGGGCGACATTGTTGATTGCCTTGCCGTCGAGGTAGATCTCGCCGTGGGTGGCGATCTCGAATCCGGCCAGCATCATCAGGCAGGTGGTCTTGCCGGACCCGGACGGGCCAAGCATGGTCACGAACTCGCCGCGAGCGATGTCGAGGTTGAGATTTTTCACGACGAGCGTTTCGCCGTCGTAGCTCTTCTGCACCTCGGAAAAGCGCACGAAGGCAGCGTCGGATTCAGACATTGACGTCCAGATCCCCCTTCGGTGATGTCGTTGATTTTCTGGTTACAACGACGCCGTCCTCAATCGGATTGAACACGACATCGAAATTGTCGTTTGCAGGGAGTCTAATTCAAAATGATCGTCGATTCCAACCGGATTGACCCAAGGACCGGTTTACGAGCCGGTCAAATTGTCGATAATTCGCCTCTTGGTTCTCACGCCGGGCGCGCGGCCGGCTTCGAATATTTTTCCTGGCACCCCTGCATAATGGCTTGTGTGATTCTGCCGCCCGACATGCTTTCGAGCGCCCTGATCGGGCCCCGATTCATTCGTATTTCACCCCGAGGCGCGAGGTGACGGTAATTACCGATACGGACCCGCGAACCCGCCGCGTCCTCGAACTGGCGCGCGACCTCGTGCGCCGCCCCTCGGTGACACCCGAGGACCGCGGCTGCCAGGCGATGCTGGAATCGCAACTGGCGCCGATCGGCTTCGATGCGACGGTCCTGCGATTCGGCGAGGTCAGCAACCTGTGGGCCCGGCGCGGCGCTGACGGACCGCTGTTCGTGTTCGCCGGCCACACCGACGTGGTGCCAACCGGTTCCGCCGAAGCCTGGCGGTACCCGCCGTTCGAAGGCGTGGTCGAGAACGGCATGCTGCACGGCCGCGGCGCCGCCGACATGAAGGGAAGCCTGGCGGCGATGATCTCGGCCGTGGAATCGTTCGTCGCCCGGCACCCGGAACACCCGGGCTCGATCGCTTTCCTGCTGACCAGCGACGAGGAGGGACCCGCCGTCGACGGCACCGCGCGCGTGGTCGAGCACCTGGTCGCAAAGGGCATTGCCATCGACTACTGCGTGGTGGGCGAGCCGACCAGCGTCCGGCGGGCCGGGGACATGGTCAAGGTCGGACGACGCGGCTCGCTGACCGGCGCCATCCGTGTCAAGGGCCGACAGGGCCACGTCGCCTATCCGCAGCTTGCGTCGAACCCGGTCCCGGCGGCGGCCCGGCTGATCGCGGTGCTGGACGCCGTCGAGTGGGACCGCGGCAACGAACGATTTCCCCCGACCACGTTCCAGGTATCCAACATTCACGCCGGCACGGGGGCCGGCAATGTCATTCCCGGCCACGTCGACATCCTGTGCAACTTCCGGTTCTCACCCGAATCCACTCCGGAAGAACTGATGCGACGGGTCCAGGATTGTTGCCGCGACCAGCGCGTCGACTGTGACGTGGAATGGACGCTGTTCGGCATGCCGTTCGAAACCGGCGAAGGCGTGCTGCTCGAGGCCGTCAGGCGAGCCGTACACGCGGTGACCGGCCTCGAGACCGAGTGCTCGACGACCGGAGGCACGTCGGACGGCCGCTTCATCGCCCCCACCGGCGCCCAGGTGGTCGAGCTCGGGCCGGTGAACGAAACCATTCATCGCGTCGACGAGTGCATCAGCATCGACGACCTCGTCGTCGTTTCCCGGATCTACGAGCGCATCCTGGAGAACGTACTCGTCCCCGCCTCGTCAGTCGCCGGCTCCTGAGCCCTCGACCAGCGACTCGAGCGCCACGCCCGCGAATGGCTTCGTCTCCTCCATCACCACGTAGCTGCTGATGCTGTCGATGCCGACGCGGAGCGCCAGCAGCCGGTCGTTGAATGCGTTGTAGCGCTCGATGTCGGGGCATACCACCTTCAGCAGGAAATCGTACTGGCCGCTCAGCATGAGACACTCGATCACTTCCGGCAGGCGCCTGACCGCGGCGGAGAACGCCTGGAACGCGCCGCTGCCGTGATGGGCGAGGCGCACCATGGCGATACACTGGATCGACCGGGCGATGCGGGAGAGCTCGATCCGCGCATGGTACGAGCGGATCACCCGGGCCTTCTCCAGGCGCCTGACACGCGCCAGGCACGAACTCGGCGACAGCCCCACGCGCACCGCGAGGTCGCGGTTGGTGATGCGGCCCTCGACCTGCAGAACGGTCAATATGGCGATGTCAAGTTCGTCGATTCGAATCAAGGCAGGTCCCCGCCCGGGTCACAGTCGGCCGCATGATATGCGGCCGGGGAAGGTCCCGGCAAACGAAAATGCGTTCGCGCCGCGCCGTGCCTGCAAGCGGATGCACGATGGCCACGGTATGCTTTGCAAATGATTCGTGATGCGTCCTCGTCGGAGCTTCTCCCATGCTGGTGATCCGTCCGGCCCGGCTCGACGACCTCGGGCAACTGGTCGATATCTCCGTCGCCACCGGGCCAGGCATGACCTCCATGCCCGCCGACCCGGACATGTGGCGCCGGCGACTGGCGCACGCCGAGGCATCATTCGGTTCCCGCTCCCCGAACGACTCCGGCACGTACTTCATGGTGCTCGAGGATATCGCCGCCAACGCCGTCGTCGGCACCACGGCCATATACACCGGTATCGGCCGCAAGCGACCGTTCTATTCGTACAAGGTATCCACGCTGGTCAACTACTCGTCCCAGTTGGACCGCACCGTCACCCACAAGGTGCTGCACCTTGTCAACGACTACACCGGCGCCACCGAGATCGGCTCGCTGTATCTCGATCCGGCCTACCGGCGCGACGGCAACGGCGCCTTCATCTCGCGCAGCCGCTACCTGCTGCTGGCCTCGCTCAGGCCGCGTTTCGCCGACGTGGTCATCGCCGAGATGCGGGGCTGGCAGGACGCACACGGCAACTCGCCGTTCTGGGAGCATCTCGGCAAGAAGTTCTTCGGTATCGGCTTCGAGAACGCCGACTACATGAACGCGGTCAACGGCACCCAGTTCATCTCCGACCTGATGCCGCGCTACCCGATCTACGTCGACCTTCTGCCCGCCGAGGCGCGCGAAGTCATCGGCAAACCCCATGCCGAGTCGGCGAAGGCCCTGGCGCTGCTCGAGCGCGAGGGGTTCTACTGCGCCGACTATGTCGACATCTTCGACGGCGGCCCGACGGTGCAGTGCCGCACGGACGCCATCCGCTCGGTGCGCGACGTGCGCCGCCTTGAAGTGACCGAGCTCGTCGACGATGGCAAACTCGCCGACGCGAGGCAGTACATCATCGCCAACGACGACATCTCGCACTACCGGATCGTGCGCCAGGGACTCGTCGTCGCCGACGGCGGCGCGATAATGGGCCGAGAGGCGGCGCGTATTCTTGGCCGCACGGCCGGCCAATCCATCTCCGTGCTCGAGATCCGAACATGACCGATCACCACGCCATCTTCATCGACGGCCGCTGGCGCGCAGGCGGCGGTGCGCCGCTGGAATCGACCGACCCGGTGCGCGGCGACGTGCTCTGGGCCGCCGCCGGGGCGTCCGCGGACGATGTCGACGCCGCCTGTGCTGCCGCGAGGCGGGCTTTCGGACCCTGGTACCGTGCCGGCCTCGACGCCCGCGTCGAGTGCCTGCGCCGCTTTGCCTCGGTCCTCGCCGACCGCCGCGAGCCGCTCGCCGAACTGCTGGCCCGGGAAACCGGCAAGGTGCTGTGGGACTGCCGCGGGGAACTGGCGGCCGCGGTCAACAAGATCGATATTTCCATCGACTCGTATCATGTGCGAACCGGCCTCTCGGTGACCGAGGAAGCCAGCACGCGCCGCGAGATCCGCCACAAGCCCCACGGCGTGCTAGCGGTATTCGGACCGTTCAACTTCCCGCTGCACCTGCCCAACGGGCACATCGTGCCGGCACTGCTGGCAGGCAACACCGTGGTGTTCAAGCCGAGCGAGATCACGCCAGCGGTTGCCGCTGCCTACCTCGAATGCTGGCGCGAGGCAGACTTGCCGGACGGCGTGCTGAACGTCGTCATCGGCGGTCGCGAGACCGGCGCCGCGCTGGCCGGCAACGACGGCGTCGACGGCATCCTGTTCACCGGCAGTGCGGCGACCGGCGAGTCGATTCATCGCCGGTTCGCCGGCCGCACGGGCAAGATCCTCGCCCTCGAGCTCGGCGGCAACAACCCGCTGGTGCTGGCCGACTGCAGCGACGTCGACGGCGCCGTGCTGACCATCATCCAGTCGGCGTTCATCAGCGCCGGCCAGCGCTGCACCTGCGCGCGCCGCCTCGTCGCCGTCGACTCGCCGGCCAATCGCGAAGTCCTGGCGCGGTTGGTCGATGTCATGCCGAAGATCCGCATCGGCGACCCGCTGGCGGACCCACAGCCGTTCATCGGCTCGCTCGTCAGCGCCGCCGCCGCTGGTGCCGTGCTCGCCGCGGGTCAACGGCTCATCGACATGGGCGGCAGCGCCGTGGTGCCGATGGAACGCCCGGATGCCGAGGGGCCCTTCGTCACGCCGGGCCTCATCGACGTCACCGCCATCGCCGACCCGCCGGACGAGGAGATTTTCGGGCCGCTCCTGCAGATCGCCCGGGTGCGCGACCTCGACGAGGCCGTCGCCGCAGCCAACCGTACCCGCTTCGGGCTCGCCGCGAGCATGATCACCGACGACGACGATGCCTGGCAGCGCTTCCTGGTCGAGTCGAGAGCGGGTGTGGTCAACCGCAACCTGCCGTCGACGGGCGCCAGCAGCGCCATGCCCTTCGGCGGCATCGGCGCCAGCGGCAACCTGCGCCCGAGCGCGTGGTACGCCGCCGACTACTGCGCCTGGCCGGTGGCGAGCATGAGCCGCGACCGCGCCGCGGCACCCGATTCGCTGCCGCCCGGCATCACCCTGTGAGCTCGGTCGAGGTCAATTTCGACGGCCTGCCCGGGCCGACCCATCACTTCGGCGGACTGGCTCCCGGCAACCTCGCCTCGATCGACTCGGGAGGATCGCCGTCGTCGCCGCGCGGCGCCGCCCGCCAGGGAATCGCCAAGATGCGGCGGATGATGGCGCTCGGCCTCGTCCAGGGCATCATCCCGCCGCAGCCGCGGCCGGCGCTGGATTTCCTGAGGCGCATGGGACACCGGGGCAGGACCGCGACGGTGATTCGGCGGGCCGCGAACGAGTCGCCGGCGCTGCTCGCCGCCGCGTGGTCGTCGTCGGCGATGTGGGTGGCCAATGCAGCCACGGTCTCGGCCGCCGCCGACGCCGCCGACGGCCGCGTCCACGTCACCACCGCCAACCTCGCCTCGCAGCTGCACCGCGCCATCGAGGCCGACACCACGTTCAGGATCCTCAGGTTCCTGTTTCCGGCACGGGACACGTTCGTGCACCATGGCCCGCTGCCGTGCGTGCTCGGCGACGAGGGGGCGGCCAACCACACCCGGCTGTGCACGCGCTACGGTGCACCGGGCGTGTCGCTGTTCGTCCACGGACGCACCCTGTCCGTCCCCGAACCGGTGCAGCCCCGCCTGCCGGCGCGCCAGGTGCAGGAGGCGTCGCGGGCGGTTGCGCGCATGCACCGGCTCGACCCGGCGCGCACGGTGCACGCGCGCCAGCTCCCCGCCGCCATCGATGCGGGAGTGTTCCACAACGACGTCATCTCCGTGGGCAACCGCGACCTGCTGCTGGTTCACGAGCAGGCATTCGAGCACCAGCAGCAGGTCCTGGCAGCGCTCGATGCCGCCATGGGCGGAGCGCTCGAGGTCATCGAGGTCCCCGCCGCCCGGATAAGCCTCGAGCGTGCGGTGGCGAGCTACTTGTTCAACGCCCAGCTGGTATCGCCCGACCAGAGCGCCCGCGACCAGGTGCTGGTGGCGCCGGTGCAGTGCCGCGACGACCCAGTGGTTCGCCGCTGGATCGAGGAGCAGGTGGCCGCGGCGCGGCTGTCCGCTGTCGAGTACGTCGACCTCGGACAGAGCATGAAGAATGGCGGCGGCCCGGCGTGCCTGCGCCTGCGCGTGGTGCTTGCGCGCGAGACCCTGCCGCGGCTGCCGCAGCACGCGCTGGCGAGCGCCGAACTGCTGGACCGGCTCGAGGACTGGATCGATGCCCACTACCCCGAGCGCATCGAACCGGGCGATCTCGCCGACCCCGCGCTTGCGGAAACGGCCGCGCACGCCCTGGCGGGCGTCTACCGGATTCTCGGCGTACCGGCGGCCGGTCGGCTCCGGGCCCCCAACATTAAGGCGAATTAAGCGCCTCTCCATCTTCCGGCAAGGCCGCCGCTGTTACCGTGGCGCTGCAAGGCCGGCCGGAACAAGGTACCTGTGTCGGCACCCGAAACGAGCACGCGGCCGACGGGCCCGGAGGCATCATGACCACGACCACCCCGCAGAACCGGGCCGCCGCCGGCGGCGAGCGGTTTTTTTATGATCGACCAGACCGTATATTAGCGGCGTATGATCGATACGGGACGAATCCGATGCGAATACTGATAGTCGAGGACGATCGCGACACCGGCGAGCACATCAAGCGCGGTCTCGAGGAGTGCGGCTACGGCGCGGACCTGACCTCGAACGGACCGGACGGGCTGGCCATGGCGCTTGACGGCAACTACAACGTGGTCATCGTCGATCGCATGCTGCCTGGCCTCGAGGGCCTGGAGCTTATCCGCAAGATGCGCGAGGCGGAGAACATGACCCCGGTGCTCATCCTGAGCGCCCTCGGCGACGTCGACGATCGTGTCAAGGGCCTGCGGGCGGGCGGCGACGACTACCTGACCAAGCCCTTCGCCTTCGCCGAGCTGCAGGCCCGGGTGGAGGCATTGTCGAGGCGCAAGGACCAGGACACCACGATCACCGAGCTCGAGATCAGCGACCTGTATCTCAACAGGCTCACCCGCGAAGTGCGCCGCGGCGGACAGAAGATCAACCTGCAGCCGCGCGAGTACCGGCTGCTCGAGTACCTGATGCGCAACAGCGGACAGGTCGTCACCCGCACCATGCTGCTGGAGAACGTCTGGGACTACCACTTCGACCCGCAGACCAAC
>CBFGVH010000129.1:0-8657 GCA_965652415.1 uncultured Gammaproteobacteria bacterium | reverse complement strand
GGATTTCCCGCTGGCATTGCCCTTGCGCGTCCGCTAGTCTCTGACCTCCCTCACGACCATTTCCTGGAGTCACCCTCGATGCGCGACCTGTGGCTGCTGCCACCCGGTATGGAAGACCTCGTTGCGGTCGATGCCGAGCGCCTGGAACGGCTGCGCCGCGTGTTGATCGATCATTATCACTGCCGCGGCTACGATCTCGTGTTTCCGCCCATGGTCGAACACCTCGATTCCCTGCTCGAGCCCGGCGGGGAAGACCTCGAGATCGAGACGTTCAAGCTGATCGATCACGCGAGCGGCCGCCAACTCGGCGTGCGCGCGGACATGACGCCGCAGATCGCGCGGATTGACGCGCACGTGCTCAAGCGCACCGGCCCCGCGCGCCTGTGCTACGCCGGCCCGGTGCTCAGGGCCCGAACCCGGCAGGACTTCGAAAGTCGCGAGCAATTCCAGGTCGGCGCCGAGCTGTACGGCTCGTACAGTGCCAGGGCCGACGTGGAGATCGTCGAGCTGATGATGGACAGCGTTTCGCTTTGCGGCCTGGCCAGGCCGCAGCTCGACATCGGCCACGTCGGCATCTTTCGCGCCCTCGCGCGCAAGGCCGGCGTCGACGCCGCGGCAGAGGCCGAACTTTTCGATGCGCTTCAGCGCAAATCGGTCCCGGACCTGGAAGCGATCGTGGGGGCCCTGTCGCTGCCGGCGCCGATCGGTGACGCGCTGGTGGCACTGCCGGGGCTGCACGGCCCCGTCGCCGAGCTCGACGCCGCCCTTGAACACGTCTGCCGCGTCGGCCCGGAAACCAGCGAGGCGGTCGCCAACCTGCGCGAAGTGGTCGGCGCCCTTCAAGGCGGGCGCGGCTGCTTCGACATATACTTCGACCTGTCCGAACTGCGCGGATATCACTACCACACCGGCGTCGTGTTCGCCGCGCTCGTTGCCGGGCACGGGCGCGAGATCGCCCGCGGCGGGCGCTACGACGATGCCGGCGCCGTGTTCGGACGCGCGCGTGCAGCCACCGGTTTCAGCCTCGACCTCAGGCAGTTGATCCGCCTTGCCGGCACCGACCAGGCGCCGGCGAACGGATGCATCTTCGCGCCGGCGCAAGGCCGCGGGCTGGACGAGGCCGTGCGCCGGCTTCGCGAGCAGGGGGAGCGCGTGGTGTGCGCGCTCGATGAAGGTGGCGACCGGCCGCCTCCGTGCTGCGATCGCCGCCTGGTCGTGGACGGAGCCTCCTGGCGCGTCGAACCGATCGCGACAACCGGTGGGGCGAATACGCCGTCCCGGTGACGGCCGCCGCGTACACTTCTCACGAGAGACTCCGATGACAAACAACGTAGTGGTCACCGGCGCCCAGTGGGGCGACGAGGGCAAGGGCAAGATCGTCGATCTGCTGAGCGAGCGCGCCGACATCGTGGTGCGCTTCCAGGGCGGGCACAATGCCGGTCACACTCTCGTCATCGATGGCCGCAAGACCGTTCTGCACCTGATTCCGAGCGGCATCCTCCATGAGGGAGTACGCTGCCTGATCGGCAACGGCGTGGTGCTTTCGCCAGAGGCCCTGCTCGAAGAGATCGACACCCTCGAGGCGGGCGGCGTGGCCACCGGCGGGAGAATCGGCATCAGCCCGGCGTGTCCGCTCATCCTCCCGTATCACGTCGCTCTCGACAGGGCGCGGGAGAAGCGGCGCGGTGCCGGCGCCATCGGCACGACCGGCCGCGGCATCGGCCCGGCCTATGAGGACAAGGTAGCCCGCCGTGCTCTCAGGGTCGCGGACCTGATCGACGGGGCTGCGCTCAAGTCGCGACTCGAGGAGGCTATCGATTTTCACAACTTCGCGCTCGAGCACTATTTCGGCGAGCCGCCGATCGACGCCGCTGTGCTCGCCGACGTGGCGGCGGCCCAGGGCGAGCGCCTGCGCCCGCTGCTCGTGGACGTCGCCGACGAACTCCACCACGCGTCGAAGTCGGGTGGCACCATCCTGTTCGAAGGCGCCCAGGGGATGCTGCTCGATATCGATCACGGCACCTACCCCTTCGTCACCTCGTCGAACACCACCGCGGGCGCCGCCTCGAGCGGCAGCGGCGTCGGTCCCGAGCTGCTCGGACACGTGCTCGGCATCACCAAGGCCTATACCACTCGCGTCGGAGGCGGTCCGTTTCCCACCGAGCTCGAAGACGGGATCGGTGCCGAGTTGGCACGGCGGGGCAACGAGTTCGGCGCCACCACGGGCAGGCCGCGCCGCTGCGGCTGGTTCGATGCCGTGGCCATGCGCCGCTCGGCGCGCGTCAACGGGTTGGCCTCGCTCGGCGTGACGAAGCTGGACGTGCTCGATGCGTTCGATGAAGTCAGTATCTGCACTGCCTACGATCTCGACGGCGAGCGGATCGACGTGGCGCCGTTCGGTGCCGATGCCATGGAGCGCTGCGTGCCCGTGTACGAAAGCGTTCCTGGCTGGCGCGGCGAATCGACAGCCGTCGCGCGACTGGACGACCTGCCCGTCAACGCCCGCCGATACCTCGACCGCCTGCGCGAGCTCGTCGAGGTCGACATTTCGATCGTCTCGGTAGGTGCGGAGCGTACCGAGACCATGGTGCTGCGCGACCCGTTCAACTGGTAACATTCACCTTCGATTGCCGCCACGGCGGGTGCATGCCACGCGCCCGCGGGGCATTCACGCGACCGTTTGCGAAGGGAGCAGCCTGCATGGACAAGGAACGTCACGAGCTTGTCGTCGCCGCCGATGACGCCGAGATCGCTCGAAGGAACCGGCGGGTCGCCGCCCGGCCTGTCGACGCGGCAGCCGGCATCACGATCAGCGGCACCGGCGCCTGTCGCCTGTACTACGCCGCCCGGACGGTCGATGGGGCGCAAACGCCGTTGCGAGCGGACTCGGAAGAGATCACGACCCGCCAAACCCTGCATCTCCTGGCCGAGGCGTTGCCGCGGGTGCTCGACCAGGCCGTTGGATCGGCCGCGGCCGATCATGGTTCGGAACGAGGGCGGCGCGACAAGCCCTGCGCCGGCCGCGGCCCCGGGTAGAATCCCGCCCCTGGTAACAAGTTACCCCGAGGTTGCATTGGCGCGACCTGTCGTTTAGTTTTTCGCCTGGTTCCCGCAGCACGAACCAGGCTCATGGACGACCCCGCAGGGCACGGAATGCCGACTTCATCCCGACTCTCCACGCACGCACCCGGAATCGTTCCCGGCGGTCCTGCCCCGAGCCAGCGACCACTTCGTATTCCATAGACAGGAGAATCACGCGATGAAGCACGCACTCAAGCTCATGATCGTTGCCGCGGCACTGACGGCGTCACCGGCGGCCCTTGCCCAGGGAGGCTACATCGGCCTGGCAATCGGCCAGTCGAAGCACCACGATGCCGAGGACGTCTGCACCGCCGTCGCCGGCCTGCCGGGAGTATCCTGCGAAGTGGACGACACGGACACCGCAGGCGCGCTGTTCGGCGGCTACGAGTTCAATCGCTATTTCGGTGTGGAGATCGGCTACCACGATTTCGGTGAAGCCGTCATCGACGCCCGCATTCCAGGTCCTCTCGGCGAAGGTCGGATTCGCGGTACCGTGAGTGTCAGCGGTGCCTACGCAGCGCTCGTCGGCCGCGCGCCCATCGGCGACAGATTCTCGCTGCTCGGCAAGATCGGCGTGCTGAGCGGCACCGCCGAGAGCGACGTAACGCTGACCGTTCGCGGCGTGCCGCTGAACGCCGAGTCGTTCGAAGACGACGGCAGCGAGGGCATCTACGGGCTCGGCTTCGCCTACCGGTTCAACGACAGGTTCGGCGTCCGGTTGATGTATGACCGCCTCGGCACGGACTCGGGGCTCGATACCGTGTCCCTTGGGTTCGTCGGCCGATTCTGATCGGACCGGCGAGCCCGGAGGTCGCGTGTTGCCGTCTCATCGCGAACATGGCCGGAATCGCGCCGGAGCCGTGCTTGACCAGTCGCCGCGGCGTGGGTCGAGGCTCGTCACGCTTCTCGTCGCGGCGTTCGTGCTGGTTGCCGGAGGCTGGCTGTACCACGCCACGGTGGACGTCGTGGTGAGCGCCCGCGGCGAGATCGTTCCGTCGGGAAAGGTGCGCCGAATCCAGGCGGCCGAGGCGGGGGTCGTCGGCGCCATTCACGTCGCCGACGGTCAGCGGGTGAGCCGCGGGCAAGTCCTGGTGGAGCTGGATCCCACCGAGACGGGCGCCGAAGAGCAGCGGCTGGAAGGCCGCCGCCTTCGTCTCGCCCTGACGCTGCAGCGCGTCAGGGCGGAGCTTGGCGAAGCCGTCGAGCCGGGTGACGGACTCGAGGCGCCCGCTGCGCTGATCGAGGCCGAGCGACGACGGCTCGCCGCCAACCGGCTGGCATTCTCCGAAACCGCGG
The DNA here is from genome assembly GCA_965652415.1 of uncultured Gammaproteobacteria bacterium. Classification (GTDB taxonomy): domain Bacteria; phylum Pseudomonadota; class Gammaproteobacteria; order Arenicellales; family CAJQKF01; genus BQJD01. The sequence continues at coordinate 4,280 of CBFGVH010000129.1, read as the reverse complement.
AACGATTCGAGCGGCAGGTCGAGCGGGCGGCGGCCGAGGTGGCGGTGGAGCTGCGGGAGGACGAAAGGTTGACCCTTCGCATCGCCCAGCAGCGGCAGCGGCTCGCCGACATCCGCGAGCAGGTGGACAAGGGCATCGTCGCCGAACGCGAGGCGGTGGACGCCGGCTACGAACTCGACGCCCTGCTCAAGGAGCGCGAGGTCCAGGTCGAGCGCGTGCGCGAGGCGCAGATCAGCGAGCAGGAGGCGAGAAAGGGTCGCGATGCCGAGCGAAGCGAACACCGCGGCCGGCTGCACGACGACCTCGCGGCGGCGGGCGGCGAACTGGAGCACGTTGAGCAGGAACTCGTGCGCGTGCGCGAGATCAAGGACAGGCTCACCGTGCGCTCGCCGGTCGACGGCACCGTGCAGGAACTGCTGCTCACGACCGTCGGCGCGGTCGTTGAACGAACCGATCCACTGATGGTGATCGTGCCCGAGGATTCCGGCGTCGAGTTCAATGCCCGCATCCTCAACAAGGATGTCGGCTTCGTGGACGAGCGGGATCAGGCGCGCATCAAGGTCGACGCCTTCGAGTTCACGCGCTACGGCACCATCGACGGCATCGTGCAATGGATCGGTGACGACGCGGTGGCGCACGACGTCGAGGGCCTGGTCTACCCGGCGCGCATCACGTTCACAAGTGTGCAACTTCCGAATCGGGTCAAGGGCCGACTGGCGCGGCTGTCGCCAGGCATGCAGGCCAGCGCCGACATCGTCACGGGCGAGCGCCGCCTGATCGAGTATGTCCTGGAGCCGCTGCTGCGCTACCGCGACGAGAGCCTGCGCGAGCGCTAGCGGTCGAATCGAACAAGGGGTCGCGCGGCTGCCGACTCACGGTCGGCGGAGTATTACGCGGCCGGGAAGGAATGCGTCGGGCCAGGGTGCGTTACAACGACCGCCCGACGTGATATAAGACGTGGTACCGAGGAGAGGACTTGAACCTCCACGGGGTTGCCCCCACTAGCACCTGAAGCTAGCGCGTCTACCAATTCCGCCACCTCGGCATCTTCTTCGGGCCGGACGCTACGCCAGACCCTCGGCAAACGAGGGTGCGAAATTTACATTCCGCCCGCAATCATGTCAATCACATACCTCGCCACTACGGGAAGGCGTCAACCTTGACAAACGACATCACCCAGGACCGAATTCTGAAGGTTCTTACCGACGCCGGAGAACCGCTCTCGCTCGCGGAAATCGGCGCCGCGCTCGGCGCCACGGGCAAGAAGCCGGGCGCCATTGTTCTCGAACGGCTGGGCGAGATGATCGCCGCCGGAACCATCATCCGCAATCGCCGCAACCGCTTCGCGCTCGCCGATCACATGGACATGGTGACCGGTCGCGTCATCGGCCACCGCGACGGTTTCGGGTTCGTGTCCCGCGCCGGTGAAGGGCCCGACCTTTACCTGTCGTCCCGAGAGATGCAGCGCGTCCTTCATGGCGACAAGGTGCTGGCGCGGGTTCGCAACATCGATCACCGCGGCCGCCACGAGGGCGCGGTGGTCACCCTGCTCGAGCAGGGTCAGAAGCATATCGTGGGCCGTTTCGTCCAGGAGCGCGGGGTCGGCTTCGTGGTCCCGGACGATTCGCGCTTCAGCCAGGACGTGGTGGTGCATCCCGACGACCAGGGCGAGGCCGTCGACGGCATGATCGTGGTCGTGGAGATCACCTCGCACCCCTTCGAGAATCGCCGCCTGGGCGGGCGCGTGGTCGAGTGCATCGGCGAGCATCTCGCCCCGGGCATGGAAACCGAGATCGCCATTCGCAAGCACGACATTCCCTGGCAGTGGCCCGAGGACGTGCTCGACGAGATCGAGGGTCTCGATCTTTCCGATAGCTCCGTGGTCGACGCGCGCGGCCGCAAGGACATGCGGGACCTGCCGCTGGTGACCATCGACGGCGCCGATGCCAAGGACTTCGATGATGCCGTGGCGGCCAAGGTCGACGGCAAGGGTTGGAAGTTGTGGGTAGCCATCGCCGATGTCTCCCACTATGTCGGACCCGGCAGCGCCCTCGATCGGTGCGCGGCCGAGCGCGGCAACTCGGTATACTTCCCCGGCCGCGTCATCCCGATGCTTCCCGAGGGGTTGTCCAACGGCATCTGTTCGCTCAGGCCCGACGTCGACCGCTACGCCATGGTCTGCGAGATGCACCTGTCGCGTGACGGCGCCGTGAGCGACTACCGGTTCGTACCGGCCATCATCCGCTCGCGGGTGCGCTTTACCTACGAGAAGGCCCAGGCGCTGCTCGACGGCGAAACGGCGGCGTTGAAGTCGGTACCGGCCGAGGTGCACGACTCGCTGCGAGGCCTGTACGAACTTTACCTGGCCCTTCGCCATCGCCGGTTCGCCGCCGGTTCGCTCGATCTCGATATCGCCGAGCCCGTGTTCCGCTTCGGCGCCGATCGGCGCATCGAGTCCGTGTCGGCCAGGCGGCGCCTTGACACCCACCGGCTCATCGAGGAATGCATGCTCGTCGCCAACGTGTGCGCGGCGCGTTTCATCTCCGAGGGCGACGGCGGCATGTATCGCATCCACGAGGAGCCCGACGAGGACCGCATCGAGGACCTGCGCCGGGTCTACAACGTGTTCGGCGTGCGCATCGAGGGCGGGAAACGTCCCACTGCGGCCAACCTCATGAGTGCCGTGAGCAAGGCGCGCGAACGGCGCCCGGACGTGATCCAGACGCTCGAGATGCTGGTGCTGCGCACCCTGCGCCAGGCCGTTTACAGTGTCGATCCGTCGCTGCACTTCGCACTCGGCTTCGAGCACTATACTCATTTCACGTCACCCATCCGACGCTACCCGGATCTCGTCGTGCACCGGTTGATCCGGCGAAGGCTGCGCGCAGGCGGCAAACAGCCGCTGCCCGACCGTGGTGCCTTGTCCGGTATCGCCGAGCATTGCTCGGTGACCGAGCGGCGTGCCGAAGAGGCGACCCGCGACGTCTACCAGTGGCTGAAGGCCGAATTCATGGAGGACCACGTCGGCGAGGAGTTCGACGGACGGATCTCGGGCGTGACCCAGTTCGGGGTGTTCGTTACCCTTGACGACATCTTCATCGACGGACTGGTGCACATCTCGGAACTCGGCAGCGACTACTTCCACTTCGATCCCCTTCGACTGGAACTCGCCGGCGAGCGCAGCGGGCGCACGCTGCGTCTTGGCGATGCCATGCGGGTCAAGGTCGCGTCGGTGGACCTGGACGAAGGCAAGATCGCTTTCGTCCCCGTGGATGCGGGCAAGTCCGGTTCACGGGGTCGGCGGCACGGGCGGCGGAGCGGCAAGTGGGACAAGGTCGAGAACTGATCGTCATCGGCGGACTGCAGGACGTTCGCGCGGCGCTCAACAACCAGCCGCGCGAGGTCGCGGGGGTGTGGATCGACGCGCGTCGAAACGACCGCCGCATGAACGAGATCGCGGCCCTGGCCGAGCGGTGCGGTGTGCCGGTGACGCGCACCGGTCGCCGCGAACTCGACGAGATGGCCGCGGGACTGCGCCACCAGGGGGTCATGGCGCAGTGCGCCGGTGCCCGCGTACTGGACAGCGTCGGGCTGGAGTCGCTGTTGGCCAATCTCGAGCACGATCCGCTCTTGCTGGTGCTCGACGGTGTGCAGGACCCGCACAATCTCGGAGCCTGCCTGCGAGCGGCGGACGGCGCCGGCGTCGACGCCGTGATCGCTCCCGCCGACAGGGCCTGCGGGATCACGCCGGTGGTGTCCCGGGTCGCGGCCGGCGCCGCCAACAGCATGCCGTTCTACCAGGTACCGAATCTCGCCCGCACGCTCGGGACCCTCAGCGATTCAGGCGTCTGGATCACCGGCGCCGCGGACGACGCCGGCATCGACCTGTGGCGGGCGGACTTTGCGGGGCCTGCGGCTGTCGTCCTCGGTTCGGAAGGATCGGGCCTGCGCGAGCTCACTCGGCGGCACTGCGACCACCTCGTTCGCATTCCCATGCTCGGCAAGGTGGAAAGCCTCAACGTTTCGGTGGCCGCCGGGGTGGTTCTGTACGAAGCCGTCAGGCAGCGTCGCGGGGGTTCCTGATCCCCCGGACGTCGACGCCCGCCGATGCAATCGCCTGCAGGCAGGCTCCTACAGCGGTTTCGTTTTGGCGTGGAGGCCGGGTGTGGGCACTGTAGGAGCCGGCCTTGCCGGCGATTCTCTCCGTGGCGGCGTGCACGCCGCAGCAATCGCCTGCAGGCAGGCTCCTACAGCGGTTTCGTTTTGGCGTGGAGGCCGGG
>CBFGVH010000128.1:0-8775 GCA_965652415.1 uncultured Gammaproteobacteria bacterium | reverse complement strand
CGACCCCACGCGCCGTGCCGTGCTCGAGAGGCTGACCCGCGGCCCCGCGGCCGTCAGCGAGCTAGCGCGCCCGTTCGACATGGCACTGCCGTCCTTCACCCAGCACCTCGGCGTGCTGGAGAGGAGCGGGCTGGTCACCTCGCGCAAGCTCGGCCGCGTGCGCACCTACCGGATCGCGCCGAAGCCGCTCAAGGCGGCGGAACACTGGATGGCCAGGCAGCGCTCGCTGTGGCAGGCGCGCCTCGATCAACTCGACCGATACCTCACCGAAGACAAGGAGCCCGAAACATGAGTCATACCCCCGTGCCCTACCGCCACGACCCGGAGCTCGACCTCGTGCTGGAGCGCGTCGTGGACGTGCCGCCCGAGAAGGTCTGGCGCGCCTGGACGCAGCCCGAGGAACTCAAGAAGTGGTTCACTCCGGCGCCGTGGAAGACCGTCGACTGCGAGATCGACCTTCGGCCCGGCGGCATCTTCCGCACGGTTATGTGCTCCCCCGAGGGCGAGGAGATGCCGCACGGCGTCGGCTGCTACCTGGAGGTGATAGACAACCGCCGACTGGTGTGGACCTCGGCCCTCGGGCCCGGTTTCAGGCCGGTGAACTCCACCGGCAACGGCGACGACGGCGACTGCAACGAGCTGCTGTTCACCGCCATCATCTCCATGGAGCCCCACGGTGCAGGCACGAAGTACGTCGCCATCGCCATGCACCAGGATCCGGAATCCTCCCGCCGACACGCCGAGATGGGCTTCGAGGAAGGCTGGGGCAAGGCGCTCGACCAGCTGGTCGACGTCGCAAAGGCGATGTGACCTTCGCGCGTCGGGACACGGCGCAGATCAGCGCTCGCCCTCCTCCCGGCGCCGCCGTTCGGCCTCGGCCGCCTCCTCGTACAGATCCTGCAGGATCCGGCGCACCGAACGACTGTACCCGGCGGCGATGCCGAGCAGAAGCGTACCGGTCGCCGCGCCCTTCGGGTGACTGCCGATCCAGTCACGCAGCAACGGATCGAGCCGGCCCTCGAGCAAGTACTCAAGACTGTCTTCCGGGTCCCTCGGCCGCCGCCCGCGCCCTCGGCGCCGCCTGGTGAACCAGTACGCGGCCGCCAGCACGACCAGGATCACCAGTACCAGCGCCGATCCGGTGATCAATGCCGCGCGATGCGGCGGCATGGTCCAGGAGAGGTACAGGTAAAGCGACAGCGTGAAATACACGACGGCGCAGACGGCGAGCACGGCCGCGGTGCACCACGCGATCGCGCGCACGCGAATGCGTTGGCTCGCTCTCATCGAACGCGCGGAGCGTTCCGCGGTGACACCGGGCGCCGGCGGCTCAACGGTCGAGAAGCTTGCCGAGCACGAAGCCGATGCCGAACGCGGTGAGCAGGCTGGTCAACGGCCGGTCCTCGATCTCGCTCTCGAGCGCGCCGATCGTGTCCCGGGCCTTGCCGCGCGCCTGCTCGGCGGCACGCCGGATCCGCTCGCGCCCCTCGCTCGCGGCATCGCCCCCCAGGTTCTTCAGGGCATCGGAAATTCCGGCCAGGTCCGCGCGCAACGCTTCGACCTGGGCTTTCAGCTCCTCGATGTCTTTGTCGGTACCCGCGCTCACGTCAGACCTCCGTCGAATCGATTACCGGGCACTCAATCTATCACACGGACGAGAGAATCGGAATTGAACGCACCGTGGCGCGCAACGCCCGGCGCTCATCACCACGGTACGGCGATGATATGATTGTCAGCGACCCCGGAATCGTCGGTATCCCGACCGGGACTGCGCGATCCCGGTCGCCCGACGTTCACCGGATGCGACCGGCTCCTCGACCAGGAACATGGCGATGACGAGCGATAGAAAAAGCGACGCCAACGGTGCGGCGCCAACCGCCAGCGACCCTGACTCGACACGGTCGACCGCACTCCTGGTGCGCGCCGTCTCCCTGACGGGAATGTTCGTGTTGATGGTGTTGTACACCATGTACTTCGCCGCTTCGCTGATCCTGCCTATCATTCTCGCACTGCTTCTCAACCTGTTGCTCAGCCCGGTGTGCCGATTCCTGGTGTCGATGAGAATTCCGCAGGCACTGAGCGCTTTCGTCGTCATGCTCGCGGTCGCTGCCACGCTCGTGGGAGCGGTCTACGCCCTGGCATCACCGGCCGCCAAGTGGATGGACACGCTGCCCTTCGAATTGCGTCGACTCGAGTACAAGCTGGCCTGGGTCAAGGAGCCGATCAAGAAGGTCCAGGAAACCCGGGAACAGGTGGAGAAACTTGCCGACGTCGACGAGGAATCGGACCAGCAATCGGATTCTGAATCCGGGTCGGGCGGCGGTTTCAGTATCGTCGACACCGTGCTGACCCGGACAACGAACCTCCTCTACGGGACATCGGTGACGCTGATCCTCCTGTTCTTCCTGCTCGCATCCGGCGACGCCTTCCTGCGCAAGGTGGTGCAGGTCACACCCAGGCTTCAGGACAAACGCAGGGTCGTTGAAGCCGCCCGCGACATCCAGCGGCACGTATCGACCTATCTCGGCACCATCACCCTGATCAACATCGGCGCAGGTGGCGTCGTCGCACTGGCCATGTATTTTCTCGGCATGCCCAATCCCCTGCTCTGGGGAGCCCTGCTCGCGGTGCTGAACTACATCCCCTACCTCGGAGCGCTCATCTGCATCCTGGTGGTGGCGTTCGTCAGCCTGCTGACCTTCAACACCCCCGCCGAGATGCTGCTGCCGCCGGCAGCGATCTTCGCGGTAAACGTGGTGGAAGGACAGATCGTCACGCCGATCCTGGCCGGTCGCCGACTGGCGATGAGCCCGGTCGCGGTGTTTCTTTCACTCGTCATCCTGGGATGGATCTGGGGCGTGATCGGGGTGTTGATTGCGGTACCGATGCTGATCGTCATCCGCCTCGTCTGCGAACACATCGAACCGCTGGCGCCGGTGGCGACGTTTCTCGGCAGGTATTAGCACGCGGGCGACGACCCACACGGGCACTCGCTCCATCGGCCGGGGCACCCTGGTCAGTCGATCAGGTTGCCGTGCTCGTCGAAGAACGGGTAGGGCCCCTCGAACTCGCCGACGAAGCTCAGGTGCGTGATGAGTGCGCCTTCGCGCCATTCGTGCAAGTGGACGGTGGGCGGCTCGAGGTAGAACTCCCGCGGCGACTCCGCTGACAGGTCCAGGGCCACGTAGTGCGAGGCGCTGGGGGCGATGGAGACGGTGACGCCCGCCCATTGCTGGTGGATGGAGCGGTGCACGTGGCCGCACAGCACCTGGAACACCTGCCGGTGCCGGGCGAGGACCTCGGCGAGACCGTCGGCATTGGCACAGTTCTGCACGTCCATGTGGGCGATGCCGGTGATGATCGGCGGGTGGTGCATGAAAAGGAGCGTCGGCGCATCGGGCCGCGCGGCAAGCTGCGCGTCGAGCCACGCCAGGCGCCGGTCGTTCATCTCGCCGCCGGGCCTGCCCGCAATCGTGGTATCGAGGCCGATCATCCTGAGCGGGTAGCCCTCGATCACGTAGTGCAGGTCGCCCGTCGCCGGCAGATAGTCGTGATCGCTGAAGGCGCGGCGGAAGTTCTCGCGCTCGTCGTGATTGCCCGGTATCACGTAGACCGGCATGGTCAGCGGTTGCAGCAACCTGCGCAGCAGCCGGTACTCGTCCTCGCGCCCGAAGTCTGTGAGGTCGCCGGTCATCAGCACCAGGTCGGGCGTCTGCTTCAGCCCAACGAGGTGGCGAATGCAGCGCGCGAGGTTCGCCGCCGTGTCGACCTTGCGATAGGCGAGCCTGCCCTCGGCCTTGATGTGCGGGTCGGTAACCTGAGCGATCAGCATGCTACAACACCAGTATGGAGTTGGTATCGACGTCGATGCCGATCGCCTCGCCTTCGCGGTACTCGGCGACGCTGGCCGTCTCGACGATGAGCGAGGCGTCGCCGATGCCGTCGACCACCAGCCGAGTGCGGTCGCCAAGGAAGAACACGCCCGCGATGCGGCCGGTCAGCATCGCGGACGACGCGTCGGCGACCGTCGCGTTCTCCGGGCGAAACAGGATCTCGAGCGGACCGTCCGGACGTTCGTCGAGGGCGATGCGGCCGCCCGGCGCCTCGAACACGCCGCCGCGCACTTCGCCCGCGACGCGGTTCATGGTGCCGATGAAGTCGGCCACGAACGCGTCGCGCGGCTCGAAGTAGATGTTGCGCGGCGTGCCCACCTGGGCGACGCGGCCGCGGCTCATCACCACGATGCGGTCGCCGAGGGACATCGCCTCGGCCTGGTCGTGGGTGACATAGACGGCGGTGATGCCGAGCTCGCGCAGGAGCCGGTCGATGTCCACCCGCAGGCGCTCGCGCAGCAGCGCATCCAGCGCCGTCAGCGGCTCGTCGAGCAACAGCACGTCGGGGCGAACGGCGATGGCACGGGCCAGCGCCACGCGCTGGCGCTGACCGCCGGAGAGCTGGTCGATGCTGCGGCGCCGAAGCTCCTCGATGTGCATCATCGCCAGCATCTCGTCGACGCGGCGCGTGATCTCGGCGGGCGGGGTCTTGCGGATCTTCAGCCCGTAGCCGATGTTCTGCTCGACGTTCATGTTCGGGAACAGGGCGTACGACTGGAACACCATGCCGACGTTGCGGTGCTCGATGGGGAGGTCGGTGACGTCGACGTCGTCGAAGTACACGCGCCCGCCGGGGTCGGGACTCTCCAGTCCGGCGATGATTCGCAGCGTGGTGGTCTTGCCGCAGCCGGACGGCCCGAGGAAGACGACGGTCTCGCCGCCGTCGATGTCCAGCGTCACGGGCTCGAGGGCCCGCGTGCCGTCGGGAAAGGTCTTCGCGCACGATTGCAGGCGAATGGCCGTGCGCCCCTGGGGTGTCCTGTTCATGCTCTGTCGGCTGGGCCCGGTTCGTTGTCCGCGTCCTGCGCCGGCGCCGCCGGCTCCTTGCGCGGCTGCCCGTAGCGCTGCAGCAGGATCAGTAGCGGAATGATCATGACGAGAAAGATCACCGTGTAGGCGCTGGCGATCTCGAGCCGCATCGAGGCATAGCTGTCGGCCAGGCCCACCGGCAGGGTCTTGTTCACCGGCGTGTGCAACATCCACGTGATGTTGAACTCGCCCATCGACAGCGTCACCACCATGAGCGAGCCTGCCAGGATCCCCGAGCGGCAGTTGGGTACCACGATGTCGAAGAAGCGCCGCCAGAACCCGGCGCCCAGGCTCGCGGCGCCCTCCTCCAGCGAGCGGAAGTTGGCCGAGGACAGCACCGCCAGCACCGAGCGCATCATGAACGGCAGCGTGTACAGCACGTGCCCGACGAGGATGAACAACCAGCTGGCGCGAAAATCGCGGTAGCCGCCGTAGGTGATGATCAGCGCCAGGGCGATGGCGAGGCCCGGCACGGCCAGCGGCAGCGTCAGCAGTTCCTCGATCGCCCGCGCCACGCGCCCCTGCCGCTTGGACAGCACGTACGCGGCGGGCACGCCGAGCACGATGGTGCACCCGAGACAGGCGACGGCGATGAGCATGGAAAGGAATATGGTGTCCGCGTAAAGGCCCCAGACCTGCCCCACCCAGCGCAGCGTCACGCCGCTGGCGATGCCGCGGAAGTAGTTTTCGGTGATGCCGGCCATGACCGACATGATCACCGGCACGATCAGGAACGCGCACACCAGCACGGTGAAGCCGAGCTGGAGATGAAAGCGGAGGCGGCGTCCCGTTCTCATCCGGCCGCAGCCACGGTGGAACCCGCCAGCGAACGGGAGATGTTCAGCACCAGCCACGTGATCACGCCGAGCACGATGCTGAGCGCCGCCGCCATGGCGATGTTCGCGCGCAGCGTGAACTCGGTGTAGATGGTCATCGGCAGCACGTCGATGTTGGTCGCCAGCGTGAAGGCGGTACCGAAGGCGCCCATGGCGGTGGCGAAGGCGATCGCCCCCGAGGCGATGAACGCCGGCTTCAGGGCCGGCAGCACCACGTCACGCGTTACCCGCCACGGCGACGCCCCGAGCGAGCGGGCCGCCTCCTCGAGGGCGGGATCGAGCTTTTCCGCGGCGGCCATGATGGTGAGGATCACGCGCGGGATGGAGAAGTAGACATAGCCGACGAACAGGCCCGCCATCGAGTAGGCGAACACCAGCTTGCTACCGGTCAGCTGCGCGGTGATCTCGCCGATCAGGCCCTGGCGCCCGGCCAGCATGATGACCATGAAGCCGACCACGACGCCGGGAAACGCCAGCGGAAAGGTCAGAAGCGCGATCAGCAAGTTGCGGCCGGCGAACCGGTTGCGCTCGAGGAACAGCCCCGACACCGCCGCTATCGCCAGCGTGACGACGGTCACACCCGCCGACAGCAGCGTGGTGGCGACAAGGCTCTCGAAGTAGCGCGGCGTGGTGACGACGGCGAGGTAGGCCGCCATGCCCGAGTCGCCGCTTCCGGCGATGATCGCAAGGCGCACCAGCGGCAGCAGGAAGAACGCCAGCGCGACGATGACCACCGGCAGCGCCAGGACGACCAGGTGAGGAAATTCGCGCTTTTCCAACGGACTGTCGACGAATGAATGAAACGGCGACGGCCGCCCCGGGTGCGCCGGGGCGGCCGTCGCGGGCCCGCTACCTGACCTCGTTCAGGTAGCGCTCGCCGAAGGCGGCCTGCACCTCGGCCATGCGGGCGTAGTCCACCGGCTGCGCGCGCTCGTACTCGGAGTCCGGCAGGAACTTCGCCTGCGCCTCCGGCGACATCGCGCTCGCGCGCACCGGGCGCAGGAAGGCATTGGCCCACACCGCCTGGCCGGTATCGGACATGACGAAGTCGAGGATCTTCTTGCCGTTCTCGGCGTGGGGAGCGTTCTTCACCAGGCTCATCACGTAGGGCACGATCACCGTGCCTTCCTCGGGAATCACGAACTCGACGTTCGCGTTGTCCGTGTACTTGCCGCGGTAGGCGTTGAAGTCGTAGTCGAACAGGATCGGGATCTCGCCGGAGATCACGCGCGCGTAGGAGGTCTGCTTGGGAACGATGGGATCGTTCTTGGCCAACTCCTTGAAAAACTCGATGGCGGCCGTGAAATCCTCCAGGGTGCCGCCGAGGGCGCGGTTCACCGCCACCGCGCCGGCGTAGCCGACGAAGGCGCTGGAGGGGTCGAGGTAGCCGACCATGCCCTTGTACTCGGGCTTGAGCAGGTCCTTCCACGACTTCGGCACCGGCGCCCCGCCGAGGGCGTCGACATTGACGAACAGGCCCAACGTGCCGGAGTGGATGGTGAACCAGTAGCCGTCCGCATCCTTCAGGCCCTCGGGAATCTCGTCGAAATGGGCCGGCTTGTAGGCCTCGACGACGCCTTCGTTCTTCGCCGTGATGCCGAACGACACGCCGTAGTAGGCCACGTCCGCCACCGGGTTGTCGCGCTCGGCGATCAGCTGCGACAGCGTCTGACCCGAGTTCTTGTTGTCATGGGGCACCTCGATGCCGAGGTTTTCCTTGATGGCGGCGAGCTGCGAGGCCCAGTCGGCCCACTGCGGCGGGCAGTTGTAGCAGATGGCGTCGGCGGCAAGTGTCTGCCCGGACAGGCCGGCTGCCGCCAGCATGCCGGCGCCGGCCAGCACGGACTTGAGTTTTCGAAGTTTCATCGGTCAACACCTCCTCTTAAGGTCACTGAAAAAATCGCACTCGTTGGGCCGCGCCGATGGTAGCGGCGCGCCGTTGAGCTTTTATTACGGATCATGTGCACACGGGCGTTGCTACGGGTTTTCGTGCCGGCCGCGGGCGGCCGGCGGCGGACCCCATGATTCGCCCGGCCGTATGCCGTGCGGGAGAACCATGCTGGTCGTTTCCTGGCGGCCTTCGATGCGCTCCAGCAGGTGGCGCGCCGCCCACTCGCCCATCTGCTCGGCCGGCTGGACGGCCGTGGCCAGGCTCGGCGCCAGGTGCTCGCCGACGGAAATGCCGTCGAAGCCGGCCACCGAAACCTCGCCCGGCACCCGCCGGCCGCGCGCGGACAGGGCGCGGATGGCGGAGATGGCGAGCATGTCGGTGGAACAGAAATACGCGGTCGGGGCCTCGCCGCGACCGTCCAGCTCACCGACCTGGGTGGCGAGGTCGGTCGTCTCGAAGCCCACTTCGACCACGTCGGGCACGGGCAGGCCGCGGCTTCGCAATGCGTCCTCGTAGCCGGCGCGCCGCTCGACCGAACGGTCGGACTCGGACAGGCGACCGGCGATCATCACGATGCGCTCGTGCCCCATGCCGATCAGCGCGTCGACGATCTCGCGGGCGGCACGGCGGTTGTCGATGCTCACGGTGGATACGTGCAACCGCTTGGCGGGGTTGAACAGCAGCACGAACGGCAGCGCAGTGGCGGTCAACGTGTCGAGGGCGCGGCTCGCGGCCTCGTCGGCGACGGTCAACACCATGCCTTCCACGCGGCTTTGCAGGAACGTCTCCACGGCGGCGGTTTCCTTCTCTGCACAGTAACCGGACGAGGCGAAGAACAGGCTGTACCCCCGCTCGGCCGCCACCCGCTCGAGACCGGCGATGGCATCGGCGAAGATCGGGTTCTTCAGGCTCGGCACCAGCACGCCGATGGTGCGAGTGCGCGCCGTCTTGAGCTGGCGCCCGATGTTGTTGGGCCGAAACCCGGACTCACGAATTGCCCGGTCGATCGCCGCGCGCGCCTCCCTGCTCACCGCGCCGCTGCGATTGACCGCCCGCGACACCGTGGCGATGGACACCCCGGCAATGCGGGCAACCTCGCGAATGGTCATCGATCGCTGCATTTTCG
>CBFGVH010000127.1:0-8821 GCA_965652415.1 uncultured Gammaproteobacteria bacterium | reverse complement strand
AGACCGGCGTCGCCGACGGCCAGATGAACCCGATCCCGATCATCGCCTTCGCCAATTTCGACGAGGTGCAGAAATACCTGTCGATCACCAACCACGTGATCACCCCGTACATCTGGACCATGAACCAGGGCTTCTACGACAGCCTCACGCCCGAGGAGCAGGCCGTGGTCGACATGGCTGCGAAGGTTGCGGTGGACGCCGGGCGCGGCATCTCGCGCATCATCGAGGCGTCGGCGGACAAGGGACTTCCCAAGCTCGGCGAGCGCATGGAGATCAACGCCATCCCCCCGGCTGAGCTTGAGAAGTTCTCCGCCGCCGCCCAACCGGCGGTGCGCAAGGTGATCGAGGAGCAGCTCGGCGACGAGGGCATTGCCATGCTCGACGCCATGCTGGCGAGTATTGAAGAGGCCAGGTAAACATCCTGCCCGCAACGTGACGGGGGCGGCCGGACGGCCGCCCCTTGCAACCCCCGACGGACAACCTTCTTCGTGACAGCACCTTTCGTTACAGCGGACGGCTTTGCGGCCTTCCCCAATCCCGGTGCGGCGCCCGCCGCCGCACCCTACGGCGACGAGCGCGCCCGCACCCTCAACGCGGCCGGCTTCGCGGCCGCCGAGCATTCGATCTCGCAGTGGCCCGGCTATGCGCCGACGCCCCTTTACCACCTGCCCGCCCTCGCCCGGCGGCTGGGGCTGCAGTCGATCTGGTACAAGGACGAGAGCGAACGCTTCGAACTGAAGAGCTTCAAGGCGCTGGGCGGCGCCTATGCCGTGTTTCGTCTGATTGCCAAGGCAATCGCCGAGGCCAACGACGGACTCGAGGTCGGGCCGGCCGACGTACTGTCCGGCAAGTATCGCGACGTCGTCTCGTCCATTACCGTGACCTGCGCCACCGACGGCAACCACGGCCGCTCCGTGGCCTGGGGCGCGAGCCTGTTCGGCTGCCGCTGCGTGATCTTCGTGCATGCCACGGTCAGCCAGGGACGGTGCGACGCCATCTCCCGTTACGGCGCGGAGGTGGTGCGGGTGCCGGGCAACTACGACGACTCCATCCGCCACGCCGCCGCCGAGGCCGAGCGCAACGGCTGGATCGTGGTCTCGGACACCACCTACGAAGGCTATCGCGACATTCCCCTCGACGTGATGCACGGCTACGGGGTCATGTCGCGCGAGATCATTCAGCAGCTCGACGCGCCGCCGACCCACGTCGTCGTGCAGGCGGGCGTCGGCGCGCTGGCGGCATCGGTGTGCGCGAGCTTCTGGCTGGCGTGGGGCGAGTCGCGGCCATGCTTCATCATGGTCGAGCCCGAGCAGGCGGACTGCTTCCTGAAGAGCGCACTGGCCGGTGAACCGGTGGCCGTGCACGGCGACCTCGACACGGTGATGGCGGGGCTCGCCTGCGGCGAGGTGTCGCCCGTGGCCTGGGAGATACTGCGCGAGGGCGCGGACCGCTTCACGACCGTCGCCGACCGCTTCGCGCTCGACGCCATGCGCGTGTTCGCCAACCCGGAGGGCGGCGACCCGGCCATCGTCTCGGGCGAGACCGGCGCCGCCGGCCTGGCATTGCTGATGGCCGCCCGCGACGACGAGTCCGCCTGGCGCGCGCTCGGCCTCGGCCCCGACGCGCGCGTGCTGCTCATCGGCAGCGAAGGCGACACCGACCCCGAGATCTACCAGAAGATCGTCGGCCGCGACGCGAGCGAAGTGAGAAAGCAAACAGGGCACGGAAGGTAAAAAAGGGGACGGAGGTTTTTTCCAAAGGAAAATTCCTCCGTCCCCTTTTTTACCCGGCATACCCCAAATCGAGGCCACGATGAACATCGAAGACTTGAAACCCGACGCCGAGCGCCTCCTCGAGCGCCTCGAGCAACTGGCCGAGATCGGCCGCGCCGACAACAACGCCTGCTGCCGGCTTGCGTTGACCGACGACGACCGGCGCGGCCGCGACCTCGTCGTGGGCTGGATGCGCGAGCTCGGCCTCGAGGTATCCGTCGATCGCATCGGCAACGTGTTCGGCCGCCGCGCCGGGCGCAACGACGACCTCGCCCCGGTGATGACCGGGTCGCACATCGACACCGTGCGCTCGGGCGGCGTCTACGACGGCAACCTCGGCGTGCTCGGCGGCCTCGAGGTCGTGGCCACGCTGAACGACGCCGGCGTCGTCACCGAGCGGCCGCTGGTGGTCGCCTTTTTCACCAACGAGGAGGGCGCGCGCTTCGCGCCCGACATGCTGGGATCACTGGTCTACGTCGGCGGGCTCGATCTCGACGAGGCCCTCGCCACCCGCGCCATCGACGGCGCCGTGCTCGGCGAGGAACTGGAGCGAATCGGCTATGCCGGCGACGCGCCGATCGGCCTCTACCGGCCGCATGCCTTTGTTGAACTGCACATCGAACAGGGTCCGGTGCTGGACATCGAGGGCATCACCATCGGCGTGGTCGAGAACCTTCAGGGCATCTCCTGGCAGGAGATCACCATCACCGGGCAGTCCAACCATGCCGGCACCACGCCCATGCGCATGCGCCACGACGCCGGCTACGCGGCCGGCGCCATCGCCGCCTTCGCGCGCGAACTGGCCAGCGAGATGGGCGGCGACCAGGTGGCCACCGTCGGCAGCATCAACCTCGTGCCGAACCTGATCAACGTCATCGCCTCGCGCGCCGTGCTCACCTGCGACCTGCGCAATACCGACGAGGACCTGCTGCAGCACGCCGAGGCCGAACTCGCCGCGTACCTCGACGCGCTGGCACGCGACGAGGGCGTCGACATCGACACGCGCCGCCTGGCCCGTTTCGAGCCGGTCACCTTCGACGCCGGCGTCGCCGCCCGCATCGCCGCCCAGGCCGACCGGCTCGGCTACAGCCATCGCCCGATGACCTCCGGCGCCGGCCACGACGCTCAGATGATGGCGCGCATCTGCCCCACCGCCATGATCTTCGTGCCCAGCGTCAACGGCATCAGCCACAACCCCGAGGAGTACACCGCGCCCGAGGACATCGTCGCCGGCGCCGGCGTGCTGCTCGCCACCCTGCTGGACCTCTGCCAGCAAGCCTGAACAAGGAACACCCGCCCATGTCCCGAATCGTCACCGTCGGCGCGGCCCAGCTCGGTCCCATCGCCCTCGCCGATACCCGCAAGGATGTCGTCGAGCGCCTCGTCGCGCTGCTTCGCCAGGGAGCCGCGCACGGCTGCGACCTCGTCGTGTTTCCCGAACTCGCGCTGACCACGTTCTTCCCGCGCTGGTACTTCGACAAGCAGGAGGACGTGGACGCGTTCTTCGAGAAGGAGATGCCGGGGCCCGAGACGCAGCCGCTGTTCGACGCCGCGCGCGAACACGACGTCGGCTTCTATCTAGGCTATGCCGAGCTGGCCGAGGAAGACGGGCGCGCGCGGCATTTCAATACCTCGATCCTGGTCGACAAGGGCGGCCGCATCGTCGGCAAGTACCGCAAGGTGCACCTGCCCGGCCACGCCGAGCACGAACCGTGGCGGCGTTTCCAGCACCTGGAGAAGCGCTACTTCGAGACCGGCAACCTCGGCTTTCCCGTGTTCCGCGCCTTTGGCGGCAACGTCGGCATGGCCATCTGCAACGACCGGCGCTGGCCCGAGACCTACCGCGTCATGGGCCTGCAGGACGTGGAGTTGGTGCTGATCGGCTACAACACGCCGGTGCACAACCCGCCCGCGCCCGAGCACGACGCGCTGTCGCACTTCCACAACCAGCTCGTCATGCAATCAGGCGCCTACCAGAACGGCACCTGGGTGGTCGGCGTCGCCAAGGCCGGCAACGAGGAAGGCGTCGAGCAGATCGGCAACTCCTGCATCATCGCCCCCTCCGGCGAAGTCGCCGCCGCCTGCACCACCGTCGCCGACGAACTCGCCGTCGCCCGCTGCGACCTCGACCTCACCCGCTCCTACAAGACCACCGTCTTCAACTTCGCCCTGCACCGCGAACCACAAGCCTACACCCTCATCGTAGAACGCAAGGCAGCCATCCCGCCCAAGTAAAAAGGGGACGGAGGGATTAAAAATTAATCACTTCGTCCTCTGTATTGCCGCGTCCTCTTTACTGTTGCTCAAGATTAAATCCCTCCGTCCCCTTTACGTGGAAAAAATGGGGACGGAGGGATTAAAGTTTGATCACTTCGTGCACTGCGCTGTCGCGAACCCTTTACAGTTGCTAACGATTAAATCCCTCCGTCCCCTTTTTGGTCGATGCAGCGGCGGAGGATTTCGATGAGTTCGTCTACCTCGGCGTGGGTGATGACCAAGGGGGGCGAGAAGACCAGGCAGTCGCGGACGGCGCGGGTGACGAGGCCGTTCGCGAAGCAGAGGTTGCGCACGGGCGTGGCGAGGCTGCCGACGGGGGCGACTTCACTGCGGCCGGTCTTGTCGCGGGTGAGCTCCACTGCACCGAGGAGGCCGACTCCTCGGACTTCGCCGACCAGCGGGTGGTCGAGCAGCGATGCCAGCGCCTGCTGGAAATACGGTCCGATGTCGTCGCGCACGCGCTCGACGATGCCCTCGCGCTTCATCACGGCGATGGTCTCGCGCGCCACGGCGGCGGACGCGGGATGGCCGGAGTAGGTGTAGCCGTGGGGGAAGCGGCCCTCGCCTTCCATGACCACGGACGCCACGCGATTGCCGATGAGGCTGCCCGAGATCGGCAGGTAGCCCGACGACAGGCCCTTGGCCACGGTGATGATGTCGGGGGTGATGTCGTAGGTATCGCATCCGAACCAGTTGCCGGTGCGGCCGAATCCGCAGATGACCTCGTCGGCGATCAGCAGGATGTCGTACTCGCGGCAGATGCGCTGTACCTCGGCCCAGTAGCCGGGCGGCGGCACGATCACGCCGCCGGCGCCCTGCACCGGCTCGCCGATGAAGGCGCCGACGTTCTCCGGCCCGATGTCGAGGATCATCTGCTCGAGGCTGCGCGCGGCGGCGAGGCCGTGCTCCTCCGGCGTCATGTCGCCGCCCTCGGCCCACCAGAACGGCGCCGGGGCATGATGGATATCCGGGATCGGCACGCCCGGTATGTCGTGCATGGAATCGAGCCCGGTGAGGCTGGCGGCGGCGATGGTGGAGCCGTGGTAGGCGTAGCGGCGGCTGATGATGGCGCGGCGTTCGGGCCGACCGAGGCGCTTCCAGTAGGTGCGCACGAGGCGGATGTTGGTGTCGTTGGCCTCGGAGCCCGAGTTGGCGAAGAACACGCGGTCGAGACCCGCCGGGGCGATCCCTGCGAGATCGGCGGCCAGCTCCGCGATGACCGGCGTGGTCGTCTTGAAGAACGTGTTGTAGTAGGGCAACTCGCGCATCTGCCGCGCGGCCGCGTCGACCAGTTCGTCGCGGCCGTAGCCGAGGTTCACGCACCACAACCCCGCCATGCCGTCGATGAAGCGTTTGCCGTCGGTGTCCCACAACTGCGACCCGCGGGCGCGGGCGATGACCAGCGGCCCGCCCTCCCCGCTCATCTCGCGGTGATCGGTGAACGGGTGCATGTGGTGAGCGAGATCGACCGCGCGCACGCGGTCGGTCAACGATTCGGGATCATGGGCGTTCATCGGCATTCAACTCCAGTATGTCGGCAATTACGTCGTCGGGCATGGGATCGAGCGGCCACAGCGGCCGCCTGAGTTTCCGGTAATCGATGGTGTCCAGGCGCATGGTGGCGATGCCGCCCGCGTCCACCAGCATCACCTCGCGGGCCAGCGGCTCGAAGGCTGCGCGATGATGGTTGCGGCTCTTGAGCGCGATGGTGTCGAGGGTGGTCGGGTCGATGCCAACCGCGCGAAACAGCGCGGGGTCGGCCACCGCCAGCGCCCGGCTGGCGAGCACCACGGCCACCCCGCCGACGCGCACGACCGCCATCGGGCCCATGTTCATGGTGGTGCCCCTGAGCATGGGGCCGTCGCAGCGAAACACGCCGTCGTGCAGGTGCTCCACGCGGCCCTCGATCGCCAGCGGCGGCGTGGTGTCCGGCGTGTGTCGGCCGCCGACGGTAAGCGCGACCCGCGCGCCCTCTCCCGCCGCCTGCGCCACGGCGACGGCCGCCGGGTCGGCGAGGGTTGCAAAGGCGGCGTTCTCAAGCCCCGCGTCCAGCATGGCACGAAGCAGGTTGGGCGAGTCGCCGTAGGCGCCGCCGGCGGGATTGTCGGCGAAGTCGGCCAGGAGGAGCGGCCCATCTCCCGCGCGCGCCGCGGTCATCGCCTCGTCGGTACCACGGGGCGTGAGATGCGTCGATTCGTGGGTGTCCTGGAGTTTCGATCTGTGGGTGTCCCGGAACATCCGCTGGGAATGCAGTTGGTTAGTGGGTGTCCCAAAGTCCCTTCGATGCTTGGGTGTCCCGGATTGCCCACCGGGTTTCCCGGAACTCATGGGTGTCCCGGATCTCCAGGAGTTCATGGGTGTCCCGGATATAGAGCGCTGCCGGCCCGCACGCGCCGCGGCCATTGCCTCTTCCGGTCCCGGGAACGCGAGACGCGTCGATTCGTGGGTGTCCCAGAGTGCCTGGGCAAGTTCGATCGCGGCGGGACGGGGGTCTGCCTCGCTGTGCCGCATCACCGTCACCAGCGCCGCTGGTCCGGCATTGGCCACGTCGGCCCAGGGGAAGCCGACCGTCAGCGAGGCGTTGACCACGCCGGGTTGCTCGCGCAGGCGGCGTGCGCGCTCGAGCAGCGCCATCATGGGCGCCCCCGGCGCGGTGCGGCCGTGGTCGGCGGCGTCCAGCATGGGCGGACGCGCCAGCACGCTGCGGGTGAGTCGTCCCCTGCCCCGCGGCGCGTCGAGCAGCCGCGCCATCGCCGCCGCCGCGCGGCCGGCGCAGTTGGCGTGGTCGACGTGGGGATAGGTCTCGTAGGGAAAGATCGCGTCCGCGGCGCCCGCCGCGCGCGGGCCGAGGTTCGCGTGCATGTCCATCGTGACAACGATGGGTGTCCCTGAACCGACTCGCCTTCGCAACTCGACCAGCAGGTCGCCTTCGGGATCGTCACTGTCCGCCGTGACCATGGCGCCGTGCAGGTCGAGCAGCACGCCGTCGAACTGACCTGGCACATCAAGAACGCGCCGCTTCAGGTCGGCCCAGTCGGCGGCCGCCAGCGGCCCGGACGGTCCGCAGGCCGCGGCCAGCACCGGCTCGAGCCTCCAGCCGTGCGCATCTGCGGCCTCGAGAAATCCCCCCATCTCGGTGGCCGTGCCGGACAGCCGCTCCGTCACCGACGCCGCGTCCAGGCAGAGATAACGCCCCGCGAAGTCGTCGAGGCGCGTGGGCACGCGGTTGAAGGTGTTGGTCTCGTGCAGGATCGCGGCGGCGAGGATGCGCGGACGTGTTCCCGTCGCGCTCATGCAGGTGCGCGGCCGCATGGCGGCGCGCCACGAAGTCGCGACCGGAGCGCTCCGGACCCTGCCGTAAAGCCCGGGGTCATTTCGCTCCGGCCTTGCCGAGCGCCTCGGGATTGTGCAGGCCCGCCGCCATCAGCGGGTCGTGGACGGCGGCGCGGCGCTCGCCCGAGACGAGGTATTCGAGCAGTCGGAATGCGCGGGTGAGGAGGAAGTTGATGGTCAGGTAGATCAAAGCCGCGGTGCTCAGGAGCTCAACCGGCATGAAGTTGACCGACGAGATGGTGCGCGCCACGCCGGTCAGGTCCAGCAGCGTCACGGTGCTGGCCAGTGAGCTGGCCTTCACCAGCAGGATGATCTCGTTGGAGTACGCCGGCAGGCCGATGCGCACCGCCTGCGGCAGCACCACCCGGCGAAGGCGCGTGAGGCGCGACATGCCGGTCGCCATGGCCGCCTCGATCTGCCCCTTCGGCACCGCCTGGATGGCGCCGCGCATGATCTCCGCGGTGTAGGCCGAAGTGTTGAGCGTGAAGGCGATCAGCGCGCACCAGTACGGCTCGCGCAGGATCGGCCACAGCGCCGAGGCGCGCACCTCGGGAAACTGCGACAGGCCGTAGTAGATGAGGAAGATCTGCACCAGAAGCGGCGTGCCGCGAAAGAAGAACACGAACCCGTACGCCGGCATCCACAGCACCGGCTTCGAGTTCAGTCGCGCCAGCGCCACCAGCAGCGCCAGCACGAACCCCGCCAGCGCCGCCAGCGACACCAGCTCCAGGGTCAGGAGCGCGCCGCCGAGAAGGCGCGGCACGCTGTCGATCATCACCTGCCAGTTCATGCGTCCGCCATGGGCCGAAAACCCCGGTTGGCGCGCCGCTCGAGGAACTGGATGACGACCATGGTGACGATGGTCATGGCGAGGTAGACGAACGCCGCGAACAGGAAGAACGTGAACGGTTTCTTGGTGAAGCCGACGGCGAACTCCGTCTTGCGCATCAGCTCCTCGAGCCCGATCACGGACACCAGCGCCGTCTCCTTGAGGATGACGAGAAAGATGTTCCCGAGCCCCGGCAGCGCGAGCCGCCACACCTGCGGCAGCGAGATGCGCCGGAACGTGGTGAAACGGGTCATGCCGAGCGCCCGCGCGGCTTCGAGTTCCCCTTTCGGTATGGCCTGGAAGGCGCCGCGGAATACCTCGGTAGCATAGGCGCCGAAGGCCAGTGCCAGCGCCAGCGTGCCGGCGACGAACGCCGACAGGTCGATGAACTCGGTATGCCCGAGCGAGCGCGCGATCGCATTTACCGCCGAGATCGCGCCGAAGTAGAAGAGCAGTATGAGTACGAGAATCGGAACACCGCGAACGATGGTGGTATAGACCTCGCCCACGAGCCGCCCCAACCGGCTCGACGACAGCTTCATCAGCGCCACGGCGATGCCGATCAGCACGCCGAAGAACGCCGCCGTGAGCGCCACCTGCACGGTCATCA
>CBFGVH010000126.1:0-9027 GCA_965652415.1 uncultured Gammaproteobacteria bacterium | reverse complement strand
CTAGTGTCAGAGCCGCATGACTACGACGAGTACGGCTGCCCCGTCGGCGCCGCCGTGCCGGGATTCAAGGCGCCCCCGCCGCCGCCGTCCACGCCGATGCAGGGCCGCCACTGCGACGTGCTGCCGCTCGACCCGGCGCGCGACGCCGTCGACCTGTTCCACGCCTACGGCGCGCCGCAAGGCGATGCCGGCTGGTCGTACCTTCCCTACGGTCCGTTCGCCGCGTTCGATGAATTCCGCGGCTGGCTCGAGTCGTACTGCACCGGCAGTGATCCGATGTTCCACGTCATCGTGCCGCGGGCGAGCGGCCGCGCCGAGGGCATGGCGAGCTACCTGCGCATCACCCCGGCCGCCGCCGTCATCGAGGTCGGTCACATTCACTACTCGCCCCTCCTGCAGCGCACCGTCGCGGCCACCGAGGCCATGTACCTGATGATGCGCAGGGTGTTCGAACTCGGTTACCGGCGCTACGAGTGGAAGTGCAACGCGCTGAACCGCGCCTCGCGCGACGCGGCCATGAGACTCGGCTTCTCGTTCGAGGGCGTGTTCCGCCAGGCCCTGGTGGTCAAGGGACGAAACCGCGACACCGCGTGGTACGCCTGCATCGATGCCGAGTGGCCGGCGCTCGAGGCCGCGTTCGAGAAGTGGCTGGCGCCGGAAAACTTCGACGACGACGGTCGCCAGCGGGTGTCGCTGTCGACGTTGACCGCACCAGTGCTGGTGAAAACAGGGTAGGGTAGCCGCATGGTGGGCTGAAGCCCGCCCTACGATTCCGGCGGCGCCTGCGATCCCCGCCGTTCACGGTAGAAGATGATCACACCCGCGGCGACCACCATCGCCACGCCGGCGAACTGCAGCGATGTCAATCGCTCGTCCCAGATGAGCGCGCCGAGGATGATGGCGATGACGATGCTGACGTACTTCAGCGGCGCGATGGCGGCCGCCTCGCCGGTGCGAAAGGCGGTGATCAGGGAGAAATAGGCGATGCTCAGCAGCACCGCGGCAAGCGCGATCCATGCCAGGCTGGCGGCGGTCACCGGCCGCCACGAGAACAGCGACATCACCGCGCCGCCGACGGTGACCATGGTGGCGGTGATCAGGGCGACGTAGAGCGACGACTGGTGGGCGCCGATGCGGCGGGTGACGAGGTCGCGCCCGGCCACGAGCGCCGCGGCCGCCACCGGCAGCAGCATGGCGGCGCTGAAGTCGGCGCTGAACGGCCGCGTGATGAGCAGCGTGCCGCCGAAGCCGACGGCCATCGCCATCCAGCGCAGCGCCCCGACCCGCTCGCCGAGCACCGGTCCGGCGAGAAGGGCGATGAATATCGGCGAGGAGAACCCCAGCGACGAGGCCACGGCCAGCGGCAGCAGCACGAGACCGGAGAGGAAGCAGGTCGTGGCCGCCACTTCGAAGGCGCCGCGGGCGAGGGTCCAGCGCTCGACCAGTTGCCGGCTGATGATCGGCAGGCCGGACAGTTTCAGCGCGACGACGAACACCGCCATCACCAGCAGGCCGCGAAACAGCAGCATCTGGGGCACGGTCAGCGTCGCCCCGGCGTGCTTGATGACCGCGTCGTTGAGCGACAGCATGACCATGGCCGCCAGCATGATGCCGGCGGCCCTGAAATTGTGCGTCATGCCGTTGGCGTTGGTGAGAAGCCGGGAGCGATCGGGTCA
Source organism: uncultured Gammaproteobacteria bacterium (assembly GCA_965652415.1). Classification (GTDB taxonomy): domain Bacteria; phylum Pseudomonadota; class Gammaproteobacteria; order Arenicellales; family CAJQKF01; genus BQJD01. The sequence continues at coordinate 7,351 of CBFGVH010000126.1, read as the reverse complement.
GGAGAAGGCCGGGTTGATGCGTCCCGCCTCAGATCTCGCCCCACACCTCCCGGGCCACGTCGACCACGAAGGCGAGCTTGCGCCACTGCTCCTCCTCGGACAGCAGGTTGCCTTCCTCGGTGGAGGCGAAGCCGCACTGCGGGCTCAGGCAGAACTGCTCCACCGCCGCGAAGGCGCCGGCCTCCTCGATGCGCGCGAGCACCTCGTCGCGCTTTTCCAGCTCGCCGAACTTCGACGTCACGAGGCCCAGCACCACGCGCTTGTCGCCCTTCGGCAGGAACCTGAGCGGCTCGAAGCCGCCGGCGCGATCGCTGTCGTACTCGAGGAAGTAGCCGTCGTAGTCGAGCTCGCCAAGCAGGATTTCGGCCACCGGCTCGTAGCCTCCCTCCGAGATCCAGCTCGAGCGGAAGTTGCCGCGGCAAAGGTGCGTGGTGATGGTCATGTCGGCAGGCTTCGCGGAAAGCGCGTGGTTGATCATCTTCGCGTACTGGCGCTTGAGCACCTCGGGGTCCTCGCCGCGGTCGCGCACCGCCTGGCACTCCTTCTCCGAGCACAGGTATGCCCACACCGTGTCGTCGAACTGCAGGTAGCGGCAGCCGGCGTCGTAGAATGCCAGCACCGCCTTGCGGTAGGCCTCCGCGGTATCGGCGAAGAAGTCCTCCATGTCGGGATAGACGTGCGGGTCGATCGACTCGCGGCCGCCGCGAAAATGCAGCACCGTGGGCGAGGGAATGGTGAACTTGGGCGTCACCTTGGCCACGCTCGCGAGGAACCGGAAGTGATCCAGCATCGGGTGGTCGGAGAAGCCCACCTTGCCCGAGACCTCGATGCTCTCCGAGCGCGTGGTCACACCCTTGAACTGGATCGACTTGCGGCCGCTGACCAGCCCCACGCCGTCGAGGCCGGAGAGAAAGTCGAAATGCCACCAGGAACGCCGGTACTCGCCGTCGGTCACCGCCATGAGGCCGACTTCCTCCTGACTGGCGACCACGTCGCGGATGCATCGGTCCTCGACTTCCTTGAGGGCCGCGGCGTCGATCCTGCCCGCGGCGAAGTCCGCGCGCGCGTCCTTGACGGCCTTGGGACGCAGCAGGCTGCCAACCTCGTCGGCGCGAAACGGGGGTCTTGTGGTCATGGGGTCACCTCACGAAACGGGTCGTCATAGCCGATCATACCGCCGCCGGGGGGCGCGCGGCGCCTGCCGCGACGGTTGCCACGGGCGGCGCCATCGGGCATGGTGGTGATCGGTTCCCGTATGGTGCCATAATTTCGGCTCGTCAGCGCCGGCGCGGGGGACCCGGACGCGCCCGGCGGTCAAGAGAATGAAACCGAGTGTGATTACTTTTAAGGAGTGAGATCCATGCGCGAAAAACCCATTGCCGTCCTCCTGGCCGCCGCCGCACTGCTGCTTGCGGCAGGCAACGCCCAGGCGCAGGACGTCACCCTGAAGCTCCACCAGATGCTGCCCAGCCAGGCGACGATCCCGGACAAGTTCCTCGTCCCGTGGGCGGCCAAGGTGGAAGAGGAATCCGGCGGCCGCATCAAGGTCGAGCACTATCCGTCCATGCAGCTCGGCGGCAAGCCGCCGGCGCTGATCGACCAGGTGACCGACGGCGCCGTCGACCTCACCTGGACCGTGCTCGGCTACACCCCGGGGCGGTTCCCCAAGTCCGAGGCCTTCGAACTGCCGTTCATGGTGATCAACGGCGAGAAGACCTCCAAGGCGTTCCAGGCCTACTACGAGGAACACCTGCAGGACGAGTTCCCCGGGCTGAAGGTGCTGTGCGTGCATACCCACGGGCCCGGACTGCTGCACACCAAGGAACCCGTTGAGTCGCTCGATGACATACAGAACATGAAGCTGCGCGGGCCGACCCGGGTCATCACGGACATGCTGGGCACGTTGGGCGCGGTGCCGGTCGGCATGCCCGTGCCGGCGGTGCCCGAGTCGCTGTCCAAGGGCGTGATCGACGGTGCCGTGATTCCGTGGGAGATCACCATGCCGCTGAAGGTGACCGAACTTGTCAACAATCACACCCGGTTCTCCGGCTCGCACGGCCTGTACACCGCGACCTTCGTGTTCGCCATGAACCAGGGCAGCTACGACGCCCTGCCCGACGACCTGAAAAAGGTCATCGACGACAACTCCGGCATGGAGTGCGCCGCCCGGGCCGGGCGCGCAATGGACGAGGGCGACGCCGAGGGGCTCGCCATCGCCGAGCAGAAGGGCAACAACATCATAACCCTGGACGAGGCGGAGACCGCGCGCTGGCGCGCCGCCGCGGCGCCGGTGATCGACAAGTGGGTCGCCGAGATGAACGAGAAAGGGTTCGATGGCCAGATGCTGCGTGACGAGGCGCGCCGCCTGATCGACCTGCACTCCCTGTAACCGCCGTCGCAGCGAGCGAAACCGGCCGGCGCTTCGGCGCCGGCCGGGCGTTCGCGCAAGCGGAACTCGCCGGTGGACGAACCGACCATGCGCAGCCGCCCGGCCGCGTCGCTTGAGTGGCTGTGCCTCGTCTTCGCCATGGTTGGCGGCGTGGTGCTTCTCGCGCTGGTCGTGATCACGGTGATCAGCATTTCCGGCCGCGCCCTGGTCGGCATAGGCGCGCGGCCCATTCCCGGCGATTTCGAACTGGTCGAGGCCGGCACCGCCTTCGCCATTTTCTGTTTCCTGCCTTGGTGCCAGCTTCATCGCGGCCACGTCACCGTGGACATCCTCGCGCCGTGGCTGGGCCCGCGGCGAGACGCCCTGCTCGAGGCCCTGCACAACCTGGTGATGCTGGCGGTGGCGGTGCTCATCGCCTGGCGGCTGTGGTACGGCATGCTCGACAAGATCCGCTACAACGAGACCAGTTTCATCCTGCAGTTCCCCTACTGGTGGGGCTATGCCGCCTGCATGGCGCCGGCCGTTCTGTACATCCTGGTGTCCGGCTTCACTATCGCCCGCAGCCTCGGTGACGCGACGCGGGCGCGGCGGGCCGGGGGCGCATGACCGATCTCGAGATCGCGCTGGCGTCGTTCCCGCTGCTGCTGGTGCTGATCCTGCTGCGCATGCCGATCGGCCTGGCGATGCTGGTGCTGGGCCTGGCCGGCAACGTACTGGTGAACGACTCCACGGTGCAGATCCTGTCCCAGCTGAAGTCGCTCACCTACGACACTTTCTCCAGCTACTCGCTTTCGATCATCCCGCTGTTCCTGCTCATGGGGCAGTTCGCCACCCATGGCGGAATGTCGCGGTCCATTTTCCGTGCCGCCGAGGCCTGGCTCGGGCATCGCAAGGGCGGCGTGGCGATGTCGGCCGTGGGTGCCTGCGCAGGGTTCGGAGCGATCTGCGGATCGTCGCTGGCCACCGCCGCTACCATGGCCCAGGTGGCCCTGCCGGAGCTTCGGCGCCATGGCTACTCCGGGGCGCTGGCCACCGGGTGCCTGGCCGCGGGCGGCACCCTCGGCATCCTGATTCCGCCGTCGGTGGTGCTGGTCATCTACGCCATTCTCACCGAGCAGAACATCGCCAAGCTGTTCGTCGCCGCGGTGATTCCGGGTCTTATGGCCGCGGTCGGCTACATGCTGGCGATCGCGGTGTACGTGCGCCTCAAGCCCGGTTCGGCGGGACTGCGCGAACGCGCACCCATGTCGGAGCGGTGGTCGGCGCTGGCCCGGGTCTGGCCGGTGCTGCTGGTGTTCGTGGCGGTGGTCGGCGGGATCTACGTCGGCATCTTCACGCCCACCGAAGGCGCGGCGGTGGGGGCCGCGGGCACCGCCCTGATCGCCATCGCCAGCGGCAACCTCGGCTGGGGGAACCTCAAGAGCTCCCTGCTCAACACCGCCACCTCGTCGGCGATGATCTTCTTCATCGTTCTCGGCGCTGCCGTCTACAACACCTTCCTCGCCTTCGCCCAGCTGCCCCAGGAGGCCGCCAGCTGGGTCACCAGCCAGGGCTTCGCGCCGATGACCGTGCTGATCGCGATCCTGCTCCTGTACCTCGTGCTCGGCTGCTTCATGGACTCGCTGTCGATGATCCTGCTGACGGTGCCCATCTTCTTCCCGGTGGTCAGCGTTCTCGACTTCGGCCTGCCGCCGGAGGAGTTCGCCCTGTGGTTCGGCATCCTGGTGCTGATCGTGGTGGAGGTAGGGCTGATCACGCCGCCGGTCGGGATGAACCTGTTCATCATCAACTCGATGGCGAAGGACATCCCCATGGCCCACACCTATCGCGGCGCGGTGCCGTTCCTCGTCAGCGACTTCGTGCGCGTCGCCATCCTGGTGGCGGCGCCCGCCATTACGCTGTTCGTGGTACGCGGCGGGTAGCAAGCGGCGCCGAACGAGAAAAGGGGCCCGCAGGCCCCTTTCCCCATGGCTTGACGCGCCCGGCGCGGATCAGGCGGCCATCATGCCGGCGGCGCGGATCTCCTCGGAGACGTCGTCGGAGTACTTGGCGAAGTTCTCGGCGAACCTGCGCGCCAGCATCTTCGCCTGCCGGTCGTAGGCCTCCTTGTCGCTCCAGGTATCGCGAGGATTGAGCACACCGGCCGGCACGCCCGGGCACTCGATGGGCATGTGCAGTCCGAACACCGGGTGCGTGTCAGTGGGCACCTTGTCGAGGTGGCCGTCGAGCACCGCGTTGACGATGGCGCGGGTGTGGTTGATGGCCATGCGCTGGCCGACGCCGTACGGGCCGCCGCTCCAGCCGGTGTTGACCAGCCACACGGTGGCACCGTACTCGTCGATCTTCTCGCCCAGCATCTCGGCGTACTGGCGCGGATGCAGGGGCAGGAAGGGACCGCCGTAGCAGGGGCTGAAGTTCGGCACCGGCTCGGTCACGCCCTTCTCGGTGCCGGCCACCTTGGCGGTGTAGCCGTTGATGAAGTGGTACATGGCCTGGGCAGGGGTCAGCTTCGACACCGGCGGCAGCACGCCGAAGGCGTCGCAGGTGAGGAAGATGACGTTCTTCGGGTGGCCGCCGCGGCCTGTCAGGGTGGCGTTCGGGATCTGCGAGATCTTGTACGAGCCGCGCGTGTTCTCGGTCAGGCTGCCGTCGTCGAGATTCACCTGCCGCGTGTGTTCGTCGAAGATCACGTTCTCGAGCACGGTGCCGAACTGGCGCGTGGTGGCGTAGATCTCGGGCTCCTGCTCGGCAGAGAGGTTGATCATCTTGGCGTAGCAGCCGCCCTCGAAGTTGAACAGTCCGTTGCGGCTCCAGCCGTGCTCGTCGTCGCCGATGAGCTTGCGCGAGGCGTCCGCCGACAGCGTCGTCTTGCCCGTGCCGGACAGCCCGAAGAACAGCGCGGTGACGCCGTCCGGGCCGATGTTGGCCGAGCTGTGCATCGGGAACACGCCCTTTTTCGGCAGCAGGTAGTTGAGCACGCTGAAGATCGATTTCTTGGTCTCTCCGGCGTAACTGGTGCCGCCGATGATCACCAGCTTGCGGGTGAAGTCGACGATGATGAAGGTCGGCGAATTGGTGCCGTCGCGCGCGGGGTCCGCGGAGAAACCCGGCGCGTTGATCACGGTGAACTCGGGAATGTGGCGGGCGCGCTCCTCGGGCGACGCTCGCAGGAACATGTTGCGCGCGAACAGGCTGTGCCAGGCATACTCGGTAATGATGCGGATCGGCAGGCGGTACTCCGGGTCGGCGCCGGCGAAGCAGTCCTGCACGAACACGTCGCGGTCGGCAAGGTACTCGCCGAGGCGCCGGTGCAGGGCGTCGAACTTCTCCGGCTCGTACGGCACGTTGACCTTGCCCCACCACAACTCGCCCTCGGTATTCTCGTCGCGCACCACGAACTTGTCGTTGGCCGAGCGGCCCGTGTGCTGCCCCGTCCTGACCACCAGCGGCCCGTGGCTCGACAGCATCCCCTCATCGCGCGCCAGCGCCTGCTCGTAGAGGACCGCGGTGGGCAGCGTCCAGTAGACGTCGCCGGTGGTCGCGAGTCCGTGATTTTCAAGGCCGTACTGGCTGCGATGGGTGTCGCCGAGATGCATCGGATTTTCCTCGTGTGATTTACTGCTCGTCTGTCCCTTCCCTGGGGCGCGGAACGTCCGCGGTCGTGTTCCGGCGACTGAAAGCGCGCAGCGCGGATTTGGCGAGGGGAACGAAAAACCCTGCCCGCCGCCGGAAATCGGACTGCAGGTCATGCTCGCCACCGGGGTCGCCGCACCGGTTTCGTCCGAACTATAACGCAATCGGGGGGAAAGCCCAATCGAGGGATCCGGTTGCTACACTGGCCCCCGAATCACCCCTCCTTCGGGGTGCTTTTCACTGAATGAGGCCGTCCATGAAGCATTCGACGCAAGCCGTCGCCGACGACATCCGCCCCGGGTCGCCCTGACGTGCCCGCGCGAACCGGCCTGCCCCTGTGGCTCAAGCTGGCCTTCAGCGCCTGGATCGTGGTCTGGGCGCCGACCTACGCGTTTGCCATCGGGCCGCAGAATTTCTTCTGGCTGTGCAACGTCGCCAACTTCCTGATCCTCGCCGGCCTGTGGACCGAGAGCCGGCGCCTGCTCTCGATGCAGCTCTTGTCCGTGCTGCTGGTCGGCGTGTGCTGGACCATCGATGTCGGTACCGCCGTCGTCGCAGGCTTCCATCCGATCGGCGGCACCGAGTACATGCTCGACCAGAACGTGCCGCTGGCGCTCAGGTCGCTGTCCCTGTATCACGTCATCCTGCCGGTGGTGGCCGTCTACGCGGTGTCGCGGCTCGGCTACGATCGCGCCGCGCTGGCCTGGCAGAGCGTGCTGACATGGGTGATGATTCCGCTCAGCTGGTTCCTCACCGACGCCGAGCGCAACATCAACTGGGTGCACGAGCCGTTCAACCAGCCCCAGGACATGCTCGGCCCGATCGCCTATCTCGTGGTCCTGATGCTCCTGTGGCCGCTCGTGATCTACCTGCCCACCCACCTGCTGGTGCTCGCCGTGCGGAGCTGCCGGGCGCAACACCGCCCCGGGGATCGCGCCTAGCCGAAGGGAGGGCTGCAGCTCACCATCGACCATTGGTGGGCTGAAGCCCTTTCTGCGTTGATCACTGCGATTCGGTGCCGTGGGCGACGGTGCGAAAGCCGTACGGCGCCGCGGCGGCCGCGAGTTCTTCGAAGAACGACACCGCGAAGCTGCGCATGACGTGGATATCGAAAGTCGGGGCGTCGTCGATCTGGGCGAGCAGGGCGGCGACGTGGGCCATGCGGGTGGCGGCGACGCGGCCGGGACCGAAACTTCGCGGGTGGACGTCGACGGCGCACAGTCGGGCGAGGACGTCGCGGGCGCGGGGCCCGGAGAGCTGGACGATGGCCCGGCCGTGGTCCTGGTCCACGACGGCCGCGTGCGGCGCCAGCGCCCCGGCGAGCGGCGC
>CBFGVH010000125.1:0-9117 GCA_965652415.1 uncultured Gammaproteobacteria bacterium | reverse complement strand
CCGGCCTGCCGGCGATTCTTTCGGGACGCCGTGCCCACCGATGCAATCGCCTGCAGGCTTACCTCCTGCACCGTGGCTTCTCCTCGCCGTGGAGCCGGGGCGGTCAGGACTGGGACTGCAGGTAGTTCTCGAGGCCGATCGCGGCGATCAGCCCGAGTTGCTGCTCGAGCCAGAAGGCGTGGTCCTCCTCGGTGTCGGCGAGGAGGATGGCGAGCATGTCGCGGGTCCGGTAGTCGCGTTCGCCTTCGGCGAGGGCGATCGCCTCCTTGAGAGCGCCGACGACCTCGTACTCCAGTTCGAGGTCGTTGCGCAGCATTTCCTCGACATCGGCGCCGATGCGAAGCGGCGGATGGGCGGTCATCTCGGGCCGGCCCTCGAGGAACAGGATGCGGCGGATCAGCAGGTCGGCGTGCCGGGTCTCTTCCTCGGTCTCGTGGTCGATGCGCTGGAAAAGCCGGTGGTAGCCCCAGTCGTGGTACATCCTCGAGTGGATGAAATACTGGTCGCGGGCCGCCAGTTCCCCCGCGAGCAACCGATTCAGCGTGGCGATGACGCGGTCCGAGCCTTTCATTGGTCCAATCCTCCGTTGCCGGCGGACTTCGTCTGCAGGTAGTTGGAGACACCGACTGCGTCCGCCAGTCGGAGCTCGGTCTCGAGCCAGTCGATGTGGTCCTCGGTCTGGTCGAGGATCTCCTCGATCAGCTCCCGCGAGATGAAGTCGCGCGCCTGTTCGAAGGCGGCGATGGTGTCGAGGAGGTTGTCGCGGATGCGCATCTGGAACGCCAGGTCCGCGCGCAGCGACTCTATCGGTTCCTCGCCGATCATCAGCTTGCCGAGTTTCTGCAGGTTCGGCAGTCCCTCGAGGAACAGCACGCGCTGGATCAACCGGTCGGACAGCTTCATCGCGGTGATCGAGCGCTCGTAGACCGCCTCGTCGAGCGCGGCGTAGCCGCGATTGCGGAAGATCCGCGCGTGGAGGAAGAACTGGTTGATGGCGGTGAGCTGATCAAGCAGCGCCGCGTTCAGGTGGTCGAGTACGCTCCTGTCTGCCTTCATGGTCGGGCCTCCGTCGAGTGGCGGTGCGGCTACAGGGATGGCTACCCGCAGCCCCCGGCCGGCCCGCGTCGCCTCGGCGTGGTTGGCGGCGCATCGACGGTCCCGGCGGGCGGCTGACGTACTGGCTACCCGATCATCCCCGAAGTCTACGCCATCACGTCGTCGCGGTTAAGGGCGAGGAATGGCGCCGAAGGTTGGATGGTCGGGGTCTTGACAGGACTCCGGTTAGAGATACAATACGAATCATTCCTATTCATATCTTAGCCGGTTCCATGTACCCATGTACCTTTGCATCTGCAACTCCGTGACCGACCGCGAGGTCCGCGACGGCGCAACCTCGGGCGCGACCAGCGTCAAGTCGCTGTGCGACGCCCTGGGCATGACGTTTTCCTGCGGCAGTTGCGCAACACACGTCAAGGATTGCCTCGAGCGGGCGCGGGAAGACCTGCACCGTGAGCCGGCGGCCGTCGCGAACTGACCTCGGGCAGGTTACCTTGCCTTGAATCCGACGCCCACCGGCAACCGACCGCCGCCGGCAACGCCCGTGTTCGACAGTCGCGATCTCTTCGGAGAAGCGACGCGAATTCACATCCAGCATGCCGGCAAGACCTACGTCCTGCAGATCACGCGCCAGGGCAAGCTCATCCTTACCAGGTGACCGGCGGCGGGGACGGCCTTCCTGAATCCCGGCATTGTGCCGGCAATTCAGTCCGCAACCGGCAGATGCGGCCGCAGCCGGCCGTTGATGCATTGCAACAATGACTTCGCGGCAGCGGCGACGCGGTCTTGCGCGGGATTTCGGGCCCACGATCCGAAAAGCGCTGCCGCCGCGAGCGGTGGACTTGCCCCAGGTACCGGTTTATTCTTGAATCGAGCCGAGAGATAAATAAACCCGCTTCACTTAAGGAGGTTCAACCATGATCCGCAAACTGTCAGTCAATCTCGTGGTGGCTGCCGGGATCGCCTCGGTGGCGGCCGCCGGCCTGCCGGGTTCCGCCGAGGCGCAGCGCCAGTCGATTCGCTGGGCGACGTCGGACGTCGGGTCCTACGGCTACGCGGTGGCAAGCACCATGGTCGACCTGCTGGACAAGGCCCTCGGCGAGAACGTGACCGTGACCGTCCATCCGTACCCGTCGACAACCGCCGCCAAGAAGGCCGCCATGAACGGCGAGGCGGAGATTTCCTATACCGCCGACGTCGGCATGCGCAGCTTCTACGACCGCACCGGTCCCTACGAGGGCTTCGAGCCGTCTGCCGGACCGCTCGTGCATACGTTCTACGCCTACCCGATGGAAACCTTCCTGGTGGTGCCGACCGGCATCGCCGGGGACTTCGGCTCCTGGAACGACATCGCCGGCAAGCCCACGTTCTTCACCCCGGCCGGGTACATGAACTGGCTCAACATGGGACGCATCTTCAAGGCGCTCGGCTACGAGTTCAATCACGTCGAGATCGACAACTCCACGGTTGCCGACGCCCTCGAAGCCGGTTCCATCGTCGCCGCCGCAGCCTACACCACCGCCGGCGTATCGCTGCCGACGTGGTGGCGCGAGGCCGAACTGCGCGCCGACATCACCGCGGTCAACCCCACCGAGGAAGAGGTCGCGAAGCTGACCGCGGCCGGGCTGGTGCCGGTCGAGGTCGACCCCACCCAGGCCTTCAGCCAGGATCTCGGCGTGGAGAAGATCCTCGCGGTGCCGATCTACTTCGGCTACAACGTGCGCGCGGACATCGACGAGGAAATCGTCTACACCATGCTGAAGACGTTCCAGGAGAACATCGATTCCCTGGTCGAGGGTGACGGCGGCTTTCGCCCGCTGGCCAACAATTTCGTCGGCACCCAGGCCGCCGGCGTCGGCGCCAATCCCGATATCCCGGTCCACCCCGGGCTGGCGCGCTTCCTGAAGGAAAACGACGCCTGGAACGACGCCTGGACCGTCGCCTCCCAGTAGTCGCCCGCCGGACACTCGACGCCATGATCGGGACAGGGACGTCCCGGTTCGTGCGATGCGACCGCATCGCCATCGAGGCGCTGCCGCGGGGGTGAGCATGCGGCCGCCGATTCACGCGTTTCGGCGCGCTGTCGCCGCGGACAGGCCGCGGCGGCGGGGGCTGATCGTCTTGCGCGAGGCCGCAGACAATGACTGACCGTATCAAGGCGCAGCTGACGCTGTCCAATCTCGCCCTCGCGCTGTCGGTCGTCCTGTTCGCATCACTGGCGTGGTATTTTTTCACGGGCGCCGGCGGACCCCGCTTTCTCGCCGTGTGCCTCGTGCCGCTCGCGATCGTCATCTTCCTGCTCATGCGGGCCCAGGCCGAGCCGCTGTATCCGAGGCTGCCTGCGTGGGCCAACAACCTGGCGCTCCTCGTCTACGCCGCGGTGGCGTTCTACGCCCTCGGCTACCTTTACATCGAATACGAGAACGTCGCTATCTGGCGCCAGGGGTCCTACAACACGCACGACGTCGTGGTCGGCACGTTGATGTTCCTGCTGGTCATGGAGATCTCGCGCATCGCCCATCCGGCGCTGTTCTGGGTCAACTGCGTGCTCATCGTCTACACGCTGTGGGGATACCTGAGTCCCGTCGACTTCTTCTGGCATCCGGGCACCAGCCTCGAGCGGGTGATCACCTCGAGCACGGTGGAGCTTGCCACCGGCATCTACGGGCGCTACGCCCAACTCGCCCTGACCCTGATCGCCGCCTTCCTGCTGCTGGCGGCAGCGGCGCGGGGCTTCGATGCACAGAGCTCGGTGATCCAGGTGATGCGGCGCATCGCCGGCCGCTCGCGGCACACCATTCCGCAGACCGCGGTGCTGGCGTCGGTGTCGGTGGGCATGGTCAGCGGTTCCGGTTCGGCCAACACCGCGGTGACCGGCAGCTTCACCATTCCGCTGATGAAGCGCTACGGCATTCCCGGCGCCTTCGCCGGCGCGGTGGAGACCGCGGCCTCGATGGGCGGGCTGATCATGCCGCCGCTGATGGCGGTGGCCGGCTTCCTGATGGCCGAGTTTCTCGGTGTGCCGTACTGGGACGTGGTGGTGCGCGGCGCGGCGGTCGCCGCCGTCTACTTCATCAGCCTGATCCTGGCGGTGTACCTGCTCAGCGTGCGACTGCTCTCGCCGGAGGCGGTCGAGGTGCCGAAGGTGCCGCTGTACGACCAGGTCAAGGCGGGCGTGTTCTTCTCCGGCGTCGTGCTGCTGGTGGTGCTGATGGGCTGGTACGGCTACGGTGCGCTGCGCGCCGCGCTGTTCACGTCGATCGCCCTGTTCGCGGTGCTCATGGCCACCTACCTGGTATTCAAGTACGCGGCCCGCGACCCGTCGCTGGCTGATGCCAGTCTGCTCGGCAGCATGCGCACGGTGATCGAGACCCACGCCGAGATGACCTCGTACCTGACCCTGCTGATGTGCACGCTCGGCATCATGATCGGCCTGTTCACGGTGACCGGCTTCATCAACCGCATGGGGTCGATGCTGCTTCATATCGGCGAATTTCACATCATTGCCACGATTCTCATGGCATGGATCTTCGGCTGGCTGGTCGGCACCGGGCTGCCGCCGACGGCGACCTACATCGTGGTGGCGGTGATCATCGTGCCGCCGCTTCGCGCCCTGGGCGTGGATCCCTGGGTGGCGCATTTCTTCGCCTTCCTGCTCGCCATTTGGGGAGAGCTGTCGCCGCCTACATCGCTCACAGCCGCGGTGGCGGCGAAGATCGCCGAGGCCTCGTTCATCATGACCATGTACGAGGCGCTCAAGATCTGCCTGCCGATCACCTTCATGTCCTTCGCCATCTTCGTGCGCACCGACATGGTGGTGAACCCGGGCTGGGCGCAGGTGGCCGACACGCTGCTGGTCATCGTCGGCACCTGCGGCATCACGTTCGCCACCTTCGGCCGCTTCCTGCGCACCCGCCCGGCGGACGCGGCGGCCCGGATCGTGCTCGCAGCGGCGGCGCTGGTGGTGATCTTTCATCCGGACGACGGCTGGGCGATGGCGGCCGCGGTTCCGGTGGCGGCGGCGGTGGTGCTGGGAATTCTTCGCCACCGCATCGTCGCGGCCGAACTCGCCCCCGGCGGGGTGCGGGAAACCCCCGTCGAGGGCTGAACCGGGGGATCGTGGTCGCCCGGCGAACGGCTGTGTTAACCTTTTCCCGTGCGTGCCCCGGGCTGCCGACCATCCCCGTGGATCGCGGCGGCCGGCCGGATGTCCACTTTCCGACGGTCAACGACCAACAACCTTGAGGAGATGCGAGTCATGAACATGAAACGATTCCTGTGCGCCGCGGCGCTGGCACTGGCGGTTCCCGCCGCCTCCGCCCAGCAGCAGTTGTCGATTGCCACCGGCGGCACCGGCGGCGTCTACTACCCCTACGGGGGCGGTCTCGCGGAGCTGATCGGCAAGTACGTCGACGGCTACGCCGCGGTAGCCGAGGTGACCGGCGCCTCGGTGGAGAACATGGGCCTGATCGCGCGCGGCGACTCCGACCTCGCCCTGGCCCTGGCCGACTCCGTGTACCAGGCCTACACCGGCACCGGCCGCTTCGAGGGTCGTGCACTCGACATGGTCCGCGCGCTCGGGTCGATCTATCCCAACGCGGTGCAGATCGTCACCCTGGCCGACTCCGGCATCGAGTCCCTCGCCGACCTCAAGGGCAAGCGGGTCTCCGTCGGCGCCCCGGGCAGCGGCACCGAGGTCAATGCCAACGCCATCCTCGAGGCCAACGGCATCAGCTACGATGACATCGAGGAGCAGCGCCTGAACTTCAACGAGACCGCCGACGCGCTGCGGGACGGCGATATCGACGCCGGTTTCTGGAGCGTGGGACCGCCCACCAGCTCGATCCTGAACCTTGCCGTGACCCGCGAGATCAGGCTGATCCCGCTGTCGGAGGAGGAGGTCGCCAAGTCCCGCGAGATCGAGCCGGTGTTCGCCCCGTACACGCTGCGCGCCGGCATCTATGAAGGCGTCGCGGACCCGGTGGCCACCATCAGCATTCCCAACGTGCTGGCGGTCAGCGCCGAGATGGACGAGGACCTCGCCTACCAGATCACCAAGGTGCTGTTCGAGCACACCGACGAGCTGATCGCGATTCACCCGGCGGCCAACGACACGACCGTCGATTTCAGCCTTGGCTCGACGCCGGTGCCGCTGCATCCCGGCGCGATCCGCTACTACGAGGAAATCGGGCAGACGATTCCCGACAACCTCAGGCCCTGAGGCGATCGGATTCGTCGTGTTTCAAGGCACGACCAGGGGGCGCGGGCGGCGTTGGCCGCTCGCGCTCTTTTTGTCTTGGCTGCCGGTCGCGGCGGCGGCGGACGCCATCGTCGTGATCGACGAGACCGGTGAAACGCTCGGCTCGTTCTCGCTCGCCCCGGGCGAGCGCTGGTGTCTGTCGTGGCATCACTCCGTGGCAGGATTCGAGGTCAACGACTGCTTCGTGTTCGATCCCCCTCACCTCGTTCTCGACAGCAGCCACCAGCCGGATTTCGCCGCCGGGCTCGGGCACATCGCCGGACGCGGCGTGCAGGTCAGCGACGGCGCCGGCGGCTACCGCATCGAGTCCATCGATGAACCGGTGCCCGGCAACCGGCTCAGGTTGCGCGTCGGCTCGCGCACCGTGGATCACCGCATCGAGCATGCCGGCGGCAGCATCGCCCTGAGCGAGATTGCGCCGCACCACGCGGTCGAAATCCGCCTCGTGGCCTCGGCCCCGTGAACCCGCCATGAGCCAGGCTGAAGGGGTCGCCGTTGCCGCGGCCGAGCGCGTCACCAAAGGTCACCGCGCGCGGCCGACGCTGTGGCTGATCACCATCGTCGCCGTCGGGCTGTCCCTGTTCCAGCTCTACTCATCGGGCATCGAGCCCCTGGGGCTGTTCTACCAGCGCAGCATCCACCTTGCCCTGATCATGATGCTGGCGTTCCTGGTCTTCCCGCTCACGGCCGGCGGCCGCGGTCCGGTGGCAATCGTCGTCGACGCGGTGTTCTTCTTCGGGGCGGTACTCACCGGCGGGTACTTCGCCTTCTATCTCGACGAGATCATCAACCGCGCCGGTTTCTGGAACCAGACCGACATCGTGGTCGGCTGCATCGCCATCGTCACCGTGCTGGAGGCGAGCCGGCGCGCGGTGGGGCTGACCCTCACCCTGATCGGCGTTTTCGCCATCATGTACGCGCTCGCAGGACCGCGAGGCGCGCTGCCATGGCTGGGCGACTTCCTGCCCGGCATCCTCGCCCATCGGGGCTATACCCTCGACCGGCTGGTGGGCCAGCTCTATCTGGGCCAGGAGGGGTTGTTCGGCCTGCCCCTGGGCGTGGCGGCCACGTTCATCTTCGTGTTCGTCCTGTTCGGCGCCTTCCTCGAGGTGACCGGCGCGGGGCGTTTCTTCATCGATCTCGCCTACGCCGCCACCGGCCGCCAGCGCGGCGGTCCCGCCAAGGCGGCGGTGATCGCCTCGGCCGGCATGGGTTCGATCTCGGGCAGCGCCATCGCCAACGTGGTCACCACCGGGGCGTTCACCATCCCCTTGATGAAGCGACTCGGCTACCGCGGCGCCCAGGCCGGCGGCATCGAGGCGGCGGCCAGCACCGGCGGACAGATCATGCCGCCGCTGATGGGGGCGGGCGCCTTCCTGATGGCGGAGTACACCCGCGTGCCGTACATCGACATCGTCAAGGTCAGCATCATCCCCGCCATCCTGTACTTCGGTACCGTCTACCTGTTCGTGCACATCATCGCGGTCAAGGACGGCATGCGCGGCATGCCCGCCTCGGAACTGCCGTCGGTGCGCTCGGTCATGCGCGAGGGCTGGCATTTCCTGGTGCCGCTGGTGCTGCTGGTGTACCTGCTGGTCATGAACATGTCGCCGATGCGGGTCGGTTTCTACGCCGTCGTGTCGGTGGTGGCGGTGGCGGTGGTGCGCTACCTCGTCGAGGCGCTGGTGATTGGGCAGCGGGAGGGCGCGAGCGACGGCGGGACGCGGACAGTCGAGATGATTCGCAAAGGCTGGTCGGGCCTGATCGAGGGGCTGGCCCTGGGCGCGCGCAACGCGGTGCCGGTGAGCATGGCCTGCGCGGTGGCCGGCATCATCGTCGGCGTGGTGGGGCTGACCGGGCTGGGCCTGAAGTTCTCCTCGATGATGATGGCGTTTTCCGGCGGCAACATCGTGCTGGCACTGTTGCTGGTGATCATCGCCAGCCTGGTCCTCGGCATGGGGCTGCCTGTGACCGCGTCCTACATCGTGCTCATCGTGCTGGTCGGTCCCGCCCTGACCACGGAGTTCGGCATTCCGCTCCTGATCGCCCACCTCGTGGTGTTCTGGTACTCCCAGGACTCCAATGTGACGCCGCCGGTGGCGCTGGCCGGCTTCGCCGGTGCCGCCATCGCGGGATCGAAGCCCATGGAAACGAGTTTCCAGGCCTGGAAGTTCGCCAAGGGGTTGTACCTGATCCCGGCCTTCATGGTGTTCAACCAGGAGCTGATCCTGGGCGGCCCGTGGTACGTCGTGACCTGGACCGTGCTCATCGCCGTGTGCGCCCTCGGCGCCTTCGCGGCGGCACTCGAGGGTTTCCTGTTCGGGCCCATGGGCGTGGTGTCGCGGCTGCTCGTGGTGCCGGCCACCATCGCCATCTTCTACCCCAATCTCTACGTCGAGATATCGGGCCTGGCCCTGATCATCGCGCTGCTTGCCGGCAACTGGTGGTTCAATCGCGGCGCGGAAGGTGGAGCCGCGGCGCGCCCCTGAGGCGTCCCGCCGTCAGCACTCCACGATGTTCACCGGAACCTCGACCACGTTGACGGCGAGGCCGCCGCGCGAGGTTTCCTTGTACTTGGTCTTCATGTCGCGGCCGGTCTCGCGCATGGTCTTGATGGCCTTGTCGAGCGACACGTAGTGCTTGCCGTCGCCGCGCAGGGCGAGATGGGCTGCGTTGATGGCTTTCACCGACGCCATGGCGTTGCGCTCGATGCACGGGATCTGCACGAGGCCGCCGATGGGATCGCAGGTCAGGCCGAGGTTGTGCTCGATGCCGATCTCGGCGGCGTTCTCGACCTGCTC
>CBFGVH010000124.1:0-9258 GCA_965652415.1 uncultured Gammaproteobacteria bacterium | reverse complement strand
AAGCGGCGCAATCCGTTCTGTAATTCTCCGCTCCGCATGCGAACGATGTCAGGGTGTTCGGGTTCTGTTGCGGGCGCCGACCCGCGCCGGCAACGGCTCGAGATTCGGCACTTCGTGGTCGGCGGCGAGGCCGAGACGCTCGGACCGCTGGGCGAACCGGTTCACCCAGGTCACGCGAAAGCCGAACCCCTTGGCGCCCGCGGCGTCCCAGGCGTTGGAGGACTGAAACATGATCTCACCCGGCGCCACGCCGAAGCGGTCGCAGGCGAGCTGGTAAACCGCGGGATCGGGCTTGTAGCGTCGAAGCGGATCGACCGAGATCAGCGCGTCGAACACGTTCGACAGGCCGGAACTCGTCACCGCAGCCTCGATCATCGCGGGCGAACCGTTGGACAGGATGGCCAGCATCATGCCCTCCCGGGAAAGCGTTTCCAGCACGCCCGGGACTTCGGGATAGCAATCCAGCGACATGTACGCCTCGAGCAGCGCGCCGCGCAAGGAGGCGTCGGTCACATCGTGGGTGTCGAGCGCGTAGTCGAGGGCATCGGCGGTCACCTTCGAGAAGTCCTCGTAACGTCCCATGAGGCTGCGCAGCCAGGTGTACTCGAGTTGCTTGGTGCGCCACAGCGCCGACACCGCCCCGGCGCTGTCGCCGAGGCGCTCGCGGTGGCGGGCGACGGCGGAATGCACGTCGAACAGCGTGCCGTACGCGTCGAACACGCAGGCCTTGATCGCGGGGTTCGAGTTCATGGCGGGCCCTCAGCGGTGCGGCGGTATGGAATAGGTTGCGGTGGCATGCGCCACCATCAGCGAGCCGTCCGACGTTCGGATGGGCACATCCCCGACGGCGAGGCGCTTGCCGAGCTTGATCAGCGTGGCCGTGGCGACGAGGTCGCCGGGGCGGGGCTTGTGCAGGAAATTGATGTTCAGGTTCGTGGTCACCGCCAGCTCGACCGGGCCGATGGTGGCGAGCACCGCCGCATACACGGTGTAGTCGGCCAGGGCCATCATCGCCGGACCCGAGATCGTGCCGCCAGGGCGCAGAAACTCGCCGTTGGCCGGCAGGCGCACGCGCGCCTCGCCCTCGGCGAGCTTCTCGATGACGAAACCGTAGGATCTTGCGAAGGGGAGCTGCTCCCGGGTAAGCCGTTCGAGCTGCTCGCGGGTGATTTGCGACATGAGCGCCGATTATAGACAATAAACGTCGGCCCCAAGACCCCGCAACAGCGGGGAGTGAAGCCCATGAACGAATCGATGACCGAAAGCGCCCTGGTGCTGCGCCACGACGACGGTGCGATTGCCACGCTGACCCTCAACCGGCCCGAAAAGTACAACGCGCTGTCGGAGGAAATGCTCGATGCGCTGGGGGCCGCGCTGGAACGGCTCGCGCAGGACCAGGCCGTGCGCGTGGTGATCCTGACCGGCGCCGGCAAGGCGTTCTGCCCGGGACACGACCTCAAGCAGATGCGCGAGCGCGACGACGCCGACTGGCACCGCGCCCTGTTCGCGAAATGCAGTGACGTGATGCAGGCGATCGTCGCCCTGCCTCAGCCCGTCATTGCCAAGGTGCAGGGCATGGCCACGGCCGCCGGCTGCCAGCTGGTGGCGACCTGCGATCTCGCGGTGGCGGCCGACGACGTGAAATTCGCCGTATCGGGGATCTCCGTCGGCCTGTTCTGCTCGACGCCGGGGGTGGCGCTGTCGCGCAACGTGCATCGCAAGCACGCCATGGAAATGCTGCTGACCGGGGAGTTCATCGACGCCGCCACCGCCGAGCGCTACGGGCTGATCAATCACGCCGTTCCGCGCGCGGAACTGGACGCCGCGGTGGCACGCCTCGCGAACGTCATCGCCGCGCGGCCCACGGCGGCCGTGCGGCTCGGCAAGCGGCTGTTCTACAGCCAGCTGGAGAAGGACCTGGCCGGCGCCTACGCCGAGGCTGCCGAGGCGATGGTGTGCAACCTCATGCAGGACGCCACCCTCGAGGGCATTGACGCCTTCATCGAGAAGCGCAAGCCGCGCTGGGATTGACCTAAAGAAGGGACCGGCGGGGAGCGGCGCCCTACTCGATTCCCCCCAGGCACAGGTATTTCATCTCCATGAACTCCTCGATGCCGTACTTCGACCCCTCGCGGCCGATGCCCGATTCCTTGACACCGCCGAACGGCGCCACCTCGTTGGAGATGATGCCGGCATTGATGCCGACGATGCCGTACTCGAGCGCCTCGGACACCCGCCAGATGCGGCCGATATCGCGGGCGTAGAAGTAGGCCGCGAGGCCGAATTCGGTGGCATTGGCCATGGCGATGCCCTCGGCCTCGGTCGAGAAGCGGAACAACGGCGCCACCGGACCGAAGGTCTCGTCGCGCGCCACGATCATGTCGGCGGTGACGTCGCGCAGAAGGGTCGGCTCGAAGAACGTGCCGCCGAGAGAGTGGCGCTTGCCGCCGGTGACCACTTTCGCACCCTTGGCGACGGCGTCGGCGATGTGCGACTCGACCTTTTCCACCGCGGCCATCTCGATCAGCGGCCCCTGGTTCACGCCCTCCTCGAAGCCGTTGCCGACCTTCAGGGCGCCGACCGCCGCCGCCAGCTTTTCGGCGAAGGAGTCGTAGACGCCGTCCTGCACCAGGATGCGGTTGGCGCACACGCAGGTCTGCCCGGTGTTGCGGTACTTGGAGGCCATCGCCCCTTCCACGGCCGCGTCGAGATCGGCGTCGTCGAAGACCAGGAACGGCGCGTTGCCGCCGAGCTCCATGGACACCTTCTTGACCGTGCGCGCGCACTGCTCCATGAGCAGCTTGCCGACCTCGGTCGAGCCGGTGAAGGTGAGCTTTCGCACGATCGGGTTGGACGTGAGCTCGCCGCCGATGGCGCGTGCCGAACCGGTGACGCAACTGAGCACGCCCTTCGGGATGCCTGCACGCTCGGCCAGCTCGCACAACGCCAGCGCCGAGTACGGCGTGAAGGTGGCGGGCTTGAGCACCATGGTGCAGCCGGCGGCCAGGGCGGGCCCGGCCTTGCGGGTGATCATGGCCGCCGGGAAGTTCCACGGCGTGATGGCGCCGCATACGCCGATGGGCTGGCGCAGGACCACGATGCGCCGGTCCGGTATCGGCGCCGGGATGGTGTCGCCGTACACCCGCTTGCCCTCCTCCGCGAACCACTCGATGAACGAGGCCGCGTAGGCGATCTCGCCGCGGGATTCGGCCAGCGGCTTGCCCTGCTCGGCGGTCATCAGGACGGCGAGGTCCTCCTGGTTCTCCATGATCAGCTCGAACCAGCGGCGCAGCACCTGCGCCCTGGCCTTGGCGGTCAGGGCGCTCCAGGGGCCGAAGGCGGCATTGGCCGCCTCGATGGCGCGACGGGTCTCGTCTGCGCCCATGTCGGGAACCGTGCCGAGCACCGCGCCGTCGGCGGGATTGGTGACGTCGATGGTGGCACCGCTGTCGGCGTCGCACCACGCGCCGTCGACGTAGCATTTCTGGCGAAACAGGCTGGAATCGTTGAGATCGAGAGTCATCGGGTCACTCGCAGTGGTCGAAATTCGTGTCGGGTCGGATGGATCAGGCGAAGAAGGCCTGGATGCCGGTCTGGGCGCGGCCGAGAATCAGGGCGTGGATGTCGTGGGTGCCCTCGTAGGTGTTGACCGCCTCGAGATTCAGTACATGGCGGATCACGTGGTACTCGTCGGAAATGCCGTTGCCTCCGTGCATGTCGCGCGCCTGGCGGGCGATGTCCAGCGCCTTACCGCAGTTGTTGCGCTTGATCAGCGACACGACCTCCGGCGCGCAGCGGCCCTCGTCCATGAGGCGCCCCGCGCGCAGGGCAGCGTTCAGGCCGAGGGCGATCTCGGTCTGCATGTCGGCAAGCTTCTTCTGGATCAGCTGGTTGGCGGCGAGCGGCCTGCCGAACTGCTTGCGCTCCAGGGTGTAGCCAAGCGCCGCCTGCCAGCAGAATTCGGCCGCTCCCATCGCACCCCAGGCGATGCCGTAGCGGGCCTTGTTCAGGCAGCCGAACGGACCGGCGAGGCCGCGGGCACCCGGCAGCAGCTGCTCCTCGCCGACTTCGACTCCATCCATGACGATCTCCCCGGTCACCGAGGCGCGCAGGCTGAACTTGCCCTCGATGGCCGGCGTCGACAGCCCCTTCATGCCGCGCTCGAGCACGAA
This sequence comes from uncultured Gammaproteobacteria bacterium, assembly GCA_965652415.1. GTDB lineage: Bacteria > Pseudomonadota > Gammaproteobacteria > Arenicellales > CAJQKF01 > BQJD01. The sequence goes on along the minus strand of CBFGVH010000124.1, from coordinate 5,086 downwards.
GCCGCGGATGACGTCCTCGTCGTCCTTGGCCCACACCACGAATACGTCGGCAATCGGCGAGTTGGTGATCCACATCTTGGCGCCGGAGAGCACGTAGCCGCCGTCGACCTTTCTGGCACGCGTGATCATGCCCGCGGGATCGGATCCGTGGTCCGGTTCGGTCAGCCCGAAACAGCCGACCTTCGCTCCCGAGGCCAGATCGGGCAGGTAGCGTTCGCGCTGGGACTCGCTGCCGTAGGCGTGGATCGGGTGCATGACGAGGCTCGACTGCACGCTCATGGCCGAACGGTAGCCGGAGTCGACCCGCTCGATCTCGCGCGCAATCAGCCCGTAGGACACGTGGCCGAGCCCGGCGCAGCCGTAGCCGTCTATGGTGGGGCCGAGCATGCCGAGCTCGCCGAGTTCGCCGAAGATGTCGCGGTCGAATCGCTCGTGGCGATGGGCCTCGAGCACCCGAGGCATGAGCCTGTCCTGGCAGTAGTCGTGCGCGGTCTTGCGCACCATCGACTCCTCCTCGTTGAGGAGCTCATCCAACTGGAGCGGATCCCGGAAATCGAATTGCGGACGTTGTCCGGACATGGAAGCACCCTGGCGAACGGTTGTGCCCCGGGCAACGCGCTGGATGCGCTGCGCCCGGTCATGCAAGACCCGCCACGACGATTCGTGGGGGGCGGGTCGGGCATTCTACCACCGAGCGCGCGAGGAGGCAGTGCGCCCGGCCCGTACGCGCTGTCGCCCACAGGCGAGTCGGTTATAATGCCGCGCTTTTCGCACCCCTCGCCGGCGGGTGCCCGCCCCGGAACCCGAGCCCCCCATGAGCATCGAATTCAACTGGGAATTCTTCAGCGCCTTCCTGCAGGTCATCGCCATCGACCTCGTGCTGGCCGGCGACAACGCCATCGTGGTGGGGCTGGTGGCGGCCGGGGTGCCGGTGCACCTGCGCGCCCGGGTCATCCTCATCGGCATCGTCGCCGCGACCTTCATGCGCATCGGTTTCGCGCTGATCACGGTGCAACTGCTGCAGATCATCGGACTGGTACTGGCCGGCGGGATCCTGCTCCTGTGGGTGTGCTGGAAGCTTTGGCGCGAATTGCGGGCGGGCGCGAACCAGTCCATGGAAGAGCACATGAGCGGCGCCGGGGGCACCAAGACCTTCGGCCAGGCGGTCTTCCAGATCGTCCTCGCCGACATCTCCATGTCGCTCGACAACGTCCTCGCCGTCGCCGGGGTGGCGCGCCACCACCCGATCGTGCTCGTCTTCGGCCTCGCGTTGTCGGTGGCGTTGATGGCGTTCGCGGCGACGCTGATCGCCCGGCTCCTGGTCAAGCACCGCTGGATCGCCTACGTGGGGCTCGTCACGATTCTCTACGTTGCCCTGAGCATGATCTGGGAAGGCGCCAAGGAGGTCATCGCCGTCGCCTCCTAGCCCTGAGCCGCCCGCACCCTGCCACCCGATGCGCGGGTGGCGGCCGCCGTGTTATCACGTATAATCCCGCCGTGACGACCGCCCGGCGGTCGTGTTTCAAGTTGCTGCTGAAACGGACCATGCCATTGAATTTCAAGCACCTGAGACTGCTGGCGCTGACCGCGGGGCTGCTCGCGGCGGCCGCCGTCCAGGGCGCACCCGACGATGACGCCCGCGCCGCCTACGACAGCGGCGACTACGACACCGCGTACCGCATCTGGAGCGAACTCGCCGAGCAGAACGACGGCCGCGCCCAATACGCGCTCGGTGTCATGCATGCGACCGGCAACGGCCGTGACAAGGACCCCGCCAAGGCGTTCGAGTGGTTCAGCAAGGCCGCGGAAAACGGCCACCTGAAAGCCATGTACAACCTTGGTGTGTCCTACTGGACCGGCCAGGGGACCCTGGAGGACCGTGCCGAGGCGGCGCACTGGTGGCGCATGGCGGCCGAGCGCGGCGACGTGGTTTCGCAATACAACCTCGGTGTCGCCTATTACAACGGTCTCGGGGTCGACCAGGACCTCGTCGAGGCCGCCCGCTGGATTCGAAGCGCGGCCGAGCAGGATTACGAGGTGGCCGTGGAACTGTTGCCGACGCTCGAGGAGAAGCTCCGCGAAACCGCTGCGGCGCCCGCCGAGGAAAGCGGCACTCCCGTCGCCGAAGGCTCCGGCGCCGCCGCGTCCGGCGCCGAAGTCAGCCAGGCTGCGGCCGGCACGGCTGCCGAGCCCGCCGAGCCGAGTCCGACCACCTCCACGCAAGCGGGTCAGGCGAGCGAAGATCCCGTCATCGACGTCGACTTCACCACCGCCCTGGTACAGGCCGACGAGGCGCCGGTCTACGCCGCGAACGATGCGAGCGCCCCGGTGATCGACAAGCTTTCCCGCGACACGGCCCTCAAGGTGGTGGAACGGCGCGGGGATTGGGTGAAAGTGGAATCCGCGTCGGGGTTTCCCCTGTGGGTGTTCGGTACGTACGTCTCCGGCGACGGCGAGGATGCCCGAGTCACCGGCAACGGGGTGCGCGCGCGCTCCCTGCCCTCGACCAGCGACCAGTCGGTATCGCCCGGACAGTTCCGGGAAAACGACCGGGTCGCGGTGATCCGTGCCGAGGGCGACTGGAAGTACGTCCAGGCACCGAGCCACCTTCACGCCTGGGTGCGCGCCGGGGACATCCGGCTACAGGAGAGGGCAACGCAGTCGTGGGCCGACCGCTGGACCGCGGCCGGCGGCTCGCTCTGAGTCGATAAGCCGAACGCATCCCCGGCGCTTTCCGGGCGCCGGGTCACTGTGCCCTCGTCCCCGACACTCGGCTGCCTGCCTTTCCGGTTCTGCTGGGCGAATCCCCGCCGGCAGGAAAATCCGCCGTGCCCGGCGATCAGCCAGGGCTGATGCCCCGGATGCGCTCCGAACGCCGGCGCAGCAGCTCGACGGTGGTCAATAGAGCGATGGAGACCAGCACCAGAACCGTCGCCACCGCCAGGATCGTGGGACTGATCTGCTCGCGGATGCCCGACCACATCTCGCGCGGAATGGTGCGCTGTTCGACGCCGGCGAGGAACAGCACCACCACGATCTCGTCGAACGAGGTGATGAAGGCGAACAGCGCGCCGGAGATCACCCCCGGCAGGATCAGCGGCATGGTGATGCGGAAGAAAGTCGTCGTCGGTGAAGCACCGAGATTGGCCGCCGAGCGGGTCAGGGATTCGTCGAAACCGACCAGGGTGGCAGTGACCGTGATCACCACGAACGGCGTACCGAGCGCCGCATGTGCCAGGATCACCCCGGGGAACGTGTTCGCGAGGCCCACGCTCGAGTAGAAGAAGAACATGCCGGCCGCGGAGATGATCAGCGGCACGATCATGGGGGAAATCAGGATACCCATGATGGCGGCCTTGAAGGGCATCTCGGAGCGCGAGAGCCCGAGAGCGGCAAGGGACCCGAGAAACGTCGCGATCACCGTCGCCGAGATACCGATGATGACCGAGTTGCGAATCGAGGTCATCCATTGCTCGGACGTGAACAATTCCTGGTACCAGCGCAGCGAATAACCATCCGGGTCCAGGCTCAACATCTTGCTGGTGAACGTGAAATACGGCTCGGCGTTGAAGCTGAGCGGAATCATCACCAGGATCGGCGCCAGCAGGAAGAAGAAGATCAGCGCGCAGATGACGCGGAACAGGTAATACCAGACCCGTTCGGCGGGGCTCGCATAAGGGGGAATCGACGCCATTATTCGTGATCTCCTCTCAGCCCAGCTTGAGGTTGTCGGCGCCGACCAGCCGATTGTAGACCCAGTACAGGATCAGCACGCCGACCAGCAAAATGGTTCCGAGCGCCGCGGCCAGGCCCCAGTTCAGCGACTGCTGCATGTGACGCGCGATTTCGTTGGAGATCATGCGCCCGGTCTGGCCGCCCACCAGCGCCGGGGTGATGTAGTAGCCGATGGCGATGATGAACACCAGCACCGCGCCGGCGCCGATGCCGGGGAGCGTCTGGGGGAAATACACGCGGCGGAAGGCCGTGAACGGCTTCGCTCCCAGGCTCTTCGCCGCACGCATGTACGACGGCGGGATGGTTCGCATGACCGAGTACAGCGGCAGCACCATGAACGGCAGCAGGATGTGGGTCATGGCTATGATGGTACCGGTGGTGTTGTACATCAGGGTCAACCGCCCGGCATCGTCGATGAGCCCCAGCGCGATCAGCATCTCGTTGATCACGCCCTGCTGCTGCAACAACAAGATCCACGACGTCGTGCGCACAAGCAGCGAAGTCCAGAACGGCAGCAGCACGCAGATCATCAGGAGGTTGGCATAGCGCATCGGCAGGTGCGCCATGTAGAACGCGATCGGAAAGCCGAGAACGATCGTCAGTATGGTGATGGCAAAACTCAGCGCGATCGTGCGCCCGAAAAGCGATACGTAGATCCGCCGGTTCTCGTCGCGCCGAACCGCGTCGCCTTCCGCGTCGTACTCCATGTCGAGGGCGGCAACGTAGTATGAAGCCGTAAGCGGTCGGCCCTCGCGAACGATGACGCGCCAAAGTTCGGGATCGCCCCATAAGCGATGGGCATCGAGAAATGATTCCTTGTACGGCGGCTCGAATCGAACGATCTGCCGTGCGGTGCGACTGATGGCGCCGCGCGCGGCGCTGAGCTCATAGTTCAGTCGTACCGCCAGCGGTCCGATCTTGCTTTCCGTTCGGCTGCGCTCCTCGTCATCCCGAAAATCGGCCGCCAGGGCGGCATAGACGTCCTCGCCCGGAAGATCGCGACCATCCCATCCTTCAAGAGCTTCCAGCGTGCGCGGGAGCGCCTCGACCACCTGCGGGTTGTCGACACTGCGGAACATCATCTGCGCGATCGGCCAGATGAACGACACCAGCAGGTACACAAGAAGCGGTGCCACGAGGGTGAAGGCGGCCACCGTGCGCCGGCGCTGGGCCCGTTTCAGGCTGACCTTGAGCGGCGTCCCATCGGCAGTGACCATCGGGCCGGCGACGGCCTGTCTCTCGTCCGCTATTGCCATTGCGTTGCCGCTCTCGCGTCTGTCACTTGGCGTGACCCGCAGGTCCCGCCGTGTCTGCTACCGTGGATTCAACTGCTACTGCAGCATCCAGTTGG
>CBFGVH010000123.1:0-9263 GCA_965652415.1 uncultured Gammaproteobacteria bacterium | reverse complement strand
GGCCAGCTCCTACAGTGCCAAAACCCCGCTCCACGGCAAACCGAAGCCGCTGTAGGAGGTTCCTCCCGATGGTCGGGCATTGGCCGTCAACCGCCTTCCCGCGCCAGGCGCCTGAGGCCGCCGACGGCAAGGGTGACGGCGTCGGAGGAAGCGTCGCGGGCATGGACGATATAAGCGGGATGCGAAATCTCGGGGCTGTCAGGCACCCGGTGCAGCAGGCCGCGCTCGAGGAGGGGCCGGGCCATGCGTGCCGGCAGGAAGCAGCTGCCGCCGCGGGCGAGGATGAGCTGCAGGCCGAGCCAGCCGATGTTCACCGATTGCGGAGGGTTCTCGAGCGCGGGGCAGCGCTCGCGGTGAATCGCCGCGAACCCGGGGCTCCAGTCGACGAAGATGTAATCGTCCTTTTCGGCGCGCGCATCGGCCGTGGTACCGACCAGGACCAGCGTGTCGTCGAAGAGCTGCTCGACGACGAGGCCGGGTTGGTGCCGGGGCGTGTACATGATGCCGATGTCCAGGGTGCCTTCCACGAGGCGCGACATGAGCCGTTCCTCGAACCCGATTTCGCCGCGAATGGCGACGTCGCTCGCCTGCTTCCTGAGCCAGGCCACCCAGCGCGGCAAAAGGTCGTCCCACAGCGCGATGCGCGCTCCCACCCGAACGGTGGCGCGGTAGCTGCCCGGCAGGCCGACGTCCTCGCGCGCCTGGTCGGCCGTCAGGATCAGCGCCTTGGCGTGACGCACGAAGCGCCGCCCGGCCGCGGTGAGCTGCGCCCCGGCGCGGTTGCGGACGAACAGCGCTGCACCGAGTTCGGCCTCCAGGCCGCGCATTCGCGCGCTGACCGTCGACTGCGTCACGTGCAGGTGCGCGGCCGCCTTGACGAAGCTGCCATGGGCAACGATGGCGAGGAACGTGCGGGCGTGGTTGATATCCATGGAGATATTATCGAAAGGTTCGATAATAAAGGCCAATAAATTTTGTTTGATTTATTCAACGCCTTCCGCTTCCATGGTGCTACCCCGTCCACGAATACCAATGACAGCGATCACCCATGCAGCAATCGGTACCCGCGCGCACAATCGACGATCTCGACGGCATCGAAAGGGACGAGGAGGGATTCCTGCTCGACCCTGCCGATTGGCACCCCGCACTGATGGAGTCGCTTGCCGAGGAAATGGAACTGGAGCTCACCCCGCCGCGCCTTGAGGTCGTCAAGTTCATCCGCGACTATTTCGACGAACGCCAGGTGGTGCCCGAGGCGCGGGTCGTGCTGCGCCACATGAAGGCCGAGTGGGGCCCCGAGCGTGCCACGCGCCGGTATCTCTACCAGCTTTTCCCGCACGGTTACGGCCAGCAGGCGTGCAAGCTCGCCGGCATGTGCAAACCGCGCAAGCTGATGCTGGATGTCTAGGTCCGACTGGCGAAAGAGCCGCGCCAGGCGCGAGCTCGCCGAGGCGGTCAGGCAGGCCTGCCTCGAGGAGCTGATCGAGGGCTACGACCACGCCCGCGCGAGCGGCCTGGGCCACCAGGGCGCGTTCAACATGGCGCTCTACCGGGTGCGCCGCCTGAGCGTCGAGGCGCTGGTTCAGTCGCTCGAGGCCGACCAGAACTCGATGCGGCGTTTCTCCGGGTCGAACACGTAGAACGAGCGCGCGCCCCAGGGATGGTCCGAGGGCGCGGTCGCGACCGCACCGAGGTCGGTGAGCCGGCGGTGGACCTCGTCCGCATCGGCCACCTTGAAGGTCAGCGTGATGCCCGCGCCGCCGGCGCTTTCGATGGTGGTCCGGGCCGCGTCGGCAACACTGACGAAGGTCGAGTCGGTGACGCGGAACTCGACGAACCAGTCGATGCGATGGCTGACTTCAAGGCCGAGCAGTTCGCCGTAGAAGGCGACGCAGTCGGCGAACCTGCGGCTGTAGAGGATGGTGTTGCCGGCTTCGATGTTCATGGGTGAGTGCCTGTTCCTGCCGCCGGCGGGCAATGCGCACGCCGGAGCCTGTCAAAGCGGAAAGGCGCCGTGATCGGCGCCTTTCCTGCGTACCACCCCACCGGTGATCGAAGAGGTCAGCTCTTGACGGCTTCCTTCAACGATTTCAGCGCCGTCACCCGCACCGTGGTGCTGGCGGGCTTGGCGGCAATCTTGATCTCCTCCCCCGTCGCCGGGTTGCGGCCGAGCCGTGCCTTGCGCGCCGGCTTCTTGACGCGGCGGATCTTGACCCCGGTCTCGGGAATCTGGAACTCGCCGGAACCCCGCTTGCGCATGTGCCCCATGACAAGGTCGCCGAGCGCGCCGAGGACGGCCGAAACGTCCTTCTTGGTCAGCCCCGTCGATTCGGAGATCGACTGGACCACCTGGCTCTTGGTCTGCTTGCTGGCAACGGCAGGCGCCTTCCTCGTGGCAGCCTTGCTGGAAGTCGTTTTCTTTTTCACGGCCATAAGTGAATTAGTCCTCGTGTATCGCGTTGGTGGGTCATTGAAGAGGCTCGAAAAATAGCACACGCCCCTGGTGTTGTATATCGTTTCACCAATATATTTGCTGGCCAAATGCACATCGGCGTACACAAGAGGCGGCGTGGAGGCGACATTCGCATGGCCGAGCCGCGAGGCGCCGCCGCATCGCGTCGCCGAGGTGCAGGACTCGTGGTCGACCGGCCGGCGTGATCGCATCCGGTCGACCTTGTCGTGGCCGGGGCTGTTTCCTCCTGTCGACGACGCCCTGGGTCGACCCGCCTGCCGCTCGGGGTCGTGCAACGCCCTCGTGGATGGCGTCCCCGAATCCCGGGCCGGAGTATTCCCAACGGAGTATGGGAAGCCGGCGACGAGGCGCTACAATACTTGATCGAAATACTATGTTTTTGCTAGCATAGATTCCGATGAAATTGGTTGGTTTTTTCGTTGCGAGACACCATCTCCTGGATGAGGGTCGCCGACGGCGAAACCGCGCCGGGCGGATCGAACCGCTCGTCGGAACTTCGAGTACCTCTTGACGGACCCATTGACGGACAACCCACCATGCGACTGACCACCAAAGGCCGCTACGCGGTGACCGCCATGCTGGACCTGGCAATCAACCAGCAGACCCGTCCGGTGACGCTGCACGATATCGCCTCGAACCAGGAAATCTCGCTTTCCTACCTGGAACAGCTGTTCGCGCGGCTGCGTCGCAGCGGGCTGGTCAAGGGCACGCGCGGTCCCGGAGGGGGCTACCGGCTGGCGCGCCGTCCGGGAGAGATCTCGATCGCCGATATCATCACGTCGGTCGACGAGAAGATCGACATCACCCGCTGCGGCGGGCGCGAGAACTGCCGCGACGGCGAGCGCTGCCTGACCCACGAGCTGTGGGCGGACCTGAGCGAGAAGATCTTCCACTTCCTCGACGAGATCACCCTCGGCGAGCTGATCGAGCGGCAGTCGGCGCGCGATCGCGACGCGGCCGGCTCCGCGAAGGAATTCGAGCCGGGAAGCGCCCGCGTGGTATTCGGCGGCAAGCCCGACTGCAACTCCCGCACCGGCACCTGATCCGACCGACGCGACGGGAGCGAACGAACTGACACCTTGAAGCTGGCACAGATTCCATGACCAACACAGCGACAGATCTCGAGACCCTGGTAAAACGGGAGTACAAGGAAGGCTTCTACACGGACATCGAGTCCGACACCCTGCCTCCCGGCCTCGACGAGGACGTCGTCCGGGCGCTGTCGGCAAAGAAGAAGGAGCCGGAGTACATGCTCGAGTGGCGCCTGGAGGCATTCCGGCACTGGCTGCAGATGACGGAGCCGAGCTGGGCCCACGTGCACTACCCGAAGATCGACTTCCAGTCGATCAGCTACTACTCCGCGCCCAAGCGCCCCGAGGACGGGCCGCAGAGCCTCGACGAGGTCGACCCGAAGCTGCTCGAGACCTACGAGAAGCTGGGCATTCCCATCGAGGAGCAGAAGATGCTCGCCGGGGTGGCCGTGGACGCCGTGTTCGACAGCGTGTCCGTGGCGACCACCTTCAAGAAGGCCCTGAGCGAGGCCGGCGTGATTTTCTGCCCGATCTCCGAGGCGGTTCACGAGCATGCCGATCTCATCAAGAAGTACCTGGGCTCGGTGGTGCCCAAGGGCGACAACTACTACGCGGCACTGAACTCCGCCGTGTTCAGCGACGGCTCGTTCGTGTACGTGCCCAAGGGGGTGCGCTGCCCGATGGAGCTGTCGACGTACTTTCGCATCAACGCCATGAACACGGGCCAGTTCGAGCGCACCCTCATCATCGCCGACGAGGGCAGCTACGTCAGCTACCTCGAGGGCTGCACGGCGCCCATGCGCGACGAGAACCAGCTGCACGCGGCCGTGGTCGAGCTGGTCGCCATGAAGGACGCGCAGATCAAGTACTCGACGGTGCAGAACTGGTACCCGGGCGACGAGAACGGCAAGGGCGGCATCTACAACTTCGTCACCAAGCGGGGCGCCTGCCGCGGCGAGAACGCCAAGATTTCCTGGACCCAGGTGGAGACCGGCTCGGCCATCACCTGGAAGTACCCGAGCGTGATTCTCGAGGGCGACAACTCCGTCGGCGAGTTCTACTCGGTGGCGCTGACCAACAACCGGCAGCAGGCCGACACCGGCACCAAGATGATCCACGTCGGCCGCAACACCAGCAGCACCATCGTGTCGAAGGGCATCTCGGCGGGGCGCGGCCAGCAGTCCTATCGCGGCCTGGTCAAGATGCTCAAGGGAGCGGAGAACGCGCGCAATCACTCCCAGTGCGACTCGCTGCTGATGGGCGACAAGTGCGGCGCCCACACGTTCCCGTACATCGAGATCAAGAACCCGACCGGCCGCGTCGAGCACGAGGCGACCACCTCGCGCATCGCCGAGGACCAGTTGTTCTACTGCCGCCAGCGGGGCCTGTCCGAGGAGGACGCGGTGTCGATGATCGTCAACGGCTTCTGCAAGGACGTGTTCCGCGAGCTCCCCATGGAGTTTGCCGTCGAGGCACAGAAGCTGCTCGGCATCAGCCTGGAAGGCGCCGTCGGCTGACCTTTTTGCGCGGTGCCGTCGCGTTCGGTCCCGAATACCGAGGGCCGGGCGGCGGTCCGCTCGAGAGCTTTTTGAATATTCGACTGGAACTTTGAACATGCTGACCATCAGGAACCTGCACGCGACGGTGGCGGGAAAGCCCATTCTCAACGGCATCGACCTCGAGGTCGCCGCCGGCGAGGTGCACGCCATCATGGGCCCGAACGGCTCCGGCAAGAGCACCCTGGCCAACGTCCTCGCCGGGCGCGAAGGCTACGAGGTTACCGAAGGCGAGGTCTTCTACCAGGGCCGCAACCTGCTGGAACTCGAGCCCGAGGAGCGTGCCCGCGAAGGCATCTTCCTCGCCTTCCAGTACCCGGTGGAGATCCCGGGCGTCAGCAACATCTACCTGCTAAAGGCCGCCGTCAACGCCATCCGCAAGCACAGGGGCGAGGCCGAGCTCGACGCCATGGCGTTTCTCAAGATGGTGCGCGAGAAGCTCAAGCTGGTGCAGATGCGCGACGAGTTCCTGCACCGCTCGGTGAACGAGGGCTTCTCCGGCGGCGAGAAGAAGCGAAACGAGATCCTGCAGATGGCAATGCTCGAGCCGACCCTGTCGATCCTCGACGAAACTGACTCGGGCCTGGACATCGACGCCCTGAAGATCGTCGCCGGCGGCGTAAACGCCCTGCGCGGCCCCGAGCGCGCGATGATCGTGGTGACCCACTACCAGCGCCTGCTGGACTACATCGTGCCAGACCGCGTGCACGTGCTGGCCGGCGGCAAGGTGGTGCGTTCCGGCGGCAAGGAACTGGCGTTCGAGCTCGAGGAGCACGGCTACGGCTGGCTCGAGAAGGAGCCGAAAACGGCCGCGGCGAGTTGAGCATCGCCATGAAACTCAGCACCGACAATTTAATCGAGGCTCACGGCAGGCTCGCGGACGCGTTGGCCGGCGGCCAGCAGTCCTGGCTGGCCGAGCGGCGCGCCCGCGCGCTCGACGCGCTGGCGAAGGTCGGCCTGCCGACCCTGCGCCACGAGGACTGGAAGTACACCGACATCCGCCCGCTCACCGCCCGCGACTACGAGTTCGCAGGTATCGGCGAGGATACCGTGCCGGCGGTAGGGATTCCCGACGTCGAGGGCCTCGAAACGGCCGGGCGCATCGTGTTCGTCAACGGCCGGTTCGCGCCCGGGTTGTCCGCGCTCGACCAACTGCCGGGCGGCGTCGCGATCGGTTCTCTGGCCGCCGCCATCGCCAATCACCCCGACGAGGTCAGGGCCCGTCTCGGCCGCGCCATGCCCGAAGGCTCCCACGGCTTCGGCGCGCTCAACGATGCCTTCGTCAATGACGGTCTGTTCATTCACCTCGACGCCGGCGCCGCCGTCGATCTCCCCGTCGAAGTGGTGTTTGCGACCACCGACGGCGATGCCGCGCCCCTGGTGCAGCCGCGCAACCTCGTCCTCCTCGGCGAAGGTGCGCGGCTGAATCTCGTCGAGCGTACCGTGGGCGCCGGCGAGACGCCCTACCTGAACAACATGGTCTGCGAGGTGTTCCTCGACGGCGACGCCAGGCTCGAGTACGTGAAGCTCCAGGAGGACGGCGAGCGCGGCGGCAGCATCGCCGGTCTTTTCGTGCGCCAGCGTGCCGGCAGCAGTGCGGTGGTCAACACCGTCTCGCTGGGCGGCATGCTGCTGCGCAACGATATCAGGGTGTACCTCGACGAGGCGGGCGCCGAGTGCGCACTGAACGGCCTTGCTCTCGGCAGCGGTCGGCAGCACATCGACAACCACACCACCATCGAGCACGTGGCGGGCGAGTGCGTCAGCCGCGAGTTCTACAAGTCGGTGCTCGACGGTCGCGCGCGCTCGGTGTTCCACGGCCGGATCATCGTCCACCAGGATGCACAGAAGACCGACTCGGAACAGCGCAACGAGAATCTGCTCTTGTCGCGCGATGCCGAGGTGGACACCAAGCCGCAGCTCGAGATCTATGCCGACGACGTCAAGTGCTCGCACGGCGCCACCGTCGGCCAGCTCGACGAGGACGCAGTGTTCTACCTCCGCTCGCGGGGGATCGACGAGGCCGAGGCGCGTGCGCTTCTGACCATCGCCTTCGCCGATGCGGCGGTGGCGCCGGTGACGAGCGATGCGCTGCGCGCCTATATCGACCGGCGCATCCGCGCCAGGCTCGGCCACGACGCCCTCGCGGCGGATTGACCACGTTCACGGACGAGATGAAGCAGATGATCCAGGAAAACACGGCCACACTGACGCCCGCGGGCATCGACACCGACGGGCTGCGCGGCCAGTTTCCGATCCTCGACCAGCAGGTCAAGGGCAGGCCCCTCGTGTATCTCGACAACGCCGCCAGCTCGCAGAAGCCCCTGGCCGTGCTCGAGGCGATGGAGCATTACTACCGGCACGACCACGCAAACGTGCACCGCGGCGTGCATACCCTGAGCGAACGGGCCACGGACGCCTACGAGGGTGCCCGTGAACGCTGCCGGCGGTTCCTCGGCGCTGCGTCGACGTCGGAGATCGTGTTCGTGCGCGGCACCACCGAAGGCATCAACCTTGTGGCGTCGAGCTTCGGCGAGACGTTCGTGAAGCCCGGCGACGTCATCGTGGTGAGCGAGATGGAGCACCACTCCAATATCGTCCCGTGGCAGATGCTGTGCCGGCGCGCCGGCGCCGTGCTCAAGGTCGTGCCGATGCACGACAATGGCGAGCTCGACATGGATGTCTACCGCGCGCTGCTCGCCGAGGGCCCGGCGCTGGTCGCGCTGGTGCACGTGTCCAACTCCCTCGGCACGGTCAACCCGGTCGCCCAGATGACGCGCCTGGCGCACGACGCCGGCGCGAAGGTGCTGCTCGACGGCGCCCAGGCGGTGCCGCACATGCGCGTCGACGTCGCCGAGCTCGACTGCGATTTCTATGTCTTTTCCGGTCACAAGATGTACGGGCCGACCGGCATCGGCGTCGTCTACGGGCGCGAGGCTCTGCTCGACGTCATGGCGCCGTGGCAGGGCGGCGGCGAGATGATCCGCGAGGTGACCTTCGAGCACACCGAGTACCACGTGCTGCCGCACAAGTTCGAGGCCGGCACGCCCAACATCGCCGGCGCGGTTGGCCTTGAGGCCGCCATCGACTTCATGGAGAGGCTCGGCATCGAGTCCATCGCGGCCCACGAGTCGGAACTTCTGCGCCGTGCCGCGGACCATGCCGACAGGCGCGACTGGTTCACCGTGATCGGCAACGCGCGCGAGAAGGCCGGCGTCATGTCGTTCGTGGTCGACGGCGCCCACGCCAACGACGTCGGCATGATGCTCGACGCCGACGGCATCGCCGTGCGGGCCGGGCATCACTGCACCATGCCGGTCATGCGGCACTACGGCCTGCCGGCTACCGCGCGCGCCTCGTTCGCCGCCTACAACACCGTTGCCGAGGTCGACGCGCTGTTCGCGTCCATCGACAAGATCCATCGCCTGCTCGCCTGAGGGCGAACGTTGAACAAGTCATCCAGAGACAGCCAATGAACGAGATCGAAGCCCGCAACGACGACACCGTTTCGGAGCAGTTCAACCACGGGAGTACCGAGCTGAGCGGCTTCGACGCGCTGCACGAAAAGGTCGTCGAGGCGCTCAAGGAGATCTACGACCCCGAGATCCCGGTCAACATCTACGACCTGGGACTGGTCTACACCATCAACATCGACCCCGACGCCAACGTGTTCATCGAGATGACGCTGACCGCGCCCGGCTGCCCGGTGGCGCAGACCTTTCCGGGCACGGTGGAGGCCGAGGTCAACCAGGTCGGGGGGGTCGCCTCGACGCGGGTCGAGCTTGTCTGGGATCCGCCGTGGACGCCGGAGCGCATGACCGAGGCGGCACGCCTGGAACTGGGATTCTTCTGAAGCAACCGGGGTTATTCATGTCTGAATGGGTCGAAGTGGAGGCAGTCGACGCGCTGCCGCCGGGAGAGGTCAAGGTTGTCGACGTGGACGGGGTGATGGTCGCCGTGTTCAACATCGAGGGCGAGTTCTACGCCATCGAGGACGTCTGCACCCACGACGGCTCCGAGATCGCCAGCGGCTGCCTGATGGGCGACGTGATCGAGTGCCCGCGCCACGGCGCCCAGTTCAATGTGCGCACCGGCGAGGTGCTCAGTCCCCCGGCCTACGAGGACATTCCCACGTTCGAAACGCGGGTCGTGGATCACACGGTCCAGGTGCGCGACAGCCGCTGGGACTGAGGCGTCAGCGAT
>CBFGVH010000122.1:0-9438 GCA_965652415.1 uncultured Gammaproteobacteria bacterium | reverse complement strand
GACGAGGACGACGAGGACGACGAGGACGACGAGGACGACGAGGACGACGAGGACGGGACCGGCAGCGACGACGAGGGCGCCGGTCCCCGACCATGAGCCGGGCCGGCGGCCCGGAGCGGCTGCACAAGTTCCTCGCCCGTGCCGGTATCGCATCCCGGCGCCAGGCGGAGGACCTGATCCGCGAGGGCAGGGTGTGCGTCGACGGCGAGGTATCCGGCATCGGCCAGATGGTCGACGCGACGAGTCGCGTCACCGTCGACGGCAGACCAGTCAAAGCGTCCGTCGCCGTGCGAAGCCGGGTCATCGCCTACCACAAGCCCGTTGGCCGCATCTGTACCAGGTCCGACCCGTCGGGCCGTCCCACGGTGTTCGAGCAGCTCCCGCGCCTTCGCGCCGGCCGCTGGGTCGCGGTGGGGCGGCTGGATTTCAATACCAGCGGGCTGCTGCTGTTCACCACCGACGGCGATCTGGCCAACCGACTGGCGCACCCGTCGCGCGGGTTGGATCGCGAATATCGATGTCGGGTCCAGGGCGAGGTTCCCGCCTCGTTCCTCGAGCGGCTCAAGGCCGGCATCGACCTCGACGGCCGGCCGGCGCGCTTCGAGTCGGTGTCCACCGAGGGCGGCAAGGGCTCCAATCGCTGGTACCGGGTGGTGATCCGCGAAGGCCGTTATCGCGAAGTGCGCCGGATGTGGGCCGCCGGAGGTTTCCGCGTCAGCCGCCTGGTCAGGATCCGCTACGGCCCGGTTTCGCTGCCGCGCGACCTGCGTCCGGGTGCCTGGCGGGACCTCGACAGCCGGGCCCTCAAGGCCCTTTACGAGGGAAAGCCCGCACCTTCGAGAACCCCGTCGTCGAGGGTGCACAAGGGCCCTGCGAAGTCGCGGGACTCGGCGGAGACCAGAAAAACGTAGGCGTCCGCCACTTCACCGGGTTTCGGCAGGTCGGCGGCGCTGCGTCCCGGGTACCAGCGGTTGTGCATGGTGGTATCGACCGATCCCGGGTCGATGGAGAACGCGCGCAGTGTGCCGTCGGCCTCGAACTCCTGGTCGAGGATGCCCGCCAGCATGTCGGCTCCGCTCCAGCCGATGGCGGCGGCGCCGTGGTAGGCGCGCGGCCGCCTGCCGGCGGCGCCGCCGGTCAGCACGATGCGGGGCTCGGCGGCAGCGCGCAGCAGCGGCAGCAGGGTGCGGCAGAGAATGAACGGCGCCGTGACCTGGGTGTCGAGCAGGCGGCGGAACGTGTCGAGCGGGTAGTGTTCCACCGGTGCCAGCGGGGCGTCGTCCTGGGCCGCGTGGATGAGCGCGTGAAGCCCGGCGCAGTTGTCCGTGACCTGGCCTGCGAGCGCAACCGCACGCGCACCGTCCAGCCGCGCGAGGTCCTCGTGAATTCCCGCGGGTTCGGGCAGGCCCTCGGCGACGATGCGGTCGTAGAGCTGGTCGATGCCGCGCCGGTTGCGATCGAGCAGCAGGACAGTGGCGCCCTGCCGGGCGCATGCGAGGGATACGGCGCTGCCGATTCCGCCGGCCGCGCCGGTGACGAGGACGACGCGCCCTTCGAGCCTGGTGCCGCCGCCGGCTTCGGCGAGCGTGTAGCGGCTGGTCATTTCGGCGAGCCGTTGAGCATCGATCTGTCCGGTTGGTCCGTCTCGCCGAGCCGCTGCGGGATGTTCAGATCTCGTCGGGCGTGTAGGCCTTGATGCCGAGTGCGTGAATGGCCCCGCCCATCTCCGCTGCCAGGGCGTCGTAGACCATCCGGTGGCGGGCGACGACGTTCTTGCCGCGAAAGCACTCGGCGACGATGGTCAGCGCGAAGTGGCCGCCTCCGTCCCGGGCGCCCGGATGGCCGGCGTGCAGGTGGCTCTCGTCGACGAGATCGATCGACTCCGGTTCGAGGGTACGTTCGAGGACGGTGCGGATGTGCTCGAGACGGTCGCTCACGGCAGTACCTTGCGAAACGGCTTCACGGTCACCTCGGCGTACACGCCGGCTTCCACGTAGGGGTCTGCATCGGCCCAGGCCTTCGCCGACTCGAGCGAGTCGAACTTGGCCACCACCAGGCTGCCGGTGAAGCCGGCGTCGCCGGGATCCTCGGCGTCGAGGGCCGGACAGGGACCGGCAAGCAACAGGCGCCCCTCGGCATCGAGCGCCTTGAGGCGGTCGATGTGGCGCACCCTCACCGACAGGCGCTTCTCGAGACTGTCGGGGGTATCGGTTCCCAGGATCGCGTAGTACATCCGGTCTGCTCCTCGTCGTCGTTGGGACCGGCACGGCGGGTGTCGCGCCGGCCCGGCGCCGCGAAAAAGCGGCCTAGTATACGGACGGCCGTAGACCCTGTCATCCGGGGGTACAATGGCGCCGCCGCCGGCCGCAGGCGGCCACTTCGGCCCGGACATGTACCCGACATGGTATCTATCGAAACAGACCGCAAGGGGCAGGCGCCCCGCTATATCGTCGTCGAGGGACCGATCGGCGTGGGCAAGACCACGCTGACCCGCCGCCTGGCCCGGTCGCTGCAAAGCGAGCCGATGCTGGAAATGCCGGCGGAGAACCCGTTCCTCGCGCGGTTCTACCATGCGCCGAGACAGTACGCGCTGCCCACGCAGCTCTTCTTCCTGTTCCAACGCGTGCGCCAACTCGAGCGGCTCACCCAGAAGGACATGTTCCGGCCGTCATGGATATCGGATTTCTTTCTCGAGAAGGACCTGCTGTTCGCCGAGCTCAACCTCGACGACGACGAGCTCGGCCTGTACCGGCAGGTCTACAGCGCCCTCGCGCCGCAAGTGCCGACGCCCGACCTGGTGGTGTTCCTGCAGGCCGGCGTCGACGTCCTGGTCGATCGCATCCGCCGCCGCGGCGTCAGCTTCGAACAGCAGGTGAGCTATGACTACCTCGACCGGCTGGTCGATTCCTACGCGCGATTCTTCCTGCGTTACAACCGCGCGCCGCTGCTCATGGTCAACGCCGAGAAGATCAACTTCGCCGACAGCGACCGCGACTACGAACTGCTGCTCGACTATATTCGCAGGACACGCTCGGGCCGGCAGTTCTTCAATCCGCTGGGCGAGTGAGCGCGACGCCGGATCAGCGCTCGTAGGATTCCCGCCGCGACGACTCGCTAAGGGGCACGAGGTATTTCAGGGGGTCCGGCAGGATCTTCGCACGCGCGTCGGCCAGGTTCGCCTCGCCGGCGTAACTCACCGCCGAGCGCAGGTGGCCGCGAATGCGGTGCAGTATGCTCGCCACGCTGCCCTTGTAGGGCACCTGGATCTCCTGGCCTTCCGGCGGCGTGTCGAGCGCCTCGGAGACCGCATCGCCGTCGTCGACTTCGTACAGGGATTCCAGCACCGCCTCGGGCGAGGTCATGCCCCGGTAGATCTTCTTCTTCGTGTGGGTCGCCGGGTCCTCGATCACGCGCCCGGGCGCCTCGTCGGTGCCCGACAACGCGCTGCCGAGCATCACCGTCGACGCACCGCACACGAGGGCGAGGAAGATGTCCTTGTCGTAGCGCACACCGCCGTCGGCGATGATGGGCACGCTCTCGCCGACCGCGCACCAGCACTCCCGGATGGCCTGCAGCTGGGGCACGCCGGCGGCGGTCTCCAGGCGCGTGCGGCAGCCGCGGCCCGGACCGACGCCCACCTTGATCGCGTCGACACCCAGGTCCTTCATGAAGCGGGCGCCCTCGAAGGTCGCCACGTTGCCGCAGGCGAGCGGCATGTCCGGCAACTCCGTGCGCATGGCCTCGACCGCCTCGGCCATGACGACGGAGTGACCGTGGGCGATGTCGATGAAGAAGCAGTCGGCGCCGGCTTCGCGCAGGGCATGGCCGCGCTCGATGAAGTCGCCGCGCGCGCCCACCGCCGCGGCCACCAGAAGGTGGCCCTTGGAGTCCTTGCTCGCGAACGGCCGCTCGCGCAGGAAGCGCACGTCCTTGCGGGTGATCAGGCCGTGGATGCGATTGTCGGCGTCCACCAGGGGCAGGCGCTCGATGCGCCGGTCGAACAGGATGCGCTCGGCATCTTCCACGCTGATGCCCGGGGCGTTCGTGTGCAGGCGCTCGACCGGCGTCATGAACTCGTCCACCAGGCGCTCCTGCCATTCCCCGGTCCAGGGAATGTCGCGGCTCGACAGCAGGCCGGCGAGAATGCCGCTGCCGGCACGGGTCTCGATCAGGATGCCGGTGACCTTGTGGCGGCGCGCGAAGCGCACGGCATCTCCGAGTGTGGCGCCAAGCGGCATCCGGTGCGGGTTCTCGATCACCGCGCTGTAGCTGCGCTTGACCTCGGCCACCTTGGCGGCCTGGCGTTCGATGGACTGGCCGCGGTGGATCACGCCGATGCCGCCTTCAAGGGCCATCGCCTCGGCCATGTGCTCGCCGGTGACGCTGTCCATGTTCGACGACACGATCGGCAGCTCGAGATCGAGCGTCGCCGTCAGGGGCGAGCACAGCGATATCTCCCGGCGCGACGTGGTGACGCCCTTCTGCGGACGCATCAGGAAGTCGTCGAACGTCATGCCGGTCCAGCCGGCTTCGAGCGGGGTGTCGGTCATGGAAATCGTGAACGGAGGATCGGCAAGGATGAGGCAGTCGGCACCGCCGTGAGCAGGCATCTTACCCGCCGCCCTCCGTACCGTGCAACAGCGCGGATTCGGTTGATCGTGCCCCTCAGTCGCCGTCGTCGACCGATTCGCGTGCCAGCCGCACGGCAACCGTAAGGCCTCCTCGCGGGCCGTTCGCGAACCGGATCTCGCCGCCGTACTCGCGCACGATGTCGGCGCAGATGCCGAGCCCCAGTCCCGATCCCGCGCGCCTCTCGTCGAGTCGCACGCCGCGCGCCGTGACCCGCTCCATGTCGGCCTTGGGAATTCCGCGTCCGCCGTCGCTCACCTCGATCAACCAGTGGTCCGGCCCCTCGGTCACGGTAAGCGAAACTTCGCCGGCGCCGTGCTTGAGGGCGTTGTCCAGCAGGTTGCCGAACAGTTCCAGCATGTCGTCACGGTCATGGGGCAGCACGAGGTCGTCGCGAAACCGGGTGGTTATCGTCCGCCCCGGGTACAGATGTTCGAGCGCCTCGACCAGCGCCGGCAGGTCGGCGCCGAGCCGTGTGTGCCGGCCGGGCGTGGCGACGCCGACGATGCGGGCGCGCTTGAGTTCGCGCAACACCACGGATTCGAGTTCGTCGATGGTCGCCACGAGTGTGCCCTCCTTGCCCGGTTCGAGTTCATCCGCCAGCCGGCGCAGTCGCGACATCGGCCGCTTCAGCTCGTGGGCGAGGTTGCCCATGGCATTGCGCGATCGCGCCACCTTGCCTTCGAGCCGCTCGAGCAGTCGGTTGATCTCGGCGACCAGCGGTGCAATCTCGACCGGAACATCCTCGGGCAGCGGGCGTTCCCCGCCGCCGCGCAGTTCCCGCACCGCGAGGCGCACCCGGTCCAGGCGGTCGAACCCGCGCTTGAGGATGCCCTGCTGCACCAGCACCAGCAGCAGCATGATTCCGGCAAGCAGACCCGCCGCCGTCAGAGCATAGTCTCGTCGCGCCTCGTCGAGCGGGGCGATATCCTCGGCGACGGCCACGGTGAACCGGGTTCCGGATTTCTCGATGCCGGCCGCGGCGGTAAGCAGTGTCTGCCCGGAGGGCCCCGCCTCGATGCCTTCCCGGGCGGTGCCGGGCTCGAGAGGCTCGACGGACAGCTCGTAGTCCCACAACGACCGCGAGGCGAGGTCGGTGGTCTCGTTGACGACCCGGTAATAGTGACCGGAATAGACGCGCTGGTACACCGCCTTGAGGCGGCCCGGATCGACGCGCCAGCGGCCGGTGTCGTCGAGGACCAGCGCCGCGATGACGTCGTCGGCGTCGTGGCGAAGCGCCGACAGCACCCAGTCGCGGGTCAGGTGCTTTATGCCGGCGTCGCCCCAGGCGAGCACCAGCGCGAAGGCCGCCGCCAGGGTCGCGAGCATGCCCGCGCCGATCCGGCGGCGCAGCGATCTCACGGCTCGCTACGCCCCAGGCGATATCCCTGGCCGCGGCGCGTCTGGATGAAGTCGCGTCCGAAGTAGCGGCGCAGCCGGTTGATATAGACCTCGATCACGTTGCTGTCGCGGATCGCCTCGTCCTCGTAAACGTGCTCGGACAGCTCGGTCTTGCTCAGGTAGCGACCGGCATTCATCATCATGTACCGGAGCAGGCGGAACTCGATACCGGTCAGCGCCACCGGTTCCGCGCCCTCGATGCGCGCCTCGCACGTCGCGACGTCGAGAACCACGTCGCCCGCCTTGAGCACATTGTCGGCGCGTCCCGCGCGGCGGCGGATGAGCGCCTCGATTCGTGCCACGAGCTCGGCGCCGTGGAACGGCTTGCCGAGGTAGTCGTCGGCGCCCGCGCGCAGGCCGTCAACGCGTTCGTGCCAGGCGTCGCGCGCCGTCAGCACCAGCACCGGCATGTCGCGGCCGCGCTCGCGCCAGTGGCGCAGTATCTCGAGGCCCGGGCGGCCGGGCAGGCCGAGGTCGAGGATGACGGCGTCGAAGTCTTCCTCGTCGCCGAGAAACTCGCCGTCGATGCCGTCGAGCGCCACTTCCACCGCGTAACCGGCACGACCCAGCAGCGGGCGCAGGTCGTCGACGAGGTCGCGGTCGTCCTCGACCAGGAGCAGCTTCAATCCTCGATTTCCTCGCTGATCCACTCGCCGCTGACGGCATCGATCTCGATCTCGCGAATCCGTCCGTCGTCGTCGATGACTTCCATCTCGTAGATGATCCGTTCGTCATCGCGCTCGAGTTCGAGGTCCAGCAGGCGCCCGCCGATGCGGTCGCGATGGCGCTCGAGCAGTTCCTCCAGGGTCAGGATCCGTCCGTCGCGCGCCAGGCGGCGGATCTCGTCGGAGTCGTCGGCCGCGGCGCTGACAGCGAACAGGCTAGTCGTCGAAGCGACCAAAACCGGGAATATCCACTGTATCGTCATCGAACTCTCCGCGTGATGCGCCCTTGTGGCACGAATCACAGTTGCTGAACGAGCCGACCTCGGCGTTGCCGGCGACCATGTGTGCCGGGATGTCGTCATGCTCGTCGACGAAGTATGGCAGCTCGGTGATCCTGAGCGGCGCCTCGTCGACAACGCCGCGCAGCAGCTTGTTCCTTCTTTGCCTTGACGGCGCGTCGGCCGCGTTGTCGGCCAGCCAGTTCCGAAGTTCGTTCGCCGTCGAATCGTCGAGCTCGGCATTTTCGCCGAAATGATCCGCCAGGCCGTCCATGATCCCTCTCCAGCTCGCCTGTGGCAACAGGCCGGGCGGGTAGGCGAGGTGGCAGGCGCCGCATTCCTCGCTGTAGAGCGGATTCTCGGCAAAGGCGGCGAGCGGCGCGTCGTCGTCGGAGTCGTCGTCGCCGATGGATATCGTGCTGATGCCGAACAGCCCGGTGGTGAGGGCGGCGGCGAGCATCAGGCTGCCGCCGATGCGGCCGAGCGGCGTGGTGATCTGGCTCATCTCGTTGCTCCGTTGTTTGTCAAGGTACGGCTACTGCCCGGCAAGCCAGGACAGGATGTCGGCCTGCTCGGAAGCCGTGCATTCGCGGCCGAAGGTCCACTTGCAGTTGCGCAGCAGCCACTTGTCCATCTCGGCGCGATTGGTCAGGCGTTTCGGGTTCACCGAGGGCGCCATCGGCTCGATTGGCTTGCCGGTGCGCGCGTGCCGCCCCGGCTTGCCGACGTCCGACTGGTGGCAGGTGGCGCAGCTTCGGCCGTCCACCTCGCGGGTCCAGAGTTGCGCTCCGTTTGTTGCGTCGGCAGCGCCGGAGGTGGCCGCCGCGAGTTCATCGAGCAGCAGTTCGAGGTCGCCGGCAGAGGCGAGCTGGATCGGCGCGACGTACAGCGACAGCGCGACGACAAAGGGAATCCTCATTTTTGATCTCCTCTTCAGGCAGGAACCGCGGGCGGTCAATGCCGCGGCTTGCGGCCGGTAAACATCGCCTTGACGAGGTTCTCGCGGTGCGCGATGCTGCCGACGATGACGCCCGCGACGTGGAGCACCACGAGTGCCAGGGTCGCATTGGCGAAGAACTCGTGGACTTCCTCGACCCATTCGCCCGTCGCCGCCGGCGGGACCATGCCGGCCAGCGGTCCGGCGCCGTCGCCGCCGAGCAGGATCATGCCGAACAGCGTGGTCATCGCGAGCGACACCAAAAGCGCGACGACCATCAGGCCGCCGGCCGGGTTGTGGCCGACGTAGCGCGGCGCGTTTCCGCGGACCAGCCCCGCGAGATAGCCTGATGCGGCGCTCGGTCCCCTGACGAAGTCGCTGAAGCGGGCATGGCGCTCGCCGATGAAACCCCAGACAAGGCGAAACGCCACCAGCATGGCGACGGCGTATCCCGCCCATACGTGAATCCGTTCCAGTTCGTCTTCGCTCAGGTAGGCGACGAAAAAGAACGACACAAGGGACCAGTGGAAGATGCGCACCAGCGGATCCCACACTGCGATGCTGTCGTCGACCCTTGTCGCGACGGGAGTGTTGATGGTCGCCATGTTCGAGCCCTCGGCATTGAATCTGGCGACGATCGTACGACCGGGCTGCTTAAACCAGCCTTAATCCGAAGGGCGGGCGATCCGGCAGGCGACCGGATGCCGTGGGCGTGCATGCCGGGCGCCGCCCGGGCGGCGCCGTACGCGATGGTTGTCGGTAGTGTGAACAGGCCCTGGTTCGAGTACTGGTTCCTGGTCAGGAGCCCGCCTGCAACTTGCGCGGCACAACGTTCGATGGAGCGGCGGCGTCGTCGTCGCCGTCCATCCTTGCCGGGGCCTGGCAGCCGGTGACGCAGCAGCGGCCCTGCTGGCGGGAGACGCGATTGCCGGTCGCCAGCATGCCGCGGTCGAGCAGGCTTTGCACCAGCGCCATGCGGTCCTCGACCGGGTAGTTGCGCCAGATCTCCCGCTTCATCGCCTCTGGCGAGCCGCCGCCGTGCAGCGAGATGACCGAGTACCAGCCGCCCTGGTAGGAGGCGGTGAGATCCTCGACCATGCGTGCGGCAGCCAGGCGCTTGTCGGCCGGGATGTCGTCGCGGCCGCCGAGCACCGCGGCGAGCGAGGCGCGGGTTTCAGGGTTGTGGTCCTCGTCGGGGCCGGGTAGCGCGACGATCAGCCCCCCGGAGACATGGTGGGCGAGGCGGTGCATGTCATAGATCTTCGTCGCCAGCAGCAGTTTGCCGATGTTGGCGAACACGGGGTCCGGCATGACGCATCCCGAGGGGTCGGCGACATGGTAGACCGAGGCCGCCACGCCGCAGGCGAAGAATCCCTCCGTGATGGTGATGAGGTCCACCATCGCATCGCGGATGTGGCCGTGACGGTCGGCGTCGAGGCCGTTGGCGTCGACCATCAGCGCGCCGGCGCCGATCAACAGGTCGCCGAAGCCGGCGCGCGCGCCGATGCAGGTGTGCCGGTGATGCGTG
>CBFGVH010000121.1:0-9596 GCA_965652415.1 uncultured Gammaproteobacteria bacterium | reverse complement strand
ATACCTGTGCACCTGATTGAAAATGCTGTCCCCGCCCGAAGTCAATGATTCAGGCGCGACCGCCGGGTCGAAATGTTCGCGGGGGAAATTCTGGCGGAGAGGGTGGGATTACTCGGCGCTTTGCGCCTCGCCCTTCGGGCCGCGCTTCGCGCGTTCCGGTCCGCCGGTGGCGGACCGGTCGAACCCGGATTGTTCGGTCACGTGGGTTCGAATCCCGAAACGATCGAGTCGAATCCACTTCCGAGACGTGGGTTGAGCGAGGAGAAAATTCTGGCGGAGAGGGTGGGATTCGAACCCACGTGGGGCTTGCGCCCCCAACGGATTTCGAGTCCGCGCCGTTATGACCGCTTCGGTACCTCTCCGGTGGGGGCGCGATTGTAGCATGTGAAACCGCGTGTTTGGGTAGCGCGCCGGCGCCCGGTGGGATTCGGTTAGAATTTGGTTTTCTTACGCCCCCTTCGGACACCTTCGTTGAACAAGTCGCTTCCAGGCGCCGGCATTGCCGGTACGGATCCCGCCACCGGGCGGCCGCGGCTGTCGGATTGCTCGCTCGCGCCGACCGAGCAGGTGCTGATGCTGGACCAGGACGGGGTGCGGCGCGAAGTGCCGGCCGCCCTCGAGCGGGCGCTCACCATCAAGGTCGACGGCGAGGAGCTGGTCACGCTGATGACCATCGGAACCTGCCCCGAACTGCTGGTGCTGGGGTACCTTCGCAACCAGCGCCTGGTCGAGTCGGTGCGCGACATCGAGTCTGTAATGGTGGACTGGGAACGCGAGCTCGCCGACGTCGCGACCCGGAGCGGCCGCGGCGTGTCTGCAAGGCAGAACGACGCGCCGCCCCGCGTCGCCGCGGCCCGCAAGGTGACGCGCGACGACCTCTACCGCGTGGTCGGTGCGATCGGTGAGTACAACGCCGTGTACCGCGATGCGGGCTCGGTACACGGCTGCGGCCTGACCCGCGACGGCCGGATGCTGTCTTTCGTCGAGGACGTCGGCCGCCACAATGCCACCGATGCCATCTCCGGCTGGATGTGGCTGAACGACGTTGACGGCGCCGGCACCATCCTTTACTCCACCGGGCGCCTCACCACGGAGATCGTAGACAAGGCGGCGCTCATGGGGATACCGGTGGTGATCTCCCGCAACGGGGTGACGCGGCGCGCGGTCGAACTGGCCCGCGAGTCGGGCGTGATGCTGGTGGCGCGGGCGCGGCGCCGCAACTTCCAGGTGTTCTCCTGCCACGACCGGCTGGTGGTTCCGGGCGTCGCCGATGGGTGAACCCGGCGGCGCACCGTCGTCTCCGCTGCTGCGCATCCTGGTGCCGTTCGGCCTGGGATACTTCGTGTCCTACCTGTTCCGGGTGGTCAACGCGGTCATCGCCTCGGACATGACCGCGGAGCTTGGCCTCGACGCCAATGCTCTCGGCCTTCTGACCAGCATCTACTTCGCGACGTTCGCGGCCTTCCAGCTGCCGCTGGGCATCCTGCTCGACCGCTTCGGGCCGCGCCGGGTGGAATCGCTGCTGCTGCTTTTCGCCGCCTCGGGGGCGGTCCTTTTCGCCACTTCCGACAGCATCGGCGGACTGATCGTGGGGCGCGCATTGATCGGCCTAGGCGTGTCGGCCTGCCTCATGGCGGCCTTCATCGCCTACCGCCGCTGGTTCGACGTCTCGAGACTGCCGATGATCAACGGCCTGCAGATGGCCTTCGGCGGACTCGGTGCGCTGGCGGGAACACGGCCGTCGGCTATGGTGATGGAAGTCAGCGACTGGCGCACGCTGTTCCTGCTGCTCGCGGCGGTCACCGTGGTGGTGGCCCTGGTGATCTGGTTCGTGGTCCCGCGCAAGGAACCGGAGCCGGCCTCTCCGCAGCACACCGGGGGCGGCTTTCGCGACGTGTTCACCGACCCCTTCTTCTGGCGCGTCACGCCCCTGATCGTGTTTTCACAGGCCGCCTTCCTTTCCCTGCAGTCGTTGTGGATAGGACCGTGGCTGCGCGACGTGGCCGGACTTCCGGTGCTCGAGGCCTCCAACATCATGGCCCTGACGACGGTGGCGATGGTGACCGGATTCCTGCTGCTCGGCTGGGTCGCCTCTCGCCTGGCCCGGCGCGGGGTGCCGATCCTGCTCTCGTCCGTTGTCGGCATGAGCCTGTTCATGGTGCCCCAGGTCCTGCTCATCGTCGACGCGTCGACGGTGCCGACGCTGGCGTGGATGCTGTTCGGCCTCATGGGCACCTCGGGCATCATCGGCTATTCGGCGATCTCCCAGCACTTTCCCGTGTACATCGCCGGACGCGCCAACACCGCGGTCAACTTCCTGGTCTTCGTGACGGCTTTCGTCGAGCAGTGGGGCCTCGGGGTCATTATCAACCAGTTCCCCGCCGCTACGGGGTACGAGGCGGCCGGCTACCGCACGGCCTTCGCCGTGGCGCTGGCCCTGCAGGCCGCGGCCGTGGGCTGGTTCGTGTTGGCGGGCCGGATGGCGAGGCGCCGGATTGCTGCCTGAGCCGGACCCGGTACCGTCACCGCGCCCGCCAGCGGCGCAGCAGGATCACCGCCGCCAGCATGCAGTTCACCAGGAACAGAACGCTTGCGGCCCCGTGGACGATGGCGAACCCGGGCCCGGGCGGCGTCGTACCGACGCGCATGGAGGCGACGTGCGGCTGCAGGACGAGCCCGAGCACCAGCGAGATCGTGAGGGCACCGGCGACCAGCCATCTATCAAGCCGCACTGTCGCCGCGGGCGAACGCGCGACCTGTGCCAGGCACCAGGCAAGCGCGGGCAGCGAGATCCAGAACACCGAGCGGAACATCATGCCGGCGACATTTCCGGCCTGCTCCGGCGGCAGCATGCCGAACAATTGCGGCGCCACAAACAGCGCCGCGAACCACGCCGCGCCGGCCCACGCCGTCAGAAGCAGGACTTCAGCCGACCGGCCGATGGTCATGAATCAGACCCCGCCTTCGGCGGTACGCCGACGCGCGGTCACGAGCGCGGCAGCTCGCGACGGTCCTCGAAGGCCTGCGTCAGCGTGCCGGAGTCCATGTATTCCAGTTCTCCGCCGACCGGGACGCCGCGAGCCAGCCGGCTCAGGCGCACGCCGGTCGCGGCCAGCATGGAGGCGATGTAGTCGGCGGTGGCCTCGCCTTCGACCGTGAGATTGGTGGCCAGCACCACCTCGGTGATGCTCCGTTCGACCACGTCGCGCTTGAGCCGGCCGATCGACAGCTGTTCGGGGCCGATGCCGTCCAGGGGCGCCAAGTGTCCCATGAGCACGAAATAGACGCCCCGGAACGCACCGGCCTGCTCGATGGACTCGAGGTCCGCCGGCGTCTCCACCACGCACAGGAGCTGCTGGTCGCGCCGCTGGTCGGCGCAGATCCGGCAGATCTCCGACTCGCTGAAGTTGTTGCAGTACCGGCAGTGGGCTACTTTCGACAGGGCCCGCACCAGCGCCTCGGCGATCTCGGCGGCGCCCTCGCGGTCGCGTTCGAGCAGGTGAAAGGCCATGCGCTGGGCGCTCTTCGGACCCACGCCGGGCAGGCGCTTGAGAGCGTCGCGCAGGTCCTCGATGGCCGAACCCGGCGCCATGCTCAAAGGGGCAGGTTCAGGCCCGGGATGTTGAGACCGCCGGCAACGCCGCTCATCTTCTCCTGGACCGCCTTCTCGGCCTTCTGCACCGCGTCGTTGAATGCCGCGGCGACGAGGTCTTCCAGCACTTCCTTGTCGTCGCCCATCAGGGCCGGGTCGATGGTGACCGAGCGCACATCGTGCCGGCAGGTCATGACCACCGTAACCATGCCGCCGCCGGACTTTCCGGTGACCTCCAGCGTGGCCAGTTCCTGCTGGATCTTCTTCATCTGCTCCTGCATCTGCTGGGCCTGTTTCATGATGTTTCCGAGTCCGCCGCGCATATCTACTTGCCTCTCTGGGTGCCGGGCAGTACCGAGTCCGGTACCAGCTCGGCATCGAACTGGTTGATGAAAGTCGAGATGTCCGGATCGTTGACCAGGCCCTCGGCCGCCGCTTCGCGTTCCGCTTTCAGTCGCCGCTGGCGAGCCGCGGCGGGGGTTCCGTCGTCGTCGGCCGCGGCACTGACGTCTACCGCGAGCCGTATGCCGGGGCCGAAAGCCTCGGCGATCGCCGCCTCCAGGGTTCTCTGGCGGTTCGCGTTCAACAGGTGCGAGAGCGCCTCCTTGAGGCGCATCTGGATCGCGTGCTCGTCGGAACCGATGAACTCGAGGTTCATCGCCAGCTCGCGCGCGAGGCCGTGCAGCGGCGCGTTCTCGGCGAATTGCTGCCAGGCGTTGGAGTCGATGAGTTGTCCCGGCGTCCGTGCCGCAGCGGGTTCGGCCGCCGGCTCACTCGACGAATCCCGTTGCGCCCGCGCCTGGGGCGCACTATCGGCGGAGCGTCGCGCAGCCAGCTTGCTGACCGACGCCAGCGCCGCGGGCTTGCCCGTTGACGCCGGTCGGGCGCCAGCCCTGGCGCCGGCCGGTCGCGACGGCGACGTGAGGTTCTCGACTTCCTCGCCGGCCGGATGACGATCCGGCTCGAACGCCAGCATCCGCAGCATCACCATTTCGAATCCGCGGGCCGGATCCGGCGCAAGTGGCAGGTCGCGCTTGCCGATGAGCGCGATCTGGTAGAGAAGCTGGACTTGCTCGGCGCTCATCCGGCCGGCCACGTCGAGCTGGCCGCGCCAGGGGCTGTCGCGTTCGGCCGCGAGATCGGGCGCCTCGATGGCGAGCGCGATCTCGTGCAGCAGGATGAGAATATCGTCCAGCGCCCGCGTGAAGTTGATGCTGCGCTGGCGCATGGTATCAACCACACCGAAGACGCGGGAGGCGTCGCCGTCGACCAGTGCCTCCACGATCTCCACCACCTGGCTGCCCTCGATCATGCCCAGCATGCGGCGCACGCTCGCGGCATCGAGCCGTGCGCCGGAAAAGGCGATTGCCTGGTCGAGCAGGCTCAGGGCGTCGCGCATGCTGCCGTCGGCGGCGCGGGCGACGAGCTCGCGTGCCGCGGGTTCCGAGTCGATGCCTTCCTGCTCGAGTATGCGGGCGAGCTGCCCCGCGATCTCGTCGACGTCGAGCGCGCGAAGGTTGAACTGCAGGCAGCGCGAGAGGATGGTAGCTGGCAGCTTCTGCGGGTCCGTGGTGGCCAACACGAACTTGACGTGAGGCGGCGGCTCCTCGAGCGTCTTGAGCAGCGCGTTGAAGCTGTGGGTGGACAGCATGTGCACCTCGTCGACGAGGTACACCTTGAAGCGCCCCATGGTCGGCGCGTACTGGACGTTGTCGAGGATCTCGCGGGTGTCGTCTACGCGAGTGCGCGAGGCGGCGTCGATCTCCAGCAGGTCCACGAAGCGCCCCTGGTCGACGCTCACGCAGGCCCCGCATTCGCCGCACGGGGTGGAACTCACCCCCTTCTCGCAGTTGAGGGATCGCGCCAGCAGCCGGGCCAGGGTCGTCTTGCCGACGCCCCGGGTGCCGGTGAACAGGAAGGCGTGATGGACCCGGTCGTTGTCCAGCGCGTGCGTCAGTGCCGCCACCGCGTGCGCCTGCCCCACCACGTCGGCGAATGTCCGGGGGCGCCACTTGCGCGCGAGTGCCTGGTAGGTCATGGATTGCGGGTTCGGGAGCGTTCCGTCCAGCGAGCGTGATCAACGCCGGTTCGGTGCTCGCGGACGACACCGACCGGAATAAGGATTACTTGTCTATTCAACAAGTTCCGGGTGCTATTTGAGGCTTTTTCCCGAAACCTGCACAGCGTCCAAAACACGGGAGCGAAGAATTCTACACGGTCAGGGGAGATTAGTCTCGACCGTGACCCGCGCCCTGCCGGCGGGTGGAAAACTGGTGGCGGATCCGACCGGCCTTGCCCGGGCACCCGGCTCGGCTGCTGCGGCTGCTTCCTTCCGGACCTGACCGGGTTCACAGCCTGCCGCCACCCGGGTGGCCGGTCTTCACCGCCATGCTCTGACAGCGCGCCCCGTACCGTCGCCGGCGCGAGAGGACGCGAAGGGCGCGGACTTTAACAGGGACCATGCCTCGCGTTCAATGGCGATCGCCAGTGCCGCGAAGCAGCCCGATTTCCGGGCCTTGAAGACTGGTGTCGCACCTCCTGGAGCGCGGGTCCCGCCGAGTCGGTCTGCGCATCCCCGCCGCGGCCGACATGGCATCCGTTCTGTGAACTGGTTCACACTTGGATATGGTGTTGTGTGCGCAACCTCACAGACGCGACCGCCATGGTTGTCAATAATGAAAACGTCGCATGGAGGTCGCCCGGCTTGGGAAATGCTGGATACGGCGGCCTGAATGCGACGCTTCAGGATCCTCCTCAATCTTGATCATTGAAGCCGCCGCACGGCGGCTTTTTTTATGTGCCCGGGGACACTCCGGCGCGGGCCTGCGCCTGCTGCAGGTTATGCAGCATGCGGCCGGTGATGAGCTGCACGAGCGCGAAGCCGAACGCCGGGTTCTGGTGCATGTACTCGCGGATCTTCTCCTTGCTGAGCTCATACACCTCGCTCGGACCGTCAGCGATCGCCGTGGCCATTCGCTGTCCACGGGGCGAAAAAAGTCCGATTTCCCCGATCACCTCGCCGGCCCCGACCCGAACGTCGATCTCCTCGAGGTGAAGCGAGCCGCTGCCGATGTAGTACATGGCGTCGGCAGCCTCACCCTTGTGAAACAGGACTTCCCCCCGGTTCAGCTTGCGCCGTTTCATGTGCGGCAGAAGGACGGTGACGTCGAGACTGCCGCCGGCGGCCTCTTCCACCTGCCGGATCAGCCGCCTGATCTGCACCAGGCGCAGAACGTTGAGCGGAAAGAGGGCGAGATGCAATATCAGCACCGGGTACAGCGACCCGGCGATTCCGTAGGCGATGAACGCGAGGTTGCTGCCCAGCGCCACGACCCGCAGGGGGATCATGGTCTTCATGTAGAACGAGGTGAATACGAGAATAGCGGCGAGGTAGCCGATCAGTTCCGAGTAGCCCACTGCAAGCGCGACCTCCATTATTGCACCCCAACCCCGACTTCGGATGTCCCTAGTAAACATGATTCTTGACATCGCCGGCAACAACGGCGAGGCCCGGGATATTGAGTCCGGCGAAATCCGCCGCATATTTCGTGAAGCATCGAAACGCTATCGAGGGATCAATCCATGGTTGCAGGCATCGTTCTCATCGTCGCCGGACTGCTCATCGCGATCCATCCGCCGCTTCTGGCCTGGATCGTGGCGCTGGTGCTGGTCGCCGTCGGCGCTCTCGTGCTCAGTTCCGCGTACTACCATCGCAAATATGCGCGCCACGCCGACAACCCGGTGATCGAGCTGATATTTCGCTATTGAAGTGCGTCGCTGTTGTGCTGGCTCGGCGTGTCCGACACTTTGTCGCGCGACTTGCCGAGCAGCATGGCCATGAACGCCCGGCGCACGGCGGCGCCGCTATCGCGCAGAGCGACGAACTCGACGTGGCGGTCCGGGTCCTGCGGCGTCAGGGCGATGGCCCACAGCGGCATGATGCTGTCGGGAAGCATCGCGTAACGGATATCTCCGATCAGGCGGTCGCGCCCCGGATAGGCCACGAGGTAGTCGTCGGACAGGCGTGCGAATCGCTCGATGTCCTGCGCCTGGGTGGAATCCTCGGACACCTGTCCGAACGCGCCCGGCTCGAACCGCTCCACGGATTGGCCCGGGTAGACTCGTGTGCCGCCCGCCGGGCCCACGCGAACCGCATCAACGTAAAAACGGCTCCCCGCTTCGTACACGCTGCGCCACAGCACGATGTTGCCAAGCGTCGGCTTGACCTGCATGCGCTCGATCGTGTGACCGCGTTCGTTTGCAAGCGCCAGCGCGACACTCGTCGCCCGCTCTTGCTGAACGAATGCCAGCGCCACGTAGGCCCCGGCCGCCAGCAGCCCGATGCGCGCCGGGCCGGCCCGGATCCTGCGAAGCGACATCACGACGGCCGTAACGACGATGACGGTCAACACCGGATCGACGACCGCTACCAGGTTCCAGGCGACGCGGCCGTCCGCAAACGGCCAGAAAAGGTGCGTTCCGAAACTGGTCATCGCGTCGGCGATACCGGCCTGGAGCATGCCCACGGTGGCATAAAGCCAGGCACGCCCGATACGCAGGCCGCCCGTGAGGCATGGCGTGAGCACCAGGGCGACCAGGAGCGCGCCGAGAGGAACGAACAGCAGCGAATGCGTGAAATGCCGGTGAAACTCGATCGTATACAGGGGATCGCCCGCCGAGCGAATCAGGATATCCGCGTCCGGCAAGAGGCCCGCGACGGCGCCGACGATCGCCGCGCGGCGCAGCTCGCCGCGCGGCGCTATGCCTTGAGCCAGCAGGGCGCCGGCGGCCGCATGCGTCAGGGGATCCATGGGCGGGGACGTGTCACCAGTTCAGCGGGAGTCGTAGCGGCGATGATTCTCGCGGATTGTGACACGAAAGCGCCGTGCGCTCGTCGCTGCCGACTGTTTAACAAAGCGTAATATCACCGGCGTGCCTTCGCGGTCGCGCCTGTCGATAATGTCGCCCTGTCCGTTTCACAAAACCGATACCGGAGGAAGAGCCATGCAGCAGATCGACATCGACAAGCGCGTCTACGATCTCTACGACGAGTACTGCCACGGCCACATCGACCGGCGCGAGTTCCTCGGCCGGGCGAGCGTCATCTCGGTGGCGGGCGTCTCGGGACTCGTCATGGCCCAGGCGCTGATGCCCCGTTATGCCGAGGCGCAGATGGTTTCCTTCACCGACGAGCGCATCAAGGCGAACTACGTCGAGTACGACTCGCCGGGCGGCACCAGCGGCGAGATGCGAGGCTACCTCGTGCAGCCCGCGGGCGACGGCCCCTTCCCCGCGGTCGTCGTCATCCACGAGAACCGCGGCCTCAATCCCTACATCGAGGATGTCGCCCGCCGCCTCGCGGTGGAAGGCTTCCTGGCATTGGCGCCCGACGGCCTGTACCCCGTCGGCGGCTACCCCGGCAACGACGACGACGGTCGCGAACTGCAGTCCGGACTCGACCAGGGACAGCTCAGGGCCGACATGCTGAACAGCGCGCGCTACCTGAAGTCCCACGAACTTTCCAGCGGCAGGCTCGGCGCCGTGGGCTTCTGCTGGGGCGGGGGCGTGACGAACTTCCTCGCCGTCGAGATGGGTCCGGACCTGTCAGCCGGCGTGCCGTTCTACGGCGCGGCCCCCGCCGGCGACGACGTGCCCCGC
Organism: uncultured Gammaproteobacteria bacterium; assembly: GCA_965652415.1. Lineage (GTDB taxonomy): Bacteria > Pseudomonadota > Gammaproteobacteria > Arenicellales > CAJQKF01 > BQJD01. Next base: position 346 of record CBFGVH010000121.1, on the reverse strand, counting down.
ATCGAGGCGCCGCTGATGATCCAGGCCGCCGAGGACGACCCCAGGATCAATGCCATGTGGCCGGATTTCGAGGCTGCGCTGAAGCAGCACGGCAAGCAGTACGTCCATCACCTCTATCCCGGCACTCGCCACGGCTTCCACAACAACTCGACGCCGCGCTACAACGAGGAGGCGGCGAACCTGGCCTGGGAGCGCACCATCGCATTCTTCCGCGAGAACCTGGCCTGAGCTTCCGGAGGTGCGCAGGGAGCACCTCCGCCAAAACACCCTGGCTCCGGATCGAAGCCGCGGTGTAGGAGCCTGCCTGCAGGCGATTGACGCGGCGTGCACGGCGCCCGGAAGAATC
>CBFGVH010000120.1:0-9753 GCA_965652415.1 uncultured Gammaproteobacteria bacterium | reverse complement strand
TGTGCCCGGGTGCCGGCATTGGCAAGGTGCGGCGACGCCATGTCGGTGTGCACCAGCACGGTAATGGCGAAGCCGCCGAAGGTCGAGCGGCCGAGTTCCTCGGCCAGCACCATGGTGGCCAGGGTGTCCATGTCCGCGCCGCCGAATTCCGCCGGGTAGCGAATGCCGAGAAAGCCGAGAGCGCCCATCTTGCGCAGGACCTCGCGCGGTGTCATGCCATCGCGTTCCCAGGCCTCGCCGTGAGGCACGACCTCCTGCTCCACGAAGCGCCGCACCTGGTCGCGCAGCATGTCGTGTTCCTCGGCGAAATGGATACTCGGACTCATGCGGCCTCCCGGTGAGTTTCAGGATGCGGCGGCAGCCGCGTCGATGTCGATGAGAACCGCGCCGCCGGTAATGATCATCGCCGGCGCCACGGCGGCGTGGTGCGATCGAGGAAGGCGCGAATACCCGCCCGTCCCTCTTCGGACTCCCACGCGTCGGCCAGGCACGCAGAGGTCAGCGACATGACCTCTGCGCCGTCGTGCCCCGCCACGTCGCGGATCAGCCGCTTGGTGGCGGCCGCGGCGCCCGGCGCTGCCTCGAGATGCGCGGCTACCAGTTCCTCGACCGCATCGTCGAGCGTCGCGGCCGGGACGGCGTGGGCGACCAGGTCGAGGGCCTCGGCGCGGGCCGCGTCGAAAGGCGCGCCGGAGAGCATGACCGCCCGGCTGTTGGCGGCGCCGATGCGGGCGACGACGTAGGGCGAGATGTTGGCCGGCACCAGGCCCAGGCGCACCTCGCTGAGGGCGAAGCGGGCCTCGTCGCTCGCCACGGCGAGATCGCACACCGCCACCAGCCCGACTCCGCCGCCGAACGCGGCCCCGTTCACGCGCCCGACGAGGGGCATCGGCAGTCGGTCGAGGCGCGACAGCATCGTCGCCAGCGCCGCGCTCTGCCGGACCCGCTCCTCGCGCGCGAGTTCGGCGGTGCGAGCGAACCAGCCGATGTCGCCGCCGGCGCAGAACGCCGCGCCCGCGCCGGTCAGCACCGCCACGCGCACCGACGAGTCGTCGCCGAGGCGCCGGGCGGCCTCATCGAGTTCGGCGATCATCACCTCGTCGAAGGCATTGCGCTTGTCGGGCCGGTTCAGCGTGACCGTGGCGACGCCGCGATGGTCGACCTCAAGTGTTATGGTACGAAAGTTCAGGTTCACGGCACCTCCACTTTTCTGCATGCGATACGCCGGACGCGGCACGTCCGGAAATTCGGACTACGACGCGTCACGCCCCGGAGAGCCTTTCCATCGCCAGCCGCTCCGCGAGGCCCGTCTCGCGCTCGACGCGACGACCGATGGCGGTGACGAGAATCTCGGGTCCGCCCCACAGCGCCACCTGCCGGCGCGCGCGCGTCACCGCGGTATAGATCAGCTCGCGCGACAGCACCGGCGAATCCGCGTCCGGCAGCACCACCTCGACGCGGTCGAACTCCGAGCCCTGGGCCTTGTGCACGGTGAGCGCCCAGGCGGTTTCGTGGGCGGGAAGGCGGGCCGGGTGCAGCCAGCGCGGGCCGCCCTCGCCCGGGAAGCAGGCGCGCGCCTCCGCCGCCTCGCCCCAGGGCAGGATGACGCCGAGATCGCCGTTGACGAGACCGAGGCCGTAGTCGTTGACGGTGACGAGCACGGGCCGGCCGAGGTACCACGGATCGTCCCCGACCAGGCCCTCGGCGAAGAGCAGGCGCTCGATCTCCCGGTTGATCGTACCGACTCCGCGCGGTCCCTCCCTGAGCGGCGCCAGGACCTGCATGGCGCCGTAGCGCGCGAAGACCGACTCGGGGGCGGCGCCGGCGGCGATCTGCGCCAGCCGGTCGCGAACCTCGGGAAGCAGCCGCTCCGCCACGACGGCGCCGATGCCCTGCCCCGCCGCGATCTCGATCCGGATCGCCTCGCCGCGCCCGTCCCGGAGCACGTTCAACGCGCGCTCCGCGTCGCCCTCGCGCACCGACGCGGCCAGCGCCCCGATACCACTGTCGTCGGTGAACCGGTAGCCGCGCTCGAGAGCCACCGCGCAGTCGGGCAGCACCTCGACGTCGCGCGGGGGAACATCGAACCCGGTGGCGCCGCCAAGGTCGGCCGCCACGGCAGGCGAAAACCCGTTGGCGCCGAGACACAACTCGGCGAACACCCTGCCCGGCTCCACCGAGGCGAGCTGGTCGCGGTCGCCGAGCAGCACAAGGCGCGCATGCGCGGGCAGCGCCGCCTCCAACCGCACCATCAGAGCCAGGTCGACCATCGAGACCTCGTCGACCACCAGCACGTCGACAGGCAGCGGGTTGTTCGCATCGTGACGGAAGCGGCCGTGGACACCCGCGCCGAGCAGGCGGTGAATGGTGACGGCCTCGCCGGGAATCGCGTCTCTGACCGACTTGTCCACGGCGAGGCCCTCACGCGCCTCGGCGATCGCCTGCTCCATGCGCGCGGCGGCCTTCCCGGTCGGCGCCGCCAGGGCGATGCGGCACTCGCCCGCGGTCTGCTCCACGAGGAGCGCGAGTATGCGAACCACCGTCGACGTCTTGCCGGTGCCCGGCCCTCCGGAAATGATGGCGAGCCGGCGCAGCGCGGCAAGGGCGGCGGCAACCTTCTGCCAGTCGATCCGGTTACCGCCCGCCGGCGGAAACAGGCGGTCGAGTCCCGACTTCAGCGCGGCCGGCGCAGGTGCTTCGAGCGCGGGTGCATTGCGCTGGTTGAGCGCCTCGGCCAGCCGACGTTCGTGGTTCCAGTACCGGTACAGGTAGACGCGCCTCGCGTCGCGTACCAGCGGCGTCGGCTCGGTGCCGTCGCCGCATATGGGCGAGGCGTCGAGCCGCGCGACGAGACGGTCCGCGGATTCGTCGGGCCCGAGCCAGGGCCCGGCCTGCTCGACGAGCTTCTCCGTCGCAAGGCCCGTATGGCCGCGGCCGGTGGCGGCGCTTGCCAGGGCGGCGGCCACCGCGACCGCCGGACCGCCGCCCCCGTCCATGCGCGCGGCCAGGAGACCGAACTCGCGGTCCAGGTCGTCGATCGCTCCCTTCTCGCGCATATCGTCGAGCACCTGTCCCGCGATCATTGTCCGATCCCCCCGCCCAGGCGTCGGCCGAGCTCGGCCACCAGGGTCGCGCTCGGCCGGTCGAAGAAGACTCCGCGGCCGGCGTGGCGGCCCATGCCGCGCAGAAACAGGTAGTACACGCCGCCGAAATGCCTGTCGTAGTCGTATCCTGCATGCCGTGCACCGAGGTAGCGATCGACCGCTACCGTGTACAGCAGGTACTGGAGGTGATAGCGGTTTCGCTTCATGGCGTCCTCGACGTGCTCCCGCCGGTAGAAGCCGTCGTCGGGACCGAGATGGTTCGACTTGTAGTCGGCAACGAAGTACCGGCCGCCGTGTTCGAACACGAGATCGATGAAGCCGCGCATGAATCCATCCAGCGACTTCAGTCCCGTTCGTTCGACCGCGTCGATGTAGTCGCGCGCTCGCGCGCCGCCGTGGCGCGCGAGCACTTCGATCAACCAGTCGAGATCCAGCGCGTCGGCGGCGAGAAAGAATCCGCACTCGCAGAGCCGGCGCGCCGGGTCAATCCCGCCCAGCGACAGGTCTGCCGTCTCGTCGAGCGGCGCCGCCAGCACCGAGCGCACCATCCCCCGGGTGGCGCTCGCCCAGGCGGGGTCGATGCCGGCCCGGGCCAGTTCCGAGAGCACCAGGGCTTCGAGCGCGGCGTCGTCCGTGGCGGCGGGATCCAGGCGCTCGAAGATCGCGTGCCAGCACAGGCCCGTGCGGGCGCCGCGCGGGTAGCGGTGGATCGACAGCTGGCCCTCGACATCGCCGTGGCCGTCCTCCCTCGCTGCGGCGTCGTGATCCGGCGCCTCGTCGGAATGCCCCGCCACCAGGGACGAAAAGCTGGCGACCGCGAACGTGCGCGACAACCTGCGGTCGAAGCCGAGCGCCACAAGGCGCGCGGTATCGCCCGGCTCGGGTGCCAGCATGCCGCCGGCGGCCGCCGGGTCCACCCGCTCGACAGCCACCGCGTCCGGTACCGCGCTGGCGATCACCCGAAGGTCCGCCAGCAGCGCCTCGTCGTCCAGGGTCTTGAACAGGTCGCCGAGCTTCGCCGTGTCGGGCTCGCCGCCCTGAAGTCGAGGCGCGAGGTGCACGAGCCAGGCCAGGGGGGAAGTCTCCGCGCCACGTATCGCGCCCGCATGGACCACGCAATACTGCCGGGCCCGCGTCAGCGCCACGTAGAGAAGGCGCACGTTCTCCGCGAACTCCTCGCGCTCGGCCAGAACACGGTGTACGTCGATTGCCGGTGAGCCGAAATCCAGCGTCGGCCGCCGGTCGTTGTCGGGATCGTGGAACACCGCGTCGCCCTTGCCGGCGCGCAGCACCCCGTCCCAGGCGAACGGGCAGTACACCACCTCGAACTGCAGCCCCTTGGCCGCGTGCATGGTGACCACCTTGACCCTGTCGGCGTCGCTCTCCAGGCGCAGCTCGGCTTCGGTGTCAGACGGGTCGGCCGCCGCGCGGGCGTCGTCGAACCACTTGACCACCAGTTCCATGCCCGCCTGGGCCTCGTGCTCGTGCTGCTGGACGAGTTCCGCCAGGTGCTGCAGGTTGGTGATCGCGCGCTCGCCGCCGAGTCGCGACAGCCAGCGGCGATAGACGTCGAAATCGGCCATCAGCGCACGGAACACGGGCATGAATCCGCGCTCGATCCACAGCAGGTGGTAGCGCCGGAAGCGGTCGCACTCGCGGTCCCAGGCGGCATCGTCGCCGGTCAGCGCCGCCAGGCGCCGCGCGGTGTACCCGGCCACGCCCGAGGCCAGCGCCGCCCTGACGGCACGCTCGCGCGCCGGCTCCAGCACCGCGCGCAGCACCGCGGCCAGCGCCGTCGCCTCGTCGGAGAGGAACACGCTGTCGGCGCCGTGCCGCGCCACCGGCACGCCGCGGGCCGCGAGGGCATCGTATACGCGCCGCGCCTGGCGATGGGTGCGCACCAGAACCGCCACGTCGCCCCCGCCGAGGGCACGCTCGCCGATCGTTACTTGACCAGCCCGACCGGCTGCGAGCAGCGCCACGATCTCACGCGCAAGATCGTCGACCACGACGTCCTCGGCCCGGCCCTTGGTGATCGATGCGGGCGAATCGAAGTCGGCGCGGGAAAGAAACCGGAACTCGAGCCGCGAGGCGGGGGCGCCCGAGCGGCGCAGCAGCGCGCGGTTGGCGTCGACGCCCGCGACCTCGGGATAGCCGAGCTCGCGGAACACGAACGGGTTGGCCGAGCGCTCGAACAGGTGATTCACGGCCCGCACAAGCTCCGGGTCCGAGCGATAGTTGACGGCCAGCGTATGCTGCGAGTGCACCATCTGCCTGCCGTCGAGATAGGCGAACAGGTCGGCGCCGCGAAAACTGTAGATCGCCTGCTTGGGATCGCCGACGAATACCCGCGCGCCGCCGCCATCCTCGTAGATACGGCGGAAGATGCCGAGCTGGACCTGGTCGGTATCCTGGAATTCATCGATCAGCGCGGCCGGAAAGCGGCTGCGCAGGTAGGCCGCCAGCCGCTCGCCGCCGGCGCCCGCCAGGGCGCCGTGGACCAGGGTCAAAAGGTCGTCGAACGAATGCAGGCGGCGCTCGCGCTTGCGACGCGCCAGCTCGTCGACGAGATAACCGCGCAGGTCGGTCATCAGGGCGAACACCCTGGCGTGAACCGCCTCGTCGAGGCGCCCCGCCGCTTCGAGCAACGCGCCGGCCGCCTCGAAGAACGCATGGCGCGGCGCCTCGCGCCCCTTGCGGGTCGCCGCCTCGAGCGATGCCGGGGTGAACTTCTCGAAGCGTTCGGGAAGACCGTCGGGGGGCGCGTCGGCGGCGAACAGGCCCGCGGCCTCCAGCAGCCAGCGCTCCACGCTGTCGCGCCGGTACTTGTGGCCGTTGAGCGCTCCGCCGTCCAGGAGCAACTCCCGGATCGTGTCGTTCGAATCCCGCCACGCGCGCCGCGCCCTGAGCCACGCGGATTCGAATGCCGCTTCGAGCAACTCCAGGGCCCCGCTCGCGCCGGCCGCCGGCCCGATCACCGTCAGCCACGGTCTGGACGCGCCTGCAGCCACCCGCGCGGCGAGACCTTCGGGACCGAGCCTGCGCTCGATCAGCGCCCTGATCACCGAACGCGGGACCGCATTCTGCACATGGATGCGCCAGAAGTCGTCGCAGATCTCGCGCACGAGGTCGTGCTCGCTGGTGAGGATGGCGGCGTCGAAATGGGCGCCGCATTCCAGGGCAACCTCGGCCAGCAGGCGCTGGCAGAACCCGTGGATGGTATGGATGGCGGCCTGGTCGAAGCCGGACAGGGCGCGGTCAAGCCGGTTGCGCGCGGCGCCGGCGTCGACGCCGTCCGGAAGCGCATCGCGGTACAGTGGGTCTTCCATGGTACCGCTCTCGAATTCCTCGCGCAGCGCAGACAAGCGTACGCGGATCCGCGCACGAAGTTCGGCCGTCGCCGCTTCGGTGTAGGTGACCGCCAGGATCCGCTCCACCGGCAGGGCGGATTCCACTACGAGGCGCGCGTACAGCGCGGAGATGGTCCACGTCTTGCCGGTGCCCGCGCTCGCCTCGATGAGCAGCGCCTCGTCCAGCGGCAGCCGGGCGATCCGCAGTGCTCCGTCGCGGCCAGCGTTCATTGCAGTTCCCCAGGGTCGGCCAGGGGGCCGAGCAGCGTGTTCACGAGTTCGACGAAACGCTCGTCGAGCGGATCGGCGTCGCCGAACACCCTGCGGTAGTAGACGTTCTGGCCCTCGCCGAAGGCATACTCGCTCCCGAGCCAGGTGCGGCGGGCGTGATCGAGCGCGCCCTGATCGCCTCCACGGTCGTGGAACTCGAATGCCGCGCGCGGGAAAAAGTGCAAGGGGCGGCGCATGCCCTCGTGCCAGGCGTCGAGGAAGCGCTCGAGCCAGCGTGCCGCGGCCGCCGGATCGAGCGCGGGCAACTCCATGTCGCCGTCCACGGCCATCAGGCGCGCGGGTGCACCCGGGAGCACGCCGGCAGCCGACCCGGCAAGGTGCTCGACCAGGAGTTCGACGCGGTCGCGCGCCTGCATCTTGCGCAGGTGCAGGTGAAACAGACCGTCTTCGCGCAGCCGGGGCAACACGCCGGTGACCCGGGTCGCGCCGCATTCGAGATCGATGCGGGCATCGACGACGGGCGCCGCCTCGAGCGCCGCGCGTATCGGCGGCACCATGGGTTCGAACCCGGCCAGCTCCCACTCCAGAAGCAGGCGACCGGGGATGCCGTGCGGCAGCAGGGCGCGCTGCCTGAGCTCGCGCTCGATGCGATCGACGTCCACCCGCTCGCCGAAGCGCTCGAGCCTGGTGCGGCGGATTTCCTCGGCGGCACCGGGATCGACCCCGAACGGTTCGCGGTCGTCGAAGGTCTCGTCGTACTCGTCGAGCCAGAGCCCGAGCCGGTGGCGCAACAGGTATCGCACCGGGTTCGCGAAGAAGGCGCATAGATCGGCAACGGTGACGGTCGCGGGCGACTCGCCGTCGAGGTCGGCATCGAAGAAGGCCGGCGCGGTCGAGGCCCGGCGGGCGACGGCGGCGGCCGCAGCCAGCGTCGCGTCGTAGCCGGGATAGCGCGGGCAACCCTTGAAGTACTTCTCGTTGAACGCCTGCAGCGGATGCTCCGTCAGCAGCCGCTCGAGAACCGACTGGCGGCGCATCACGGCCGGGCCGCCCGGAATCGTCGTCGCGATGTAGTCGACGAGGTCATCGACCACCACGGACGGCGGCCGTTCGGAGTTGTCGCGAATGTCGCGGCCGACGTAGCTGAGATAAAGCCCCCGGCGTGCGCTCATCAGCAGCTCGAGAAACAGGTAGCGGTCGTCCTCGCGCCGGGAGCGGTCACCTCGCCGGTAGTCGCGGCCCATGCGGTCGAAGGACTGGCGCGGCGGCACGCGCGGGAAGTCGCCTTCGTTCAGTCCGAGCATGCAGATCAGCCGGAACGGGATGCTGCGCATGGGCACCAGGGAGCAGAAAGTCACGCCGCCGTCGACGAATCCTCCCGCCCCGCCCGGCCGCTCGAGGGCCGACTCCACGCAGGCGCGCACCAGCGCCGCGTCGACGGGGCGACCGCCGAGCGCCGCTTCCGCCGCGCCGAGGCACTCGTGCACGGCCTCGCGAATGCAGGCGAGCGCCGGGCGATCGTCTTCGCCGTCGCTGAAGAACGACTCCAGCATCCACTGCAATTCGCGCTGCCAGAGCGCAGCGTCGCGGGGTGCCGCCATGCGCCGGCCGCACTCGTCGAGTCGCGCCACGAAGGCGGCGAAACGACCGAGGGCGCGGGCGGGCGGCCCTTCCACGTCGGGGCGCGCGGCGATGCCGGCGAACTCGGCTTCCACGCCGAGCGCGTGGCCGAGCACCAGCCGGTCGAAGGCGGCGCGCCAGGTGTGCTCGTCGCTGTCGTCGATGCCGAAACGCCGGCGGTGAACCGCGTCGATCCCCCAACGCACGCCCGTTTCCCGCACCAGGCGGCGGATGGCGGCGATGTCGTCGGCGCCGAGGTCGAAGCGCGCCGCCACCGCGGGTTGTTCCACGAGCGCGAACACGAACTCCGGCGTCATGCGGCTCGACGGCAGATCCATGAGCGCGAGGAAGGCACCGCACAGCGGGTGGCGCGATCCGCGGCTGCGATCGGCAATCGAGTACGGGATGCGCCGATCGGGCGGCGCGGTCGCGAACACGGCGTCGACGAGGGGGGCGTAGCGGGCGATGTCGGGCGTGAGCACCAGCACGTCGCCGGGTGCCAGGTCCGGGTCGGCGGCGAACCGGTGCAACAGCTGGTCGTGCAGCACTTCGACCTCGCGCATGGGACTGTGGCACGAGTGGATGGCGATTGTGTCGTCGCCGTCGGCGATCTTCCCGGCGGGCCCGTCGACGCCCGGGTCGCGCAGTTCGAGAATGTCGTTCTGCACCCGTGCCAGCACCGTATCGCCGCTCGCCGGTTCGAACTCGTCGTCCTCCAGGGGTGAGGCGTCCTGCACCAGGTCGAGCGTCTCGCGTCCCTGCCTGCCCCACATCGCCAGCAGCGCGTTGCCGCGTTCGAAATGGGCTTCGTCCGCGTCGTCGCCGGCCTCGCGCGGGGTGACGATGTCGCCCCAGTACTCGCGGCACGGATTGAACCAGAACAAGTGCACATCGACGCGGTTCGCCGCCGCGCGCAGCATGTCGAGATAACCCGGCGACAGCGACGGGATGCCGAACACGCTGATGCGCCCCGGCAATGTCGCCTCGTCGAGGCGTCCCCCCGCGGCAACGTCGATGAAGGCCCGGCTGAGCGCCGCCCAGTGGCTCCGGCCAAGGCGCTCGACGAGCCTGCGCCACAGCCCGGCCTGCCAGTCGCCGCCGCCGGCTTCGAATTCGGCGATCCAGTCCGGGCGGTAGACGATGTATTGGTCGAACATCTCGGCCAGGCGACGGCACAACGACCAGCGCGCCAGGTCGTCGCCGGGCCCGAGGAACCTGTCGAGGTCGCGAAATGCCCGCTCGCCGGCGATCTCGTCGAACACGTCGAACAGGTGCCAGGCGAGCCGCTCGGGTGCGTACGGATTCTCGTCGGGAACGCCAGGCAGCACGCGGCGCAACAGGTCCCACACCAGTTCCGCCGGAAAAAGCGTGCGCACGTTGGCCGCGATGCCGTTGGCGCGGGCGAGTTCGAGCATGAGCCAGCGCGCCATGCCGGCGTTGTTCACCAC
>CBFGVH010000119.1:0-9755 GCA_965652415.1 uncultured Gammaproteobacteria bacterium | reverse complement strand
GTGTCGCTTCACGCCGTGCTCGACTGCCTCGGACAATTGCGGTACGAACTGTGCGACGGCGACTCGCCCGACCTCGACGCGGTGCGGCTCGTCGAGCGCATAGGCGAGATCAGCGTGACGCTGTTCGCGTCCGTCGGAACCCCCGATGGCCCTCCCGACGAACCCCGGCTCGACCCGGTGCACGGCACCCGGCGCCATCGCGCTGCGCATGGTCCGTCGTAGGGTGCGCTTCAGCGCACCCTACCCGCTCGCTCCCCGGTCCCTGCCGCCGTTCTGCGCCCGGTTGCGCAGCAGGTGGTCCATCAGCACCAGCGCCATCATTGCCTCGGCGATGGGCACCGCGCGGATGCCGACGCAGGGGTCGTGCCGACCGGTGGTGACCACCTCGACCGCATTGCCGTCCAGGTCCACGGTGCGTCCCGGCACCTGGATGCTGGAGGTGGGCTTGAGCGCGATTCGCGCCACCACGTCCTGGCCGGAGGAAATGCCGCCGAGGATGCCGCCGGCGTTGTTGCCGTCGAAGCCGTCCGGGCCGATCTCGTCGCGGTGCTCGGAGCCGCGCTGGGCAACGCTCGCGAAGCCGGCGCCTATCTCCACCCCCTTGACCGCGTTGATGCTCATGAGCGCATGAGCCAGGTCGGCGTCGAGGCGGTCGAACACGGGCTCGCCGAGGCCGGCCGGCACGCCCGTCGCCTCCACGTGCACCGCGGCGCCAATGGAATCGCCCTCGCGGCGCACGGCGTTGACCATGTCCTCCATCGCCTCGATTCGCGACGGGTCGGCGGAGAAGAACGGGTTGTTCTCGACCTCGTTCCAGTCGACGATGTCGAGCCGGATCGGGCCCAGTGCCACCAGGCAGCCGCGAACCGTGATGCCGCAGGTCTCGGCAAGGTACTTCTTGGCGATGGCGCCGGCGGCGACGCGCACCGCGGTTTCCCGGGCCGACGATCGGCCGCCGCCCCGGTAGTCGCGCACGCCGTACTTCTGCTGGTAGGTGTAGTCGGCGTGACCGGGCCGGAAGCGGTCGCGGATCTTGCTGTAGTCGCGCGAACGCTGGTCGATGTTGTGGATCAGGAGCCCAATCGGCGTGCCCGTGGTGCGCCCCTCGAACACCCCGGAGAGAATCTCGACCCGGTCGTCCTCGCGGCGCTGGGTGGTGAAGCGCGAGCGGCCGGGCTTGCGTCGGTCGAGATCCTTCTGAAGGTCCGCGGTATCGAGCGCCAGCCCCGGCGGACAACCGTCGACGATGCCGCCGATAGCCGGCCCGTGGCTCTCGCCGAAAGTGGTCAGCGTGAAGCTGCGGCCGATGGTGTTACCCGACATCGGGGTTCACCGCGCGCGGGGAACGGCGCCGGCTCGGGCGCCGCGGCTCGTCATGGGCTTGGCTGAACTGCATGGCATGTCTCGATTGAACGTTCCGGCGCCAGCGCACGACACCGCCGGCGCATTCCTCAGACCCGGGGCAGCGTGACGCCCTGCTGGCCCTGGTACTTGCCGCGCCGGTCCTTGTAGGACATCTCGCAGGGTTCGTCCGACTCGAAGAAGATCACCTGGGCGACGCCCTCGTTGGCGTAGATTTTAGCCGGCAGCGGCGTGGTATTGGAGAACTCGAGAGTGACGTAGCCCTCCCACTCCGGCTCGAACGGGGTGACGTTGACGATGATGCCGCAGCGCGCGTAGGTGCTCTTGCCGAGGCAGATGGTGAGCACGTTGCGGGGAATTCGGAAATACTCCACGGTGCGCGCCAGGGCGAAGGAATTGGGCGGGATGATGCACACGTCGCCGCGAAAGTCGACGAAGCTCGAGGCGTCGAAGTGCTTGGGATCGACGATGGCCGAGTTGATGTTGGTGAAGATCTTGAACTCGTCCGAGCAGCGGATGTCATAGCCGTAGCTGGACGTTCCCCAGGAGATCACGCGATGCTCCTCGGTGCCGCGCACCTGGCCCGGCTCGAACGGCTCTATCATGCCGTGCGCGGCGGCCATGCGCCGGATCCAGCGGTCCGATTTGATGGTCATGGGTCGGGCCGTTCGGCGCTCAGTTGTTCTGGATGACGATGGACGGGAACTTGTCGCTGTAGCTCTTCTTCGACACCGACAGCCGACCCGCGATGCGCCGGGCGATGGCGCGGTAGTTCTGCGCCAGGCGGCCGTCGGGGTCGGCCACCACCGTGGGCCGGCCGCCGTCGGCGTTCTCGCGAATGCTGCCGTCGAGCGGCACGTCACCGAGATACTCGACGCCGTAGTCCTCGGCCATCCGGCGGCCGCCGCCCTCGCCGAAGATATGCTCCTCGTGGCCGCAGTTGGAGCAGATATGGGTGCTCATGTTCTCGACCACGCCGAGCACCTGGATCTCGACCTTCTCGAACATCTTGTAGGCCTTGCGGGCGTCGAGCAGGGCGATGTCCTGGGGCGTGGTGACGATCACCGCACCGGAGACAGGCACTTTCTGCGCCAGCGTCAACTGGGTATCGCCGGTGCCCGGAGGCAGGTCGACGATGAGATAGTCGAGGTCGCGCCAGCGGGTGTCCTTGAGCAGCTGCTCGAGCGCCTGGGTCACCATCGGCCCGCGCCAGATCATGGGCGTTTCCTCGTCGATCAGAAAACCGATCGACATCGCCTGCACGTGGTAGCCCGACATCGGCTCAAGGCTCTTGCCGTCGCGCGACTCGGGCCTGCCGCTGACCCCGAGCATGCGCGGCTGGCTGGGCCCGTAGATGTCGGCGTCGAGGATGCCCACGTTGGCTCCCTCGGCGGACAGTGCCAGGGCGAGATTGACGGCCACGGTGGACTTGCCGACGCCGCCCTTGCCCGAGGCGACGGCGATGATGTTCTTGACCCCCGCGATCGCCTGCACGCCCTTCTGGGCGCTGTGCGCGGTCACCTCGGTGGCGATCTCCACGGACACCTCCAGATCCTCACCAAGTGCTCCCACTGCGTCGGCGATCTCGCCCCGCAAGGTGTCGTACCAGCCCGCAGCCGGGTAGTTGAAAGTCACATTGACCGCAACCTTCGAGCCGTCGACATTGATGCCCTTGACCAGCTTCGACGACACGATGTCGCGGCCGGTGTGGGGATCGACGATGTGCTTCAGCGACGCCTCGACGGCGGCTTCGGTAATTTCGGACATAAGCTTGAGGTGACGACTCCGTCAGACGGTTTCGGGTTCCTGGGGATTCGGCGAGGGCGCAATGTTAAAGTCTCGGGGTATGTTTGTCACACGCCCGGATGGGATATAATTATACGATTTTACTACGGAAATTGCCGCAGATCCTGTCCATGCCCGCCGACCGTCGAAAGATTCTCGTCACCAGTGCCCTGCCCTATGCCAACGGGCCGATCCACATCGGGCACCTGCTGGAGTACATCCAGACCGATATCTGGGTGCGCTTCCAGCGCATGCGCGGCCACGAGGTCTACTACGTGTGCGCCGACGACGCCCACGGCACGCCGATAATGCTCAAGGCCAAGGCGGAAGGCATCACCCCCGAGGCGCTGATCGAGCGCTTCGGCGCCGAGCACCGCCGCGATTTCGCCGACTTCGCGATCAGCTTCGACAACTACTACACGACCCATTCCGAGGAAAACCGGATACTTGCCGAGCACGTTTTCCGGCAGCTCGACGCGGGCGGCCACATCACCCGGCGCACCATCAGCCAGGCCTTCGACCCGGTCGAGGGCATCTTCCTGCCAGACCGCTTCATCAAGGGCGAATGCCCTCGCTGCGGCGCCGCCGACCAGTACGGCGACAGCTGCGAGTCATGCGGCGCGACCTACACCCCGTCCGACCTCGTCAATCCCCGTTCGGCGATCTCCGGGGCAACGCCCGAGTACCGCGAAACCGAGCACTACTTCGTCAGGCTCGACGATTTCGCCGACATGCTGCGCGAGTGGACGGCGGGAGGACACGTACAGGGCGAGGTTCAGAACAAGCTCAAGGAGTGGTTCGACGCGGGCCTGCGCGACTGGGACATCTCCCGTGACGCCCCGTACTTCGGTTTCCTCATTCCGGGCGAGACCGACAAGTACTTCTACGTCTGGCTGGACGCGCCGATCGGCTATTTCGCCAGCTTTCGCAACCTGTGCGACCGTGAGGGGATCGATTTCGACAGCTTCTGCAGGCCCGGCTCGACCGCCGAGATGTACCACTTCATCGGCAAGGACATCCTCTACTTCCACACCCTGTTCTGGCCGGCCATGCTGCACGGCGCCGGGTTTCGCCGGCCGAGCGCGGTTTGGGCCCACGGCTTTCTGACGGTCAACGGGCAGAAGATGTCCAAGTCGCGCGGCACATTCATCAGCGCCCGCGAGTATCTCAACCACCTCTCGCCCGACTACCTGCGCTACTACTTCGCCGCCAAGCTGAACGCCCGCGTCGAGGACCTCGATCTCAGCCTCGATGACTTCCAGCAGCGGGTCAATGCGGACCTCGTCGGCAAGGTGGTGAACATCGCCGCGCGCTGCGCGGGGTTCATCAACAAGCGCTTCGGCAACCGCCTCGCCGCGACACTCGACGACGCCGACCTGCTTGCCGCGTTCACCGCCGAGTCCGAGGCCATTGCCGGCTTTTTCGAGTCCCGGCAGTACAGCCGGGCGATTCGCGCCGTTACCGAGCTGGCCGACCGCGCCAACCAGTACGTCAACGATCGTGCGCCGTGGGTCGTGGCGAAGGACGAGACCCGCAGCGAGGAGTTGCACCGCATCTGCACCCAGGGCCTGAACCTGTTCCGCGTGGTGATGACCTACCTCGCCCCGGTCACCCCCGCGCTGGCCGGCCGCGTGGGCGAGTTTCTCAACATCCGGCTGGACGCGCCTGGCGCGTGGGACCGCCTCGCCGAACCGCTCCTCGATCACGAGATCGACAGGTTCACGCACCTTTTGCGCCGCGTCGAGCCGCACCAGGTCGAGGCCATGATCGAAGCCTCGAAACCCGCGTCCGAACCCGACAACCAGGTCGCCAGTGAATCCATGACCGCGAACGAAGACACCGACACCATCACCATCGACGATTTCGCCCGCGTCGACCTGCGCGTGGCCCGAATCGTGGAGGCGAGCCTTGTCGACGGTGCCGACAAGTTGCTCAAGCTGACTCTCGACATCGGCGACGAACGGCGCACCGTGTTCGCCGGAATCCGCGCCGCCTACGATCCCGCGTCGCTGGTCGGGCGACTGACCGTCATGGTCGCCAATCTCGCTCCGCGCAAGATGCGCTTCGGCGTTTCCGAGGGCATGGTGCTTGCTGCCGGCCCCGGCGGCGGCGACGTGTTCCTGCTGTCCCCGGACGAGGGCGCCGCGCCGGGTATGCGGGTGAAGTGACCGATCCCGCCGTCATCGACGCGTGGCTGCCGCAGACCCAGTGCGCGCGTTGCGGCTACCCCGACTGCCACGGCTATGCCGAGGCCGTCGCACGCGGCGAGACCGGCATCGACCGCTGCCCGCCGGGCGGGCGCACCACGCTGCGGGCGCTGGCGGCGCTCACCGGTACGGCTGAACCCGCGGAGCTCGCCGCCGATCTCGACCCTTACCAAGGATACCGCGTGGCGCGCGTCATCGAATCCGAATGCATCGGCTGCGCGCGGTGCATCGCGGCATGCCCGGTGGACGCCATCGTCGGCAGCGGCAAGCGCATGCATACCGTCATCGCCTCGGCGTGCACCGGCTGCGAACTGTGCCTGCCGCCCTGCCCGGTCGACTGCATCGAGATGACCACGCCGCAGCCGGCCGCCGCTTCCTCCCGGCTCTGGCCGGAGCTGCCCGAAGACGCCCCCGACGCGTTTCGCGCCGCGCGCCGCAGACGGCTCGCGCGCAGCGGGCGCGGCAGGCCGGGAGCGCCGCGCGATAACCGCGCCGACGACGACGCCATTCGCCGCGAGATCCTCGAAGCCGTGCGGCGCAGCCGCAGCCGTCGCGCCCGGCAGGGAGCCTGAGACGCAACCATGGATGCGAGGACCGTGAACCTTCTGTTCCGCCGGCTCGCGCGGGCAATCCCCGAGCCGCAAACCGAGCTCGACTACCGCTCGGAGTTCGAGTTGCTGCTGGCGGTGATCCTCTCCGCGCAGGCCACCGACGTCTCCGTCAACAAGGCCACAGCACGGCTGTTCGCCGTCGCCAATACCCCGCGGCAGGTGCTCGATCTCGGCGTCGAAGGGCTCGTCTCCTACATCCGTAACATCGGCTTGTTCAACAGCAAGGCGAAGAACATCATCGAGACCTGCCGCATCCTCGTCGAGCGACACGGCGGCGAAGTGCCGCACACCCGCGCCGAACTCGAGGCGCTGCCCGGCGTCGGCCGCAAGACTGCCAACGTGGTCCTGAACACCGCCTTCGGACACCCCACCATCGCGGTGGACACCCACATCTTCCGGGTCGCCAACCGGACCGGACTCGCGCGCGGCAAGACGGTGCGACAGGTCGAGGACAGGCTGCTCGCGACGGTGCCCCGCAAGTATCTTTCGAGCGCCCACCACCTGCTGATCCTGCACGGCCGCTACGTGTGCAAGGCCCACAAGCCCGGTTGCGCCGGGTGCGTGATCGCCGATCTCTGCGAGTATCCTGACAAGGTCGCCTGAGCGCGACCGGGTCCGCCCGTGGCGGCGGGAAACTTTTGCACGATGCGGCTGTCGTATCGGAAACGAGCGGTGTGTGAGATGCGGTTCGCAATCATCGCCCCGGTCATTGGCGGTCCCAAGGAGCAACCATGAAGCAATCCAGGTCCAACGCTCGCGCCCTGAACGAGGACGCGGCAGGCGGCTCGCGGATTCCGGCCGACGCCGGCATCGGGCTGCGGGGCGACCATTATCGACGCATGGATGCGGAGCATCCGCCCGTCGGCTGGCTGGAAGTGCACCCCGAGAATTACTTCGGGCGGGGCGGACTGCCGCACCACTATCTCGAACGCCTGCGCGCGGTGTATCCGCTCAGCTTCCACGGCGTGGGGCTGTCGCTGGGCTCGGTGGACCCGCTCGACCGCGGCCACCTCGCGCGCATCGCCGAGCTTGCCGCGCACTACCGGCCGGGCCTGATGTCGGAACACCTGTCCTGGGGCTCGTTCGGCGGCACCCATTTCAATGACCTTCTGCCGCTGCCGCTGACCCGCGAGTCGCTCGAGCATTTCTGTGCCCGGGTCGACGAAGTGCAGGCGTACCTCGGGCGACAGATCCTGGTGGAGAACCCATCGACCTACCTCGTCTCGACCGGCGACGAGATGAACGAGCCGGAATTCCTGAACACCCTCGCGAGGCGCACCGGCTGCGCCCTGCTGCTCGATATCAACAACGTCTACGTGTGCGCTCGCAACCACGGCTTTGATCCTCGCACCTGGATCGACGCCATCGACGCCCGATCAGTCGGCGAATTCCACCTCGCGGGACACGTGGAGAACGTTTTCGAGGACGGCATGCTGCTGATCGACAGTCACAACCGCCCGGTCTGCGACGACGTCTGGACGCTGTACCGCCGCGCGGTCGAGCGCATCGGACGCCGTCCCACCCTCATCGAGTGGGACAGTGAACTGCCGGAACTGGAGGTTCTCGTCGCCGAGGCTGCGACGGCACAGGGTATCCTCGAGACGTGCCGTGCCGTCGCTGCGTGAATTCCAGGGGCGCTTCGCCCGCGCACTGCTCGACAACGCAGCACCCGCCGAGGACCTTCGCGGCATCATCGCCGGTCGCGGCCTGGCGCCCGCGCGGCGCGTGCAGGTATATCGCAACAACATGCGCGCAAGCCTCGCCGCCGCCCTCGCCGACACCTACCCGGCAGTCGCCGCCCTCGTCGGCGAGGCTTTCTTTCGCATGCTTGCGTATCGCTACATCGCCCATGCGCCCCCGGTGCGCGGAAACCTGCTGGACTTCGGCGCTGATTTCGCGCAGTTCGCGGGTCGACTCCCCGAAACCCGTTCTCTGCCCTGGCTCGAGGACATGGGACGGCTCGAGTGGGCGTACCATCTCGTGTTCCACGCCGCGGAGAAGCCCGCCATCGTTCCCGAGGCGCCGACCGACGTCGATCCGGAACTTCACGGCGAGCTGGTCTTCGAACTGCACCCCGCCTCGCAGCCGGTCGACTCGAAGTACCCGCTTGTCGCGATATGGAACCTGGCTATCAGCGGCGACTCCCCCGACGTCGACCTGGATCAAGGTCCCGAGTACCTGCTGGTGGCGCGACGCAACCTTGAAATCGAGTTTCAGAAGCTCGATCCCGCCGGCTACGCGTTCGTTACCGCGATGGCGCACGGCCGCGCGCTCGCGGCGTGCATCGAAGCGGCGTGCTCGGTCGATGCCGAGTTCGACGCCGCGGCGGGCCTGCACCGGGAATTCTCGCGCGGCAACATCGTCGGCTATCGCATCGATCCAGCGAGCGCGACCGCCGCCGCCCGGCGAGATGCCTGATCGGCGTCGCGGCTGCTACCATTGACCGTCCCGGGATGAACCTCGCGGCGCCGTCGATCCGATTGCGGGCATTGGCAGGACGGCATGCGACACCGCGCCGGCAAGGCGCAGTATCGATTCGACTCATCCTGCAATCATTGATCGAGCCATACGAATGAACAAGGCCCTGAGCCGGACCGCGGAGCTTCCCGCGGGTGAATCCTCCCGAACGGAAAGTTTTGCGCGCGCTCTCGACCAGCACCGCCTCGCGCCGCTGGCCCGGGCGCCGCTCGCGACGCTCCAGGTCAATCTCGGGCGCTTGTGCAACCAGGCCTGCAATCACTGCCATGTCGACGCCGGCCCGAAGCGCCGGGAGATCATGACCGCGGAAACGATGAACCGTATCGTGCGATGGCTCGAGGCGAGCGACATCAAGGACGTCGACATCACCGGCGGCGCCCCGGAGATGAACCCGGGATTTCGTGATTTCGTCGATCGCTGCCTGGAGCTCGGCGCCCGCGTCAGGGTGCGCTGCAATCTCACCATCCTGCTCGAGCCGGGCTACACCGACCTGCCGCCATGGTATGCCGCGCGGCGGGTGCTGTTGACCTGCTCGCTGCCGTGCTACAGCGAGGACAACGTGGACGGCCAGCGCGGCAAGGGTGTGTTCCGGCGCAGCATCGAGGCGCTGCGCATGCTCAACTCGGTGGGCTACGGCACCGATCCGGGACTCGAGCTCGATCTCGTCTACAACCCCGGCGGCGCCTTCCTGCCCCCGCCCCAGCAGACCCTCGAGCGCGACTACAAGCGCGAACTCGGCGAACGATACGGCGTCGCCTTCAACCGCCTGCTGGCGCTGGCCAACCTGCCCATCAACCGCTTCGCGCACTTTCTCGAACGAAGCGGGCAGCTCGAATCGTATCACCGGACGTTGTCCGACGCGTTCAATCCCGACACGGTGCCGGCGCTCATGTGCCGACACCTCGTCAGTGCCGACTGGCTCGGCAACGTCTACGACTGCGACTTCAACCAGATGCTCGATCTGCCCGCACCAGACCGCGCCGGCCGACGCAAGCTGTGGGAATTCAGCCGCGAGGAGTTCGACGGCCGCCCGGTGGCGACCGGCGCCCACTGCTTCGGCTGCACCGCGGGCGCGGGCAGCAGCTGCGGCGGCAGCCTCGCCTGACTCGGCGTGCACACCGCCAGGGAGAGCAATCGCCGGCAGGCCGGCTCCTACAGTGCCACACCCCGCCTCCACGCCAAAACGAAGCCGCTGTAGGAGCCTGCCTGCAGGCGATTGCATCAGCGTGCACACCGCCAGGGAGAGAATCGCCGGCAAGGCCGGCTCCTACAGTGCCACACCCCGCCTCCACGCCAAAACGAAGCCGCTGTA
>CBFGVH010000118.1:0-9827 GCA_965652415.1 uncultured Gammaproteobacteria bacterium | reverse complement strand
GCCGTGCAGGTCGATGACGACCGGCAGTGAAGTTTTTCCGTCGTGCGCGGTCGGCAGACGCACCAGGTATCGGCGGGTCATGCCGCCGATCTCGAGGCCGTACTCCGCCGTCGCAGCGACAGCCTTTTTCGCCGGACGTGCCAGGCTGATCGCAGATACCGCTATCGCCGGATCGGGGTGAACATCTCCGCCCGAGGCTTGGCTCGCCGAGGCGGCGGACAACAACAACGGGATCGCCAGGATCCCTCGAACAGCTTTGAACATCGATCGCTCTCCTTCGTCGTGGGAGTCGCCGCATGGCGGCGACGGGAGCGCGCACGTTACCGAAGCGGGCGAGGCATGTTCGCGGGGCGAGGGTCCCGACCGGCCAGGATCGGTGAGCGGTTGCGTGGCAAATACGGGACGCCTGTCCCGGACAGGAACGGATGCCCCGGCTGCGTCGGTCAATGCTCATCGCCCTTGGGAGCCATATGCCTTTAAGGTTCGGGGCGCACCGCGTATCATGGCGCCGACACGACAGGTTCAATCAGCAAGACGACAAAACCTGGCCAACCTCGAACTGAATCCGCCGGCACTGCCCGGGCGTTGCCTTTCCATCGACCTGGAGGTGAGTCCGCGCGATGCGCGCATCCGCAAGCTGGCCGCCGTTCGCGGTGACGACGGCCGTGCGTTCGCCTATTCAGGCGCCAACATCGTTGGCGCTCTCGTGGAACTCGACGCGTTCGCCGCCGGCCTCGACTTCCTGCTCGGTCACAACATCATCGCCTTCGACCGGCCCCATCTCGCCGCGGCGATGCCCGCGCTGGGGTTGCTTAAGCTGCCGGTGATCGATACCCTGCTGCTCAATCCTCTCGCCTTTCCCCGCAATCCCTACCACCATCTCGTCAAGCACTACCAGGACGGCCAGCTCCGGCGCGGCCGGCTGAACGACCCGGAACTGGACGCGCGCCTGGCCCTCGAGGTGTTCGCCGACCAGCGCCTGGCGCTTGCCGGTCTTGCCGACCGCGATCCAGACCTGGCGGCGGCCTGGCACTGGCTCACCACGGCCGACGGCGAGGGCCGTGGCCTGGACTGCTTCTTCGCCGAAGCCAGGAGCACTCCACGGCCGCGGGAAGTGGAGGCGAAGGCAGCCATCGCCCGCTGTCTGGACGATCGTTCGTGTAGCGGCCGCGCCCGCGAGGCGATCGGCGACGCGGCCCGGGCACCCTGGCCGCTCGCCTTCGCCCTGGCGTGGCTGTCGGTCGCCGGCGGCAACTCGGTGATGCCGCCCTGGGTTCGCCACCAGATGCCCGAAAGCGGCGTGCTGGTCAGGCGCCTGCGTGATACTGCGTGCAGCGACGCCGACTGCGCCTGGTGCCGGGCGCGGCACGATGCGGTACACGAGCTGAAGCTCTGGTTCGGCTTCGACGATTTCCGTCCGACGCCGGTCGACGCCGAAGGGCGGCCGCTGCAGAAGGTGATCGTAGAGTCCGCCATGCGGGGCGATCATGTACTGGGCATCCTGCCCACGGGTACCGGCAAGTCGCTGTGTTACCAGCTGCCGGCGTTGTCGCGCTACGACAAAACGGGTGCGCTCACCGTGGTCATCTCGCCGCTGGTGGCGCTGATGGCGGATCAGGTGGCGGGCCTCGAGGCGCGCGGCATCTCGTCGTGCGCGGCACTGAACGGACTGCTGTCTATGCCTGAGCGCCAGGATGTGCTCGATCGCGTGCGCCTGGGCGACGTCGCCATTCTGATCGTGTCGCCCGAGCAGTTGCGCAACCGTTCCTTCCGACGGGTCGTCGCCCAGCGCGAGATCGGCGCGTGGGTGCTTGACGAGGCCCACTGCCTGTCGAAGTGGGGGCACGACTTCAGGCCCGACTACCGCTACGTCGCCCGCTTCATCCGCGAACGGGCGGGGGAGGGGCCGGTGCCGCCGGTGCTGTGCCTGACGGCCACCGCCAAGCCCGACGTGGTGCTCGACATCGTCGCCCATTTTCGCGAGCGCGTCGGCGTCGATCTGGCGGTGTTCGACGGTGGCGCCAACCGCGAAAACCTGGAATTCGCCGTGGTACCCACCACCGGCGCCGAGAAACTCGGCCATCTCGCCCGTGTGCTGGAACACCACCTGCCGAGCGATGCTGCAGGCGGCGCCATCGTCTACTGCGCCACGCGTGCCAACACCGAGGAGACGGCGGCGTTCCTGCGCGAGAAAGGTTTTGCTGCCGATCATTTCCATGCTGGTCTCAAACCCGAGACCAGGTCCGACGTGCAGCGGCGCTTCATCCGCGGCGACCTCAAGGTCATCGTTGCCACCAATGCCTTCGGTATGGGCATCGACAAGCCCGACGTGCGGCTGGTGGTGCACGCCGACATTCCCGGCTCGCTCGAGAACTACCTGCAGGAAGCCGGCCGCGCCGGCCGCGACCGGCGCCAGGCGCACTGCGTGCTTCTTTACTGCGTCGACGATGTCGAACGCCAGTTCGGCATGTCGGCGCGCTCGCGCCTGACCCGCGCGGAGATCCAGGCCATCCTGCGGGCGCTGAGGCGTCTCGACCGCAAGAAGGACACGAACGGCGAGGTGGTGGCGACCGCGGGGGAGATCCTCGGTGAAGAGGACGAAGGCGCCTTCGAGCGCGATTCGGCCACCGACGATACCCGGGTGCGCACGGCAGTATCGTGGCTCGAGGAATCCGCGCTGGTCAGCCGCGAGGAAAATCGCGTGCAGGTGTTTCCGTCGTCGTTGCGCATCGCTTCCCTCGACGAGGCGCGCCAGCGGCTCGAGCGGCGCGGGGTCCGCAAGGATTACCGCGAGAGACTTCTGCGGATTGTCGACGCCCTCATCCAGGCGGATCGCGACGACGGCGTCACCACGGACGAGTTGATGGGCGTGGCCCAATTGGGCGCCGAGGACGTGCGGCGTGCGCTGTACGATCTCGAGCAGGCCGGGATTGCCAGCAACGACACCGCCCTGACCGCCTACGTGCACGTTGCGGTGCCGCGTTCGTCGCAGAAGCGCCTCGAGGAGGAGACGGAGATAGAGCGGGCGCTGATCGCGATGATGCGCGAGTCGGATCCGGACCTCGGCCGCGACGGCAGCGGCGTGCTGCACCTGCGCGTGGCCAGCCAGCGCCTCAAGGACCAAGGCCACGAAACCGTGCTGCCGGAGAAGCTCTGGCGGCTGCTCGGCAGTATTGCCGGCGACGGCCGCAGCGAGGACGGCGGCCGGGGCAGCATCGGCCTGAGGCGGCTCGACCCGGAGAGCGTGCGTGTCACCCTGCAGCGCGAATGGGCGGCGCTCGAAAGAACCGCCGACCTGAGGCGCCAGGCGGCAGCTGTCCTTCTTGCCCACTTGCTGGACTCGGTGCCCGACGGTGCGCGCGGCAACGACGTGCTGGCGGAAACCACGCTCGGCCGGCTCGCCGCCGCGCTGGAGGGCGACTTGGCCATTCGCGCCGGTGCCCGCGATCTGCACAAGCTGCTCGATCGCGCATTGCTGTGGCTGCACGAGCAGGAAGTGATCCGGCTGAACAGGGGCCTGGCGGTGTTCCGGCCGGCGATGACCATTCGCCTGGCGCGCGAGCGGCGCGGGTTCCGCAAGGCGGACTTCGAGCCGTTGCACCTGCACTACCACGAACAGGTGCTGCAGATACACGTGATGTCGGAATATGCACGGCGTGCCGTCGAGGCGATGGCCGAGGCCGTGAGGCTGGCGATGGACTACTTCCGGCTGTCGCGCGACGCATTCCTGGATGAATGGTTGCCTCGGCGCGACAAGGAACTCGCCCGCCAGACCACGCCCGCGTCGTGGCAGGCGATCGTGGAAGCGCTGAACAACCCCGTGCAGCAGCACATCGTCGCCGATGATCGCGAGCAGACCAACGTGCTGGTACTGGCGGGCCCCGGTTCGGGCAAGACCCGCGTGTTGGTGCACCGCATCGCCTATCTCGTCCGCGTGCGCCGCGAGAATCCGACCGGCATCGTGGCGCTGGCCTACAACCGCCACGCGGCGGCGGACATTCGTCGCCGCCTCGCCGACCTCATCGGCAAGGATGCCCGCGGCGTCACGGTGCTGACCCTGCACGCACTGGCCATGCGCCTGACCGGCGCCAGCTTCCAGCGGCGCGCGGCGGCGGGCGAGGAGTCGTTTCGCGAGGTCATCCGGCAGGCCGTGTCGTTGCTAAGGGGCGAGGATATACCGCCCGACGAAGCCGACGCCCGGCGCGATCGCCTGCTCGGCGGCTTTCGCTGGATCCTGGTGGACGAGTACCAGGACATCGACGCCGACGAGTACGAGCTTATCGCCGCCCTGGCCGGACGTACCCTCGGCGACGAAGACCGCCGCCTGGGTCTGTTCGCAGTGGGCGACGACGATCAGAACATCTATGCGTTCAGGGGGGCCAGCGTCGGTTTCATTCGTCGCTTCGAGACCGACTACGCGGCGAAGCCCGCGTACCTGGTGGAGAACTATCGATCCACCGGTCACATCATCGCCGCCGCGAACAGGGTCATCGAACCGGCTCGCCTGCGCATGAAGTCCGACCATCCGATCACCATCGACCGCCGTCGCGCCGGGCAGCCGCCGGGAGGCGCCTGGCAGAGGCGTGACCCCGTGACACGCGGTCGGGTCCAGGTGCTGGACGCCGGTCCCGACATGCACACCCAGGCGATGGCGGTGATCACCGAGATCGAGCGTCTCGCGTCCCTGGATCCGGCGTGGCGCTGGGACCGCGTTGCCGTCATCGCGCGCGAATGGAAATACCTCGAACCGGTGAGGAGCGGCTGCGAGCTTCGCGGCCTGCCGGTGGAGCGCGCCGACGACGCGGTGCCGCCGTTCTGGCGCCTGCGCGAGACGCAGGCGCTGGTCGATCACGTGCGAAACCGGTCGGAGAGGCTGATCGACGGCGCGACTGTCGGCTCGTGGCTGAAGCAGCAGCCGGCCGGGCCGTGGTGGGACGTATTGCGCCACGCCGTCGACGAATACAGCGCGGACACGGGGGGCGCCGAGTTGTCGGCCGACCACCTGTTCGAATGGCTCGCCGAGTGGGGCCGCGGCTACGTCCGTCGCCAGCACGGCCTGCTGCTGCTGACGGCGCACCGGGCCAAGGGACTCGAGTTCGATCACGTCGTGATCCTCGACGGCGGCTGGCGGCAACGCGGGTACGACGGAGAGCCCGATGCCGTGCGACGCCTGTACTACGTCGCCATGACCCGTGCCCGTTTCACGCTCTGTCTCGCACGGTTGGACGGCGCGCACCCGGTCATCGACGGGATCGGCGATGACCCAGCGATCGTAGCGCGCGGAGTCCCCGCCGTTCCGTCGCCGCCGGAGCTGTATCAACGCTACGTCGCGTTGACGCTCGAGGACGTCGATATCGGTTTTGCCGGCCGACACCGGCCGGGTCACCCGGTCCATCGAGCCATTGGATCGGTTATGCCCGGCGACCCGCTCACCCTGGCCACGTACGCCCACTCGTGGTACCTGCTGGACGGTGCGGGAACGTGTGTCGGGCGTCTCGCCGGCGCTTTCGAGCCGCCGGCGGACATGCAGTGCATCGGGGCGACAGCCGCGGCGGTGGTAACCCGCACCCGGGACAACACACCGGAACCCTACCTTGAGCGACTGAAGTGCGATCGCTGGGAGGTGGTGTTGGCGGAACTTGTGTTCGCGCCTGAGACTATGACCGCAGCCTCCCGGTGCCCGTGACGTTGCTTGACTCGATTTCCTCGCGTCCCTGGCTGGGCGAAAAGGTGATGCGCGCGTCGCCCGATGAATTCAAGGGGGCGACCAGGACTTGGTGCCGTGCGGCCGTCCTCAGCGCATGGCGAAAGTGGTGGTCGGATTCGGGGTCAGCGTGGCCAGGAACAGTTCACGAAGCGCCTGCGCCTCGGCGGGGCAGCGTGATTCATTGTTGATGCGCACGATGACTGAGTACTTGCGGCCGGAGTGGGGCAGAAGCATCTTCGCGCCGTCAGCCCAGTCCCACGGCCGCTGGTAGACGCGCATCGACGCACCCTTGTAGGGCACCTCGGCGATCACCCGCATGGCCTCGCGCCACGCGTCTTCCACCGTGTCCGGGAACTGGACCGGCCTGAGGCGCACTGCCACGTCCATGCTCAGCGCCGAGTCGCCCCGTGGTGCGACTTCGGCGGGCTTGTGCAGGGAGACGACGCGGAACTCCCGGTCGGAGATTTGATATCGCCAGCCGCTCGGGATGTGAAAATTGAACGGCAGCGTGTCGCCGGCGGCAATGGGTTCGGTTCGCTGAAAGCGGGCCGCGTCGCAGTCCGCGGCGGCCGGGACCGTGCCAATCCACCCGGCAGCCAGGACGGCCATGAGCAAGAGTGATGCTGGACGAGCTGACCGAGGCACTTCAGGTTCCCCACCGAGGACTTCATGTTCGTTGGTTGTCGCCGACGCCGTCGCCCTCGTGGCGCGCGCGGGACAAGCGTTTGAAACAAGTATAACAACCCGTATCGACCCGACGGGCGTAAATAATTACCGTCGGGTTCGCCCCGATCGCCTCAGAAGTGCAGCCGGAAGGTCGTTTCGAGAACGGGCAAATCCCGGTGGGTGCAGCGTACCTCGCGAACCACCACGGGCTCGCGGGCCGACCCGTCGATGATCTCGAACATCGGTACGAGGAGCCGCCCGCTCGGCGCGGCCAGTTCGACCTCGCGGGGCACGCCGGGCTGCTGCACCGGATCCGGCGGGGCCCCGCCGACGGTGGTGCCGCCGTGGGGCGTGATGCTGATGCCTGAGAGGACGTCGGCAAGACTGCCGCCGCGCTGAAGCTCCTTCTGGAAGTGACCGAGCAAGTCGCCGAGCTCGGTGCCGGGCTGTGCCGGCACCGCGCGGATGACGTCCGAGACGATGCCGCCGAGGAAGTCCTCCTCACCGCCCGCAGACGAGCAGAGCAGGGGATGATTCGGATCGGCGCCCGCGTAGTCGAATTCGAACCCGTACCACGTGCACGGCGCCATTCCGTCAGCTGTCGCGCAATCCTCGTCGCCGACAATGCGGATGTCGGAGCTGGTCTCGCACACCGCCGACGGCTCGCCGCCTTCCCGGCAGACCCTGCCCGAACGAAAGTCCGCGATGCGCATGGCGCCGGCGGCAGCGGGTGCGTAGCCGTCGAACACCGGCGCGACCGGGGCTCCGTTCGCCATGCACTCGCCGGCGCCGGCGGTGCAGACGAGCTCGCTGCCATCCCCGCACCGATACAGGGCCTCGGGAGCGCCAGGCGCATTGCGCGTGTATTCGAACACGATCTCGCCGTCGTAGGGACCGCCGCCGCCCGCCCACATGCCGGCCCGCTCCAGTCCGTAGCGCTCGACCGCCTCGGAATGGCATACCGTGGCACAGTCGAAGCCCTGGGCGCGCTGCTGGGCGCAGCGGTCGAGGCAGTCGTCGTGTTCGCGGCAGCCCTGGTGCGTGCCGCAGGCGACAACGTTCACGCGCCGCAAGGAGCCGGTGCCGTCGCATTCGAAGGCCGTGGAGCTCTTACAGCTCGACGGGCAGTCGAGACCGCAGGCACCTCGACAGGCGGTCACTCCCGTGCGGCCTTCCGGGCCGAATGCGTTGCGCACCCGTTCCCCCGGCTGGGCCGACCATTGCGCCTCGGTCAAGACGGGCAGCGACAGCAGCAGCAAGGCGGCCAGCAGCATTCGGCCGATGGTCGAGCGGCGGTGCGAGGGGATAAACGGGTTCATCGTTGCAAAACCTCCTCCGGGGTCCAAGGTGCCGAGAGCATGCAAGTGGCTCGGCTGGTGCAGAGTCCGCTCTGGAAGGATACACGACTGCGGGCGTTGCGGACGCTGCGACGGGCGACCGTGGTCTCGTTCGACCGGATGTCAGCGCGTGAGGCGTACTGCAATCAGCGTGGCGCTGTAACAAATTACGTCCGTGAACCGGCTCACAGTATGTCGCGGATCGCGCGCGTACCCTCTCGCACAGTCAAACGAAAACACGAGAGGGGTCCAATGTGCGAATTCGCGATCGTCTACGCCTTGCCGGACATGCGGCAGAACGGGGAGTTGCCGGAGATTTCGGCATGGAACTGCGGCTCAAGGCGTCAGCGCCCGAACCTCGAGAACGGTACTGCCGATGCGGGGTCGGCGAACGTCTCGCCCGAATTGAACGGGAAAGAGCGACGACCGGAAATCGTCGGGGTACTGCAGTCCTGACAAAAAAAGCCGGCGCGTGCGCGCCGGCTTTCCTGCCCGGACCGTGGTCGGTTCCGGATTACTGGTTGACCGGAGATTCCGGATCCAGGATGTAGGCCATCAGGTGCGAGATCTGCTCCTGGGTGAGCAGTTTCTTGTAGCCGAAGCGGGGCATGTAGGTGCACGGAAAGTACGCGTGCGGGTTGTAGATCATCTCGTAGACGTACTTCACCGTCGCCTCGTCGGTGCCGCGATCCTTGGCAAACCCGGTCAGTCTTGGGCCGATGGTGCCGCTGGCGATCTCCCGCTGCGGTGCCAGCTTGTGGCAGTTGTAGCAGTTGCCGCCCGGCTCGCGGGTCTCGTGGTCATCGTAGTTGTGGCCGACGCGAAAGCCGAAGCCGGACCACGCCAGTTCATAGCCCTTCTGCCAGTCGCCGAGCTTGATGCCGCCCTCGGGATACTCGATGGATTCGCGGGCGGCCTTGCTGATTTCCGCCAGCGTGTCGGCATCCGGCTTTCCTCCGCCGATTACGGAGCATGCCTTCTGCAGGTCATCCTGGACCATGCGTTCGCGGCCCGTTCCACCTTCCTGCATTTCCTGGGACAGGTTGAAGCTGCCGGACTCGAAGATCATGTATTCGGCGGCCTCCTCGGGCGTCATCTTGGTGTAGTCGACGGCCTCGTCGGCGTTGACCGAGGATGCGGCGGCAAGCGCCGCTGCGAGGATGCCGATGCCGGCAATGGTGCGCAGCTTCCCGGATTTATCGATGCTCTTGTACATGGTTCGCGTTCTCCTCGTGTGCGTCCGGTTTCAGCGCTTCATGTCCGGCAGGACGGCGGGGTTGCCGCGTGCCTGGTCGGTCCAGAACGAACTTATGGCGATGGCGGCGTCAGAGCCTCCCAGTATTCCCGCATGGCGCATCTGGTAGACGCAACCGCGAATGCGGTGAAAGGTGCTGCGCACGTTGTCCTGCCCGACACGGATGGCCGGCCAGGAAACCGCCTTGGTCCACTCCTGGGGATTCTTCACGCTGGGCAGCACGGACGCGCGGATCTGCTTGCCCTCGTCGATGTGGCAGGACTGGCAGCCGAAGTCGGTGGCGCCCGCGCGGCGGTAGAAGAGGACCTCGCCGGCGTCGCGGAAGGCCTTCTCCAGCGGATGGTCGAGCGGCGGGTTCCACTCGTAGCCGTTGGACTTGCTGGCGATGTAGGTCTGCAGCCGCATGTGGTCGGAACTCGAACCGTGCCGTTGCTTGACGGTCGGATCGTCCGAAGCGAATCCCTGCACGTTCACCTGGCAGTGCACGATGCGGGTCTCGAGGTCCATGACCTTTCCGGTGTCCTCGAAATACCGCGGCATCTCTGCGTAGGCCCCCTCGAGCACGCCCGGGCCTTTGCCGAAGTCACACTCTTCCATCGAGACGTTGTTGGGCCCGCGTGGCGTGTGGAACAGTTCCGCTCCCTCCTCGGCAACCCAGTACGCGGGGCTGTCGGGCATCATCATGACGTTCTGCTCGCTTTGCCACAGGTACTTCGAGTCCTTGTTGTTGTCCAGAAGTTCCTGGAGCACGTCAATCGGCTCCTTGCCGTTGTCGGCCAGGGCCAACGGGCCCGCGGCCAGAAGGGGTAGCGCAAGCAATGCGTGTTTCAACATTCGTGCCTCCTCGTAGTCGGCGTGTTAT
>CBFGVH010000117.1:0-9858 GCA_965652415.1 uncultured Gammaproteobacteria bacterium | reverse complement strand
GCAAACAGCGAATCAGAAGTTCGACCTGGGCTCTATAACTATCGCGCGCCGCCATTGTTGGTCCTAACTTTGCACTGGATCAGCAACGACCAGGTCGTACTTCTTGTCGAGGCGCCCTCCCGCATGGACGGTGCGTCGGCCTGACCCGAAATTGACCGTCGACAACTCGAGCCGCTTCAGCCACGGGTGGTTTGCCCGCTCAGCTGCGTGCATGAACAGTCGCTTGGTTTTCACTGAAGTGCAGCCCTCGAGCAGCTGTTGTACGACCTGCGGGCGCAAGGACGTCAGCGATTCCATGACATGGAAGGCTTCCTCGTAGGACTGCCGTTTCGGCACCAGGTACATCATCTCGAAAGCCGCCTGCTCGAGTGTTGCGACCTCAAGGTCGACGTCGTCGACCTGAAGTATGGAAGTGGCATTGTCGTTACCGGCGAAGACGCCGGTCGTCACGAGCGTCACTGGCCTGGACCAGGAGTGGCCTTGGAACCAGGCCGGCAACTTGGTGCCGGGATTTCCGAACAGGAGTAAATCGCGCGCTCCGAACGCCACATAGTGCGTGTAGCCGCGCAGGTCGATCGCGGTGATTCCTCCGGGATGGACGGCAAGACCGAGCTGGGTTTGCAGCGCATGGATTGCGCCGGCCCAGTCGACCGTCGCACCGGCTCGTTTGTAGACACCGTGACCCAACCGTTCCAGCCAGCCGGACTTTACGTACTTGTCCGCAAGCCGGCGGTCAACGCCAAGGCTGTTCAGCCGACTCAGCGTGGCGACCGTTCCGGGTGGCCACCACTGTATCAACCGGTTTATCTTGGAGACCATTTCACCACCTAGAAGGCGACACAAGCGCCTCAAAGTAAACTACTGGACAAGGCTAGCACCTGGTTTACAAACAGGTCAAATTGTCCCCCAGAGAGCGACAATTCTGCGCGAATCCGAACTCACGCTCCATACTCAGACGGTCGAGAAACCCGACCTCGACCAAAGCGGGCTTTCCGCATCGAAAAGGGCGAAGTCGTGGCGAGTGCGGCTGTCGATAGTGCGCCGGGGCTCTCGACGCACCCGGGGCGCCGGAGGCCAAAGCATCCAATGAGTTCATCGGTCGGGAGCGGCAGCACATCGAACCGCCATACTTCTGGAATCCCGAGCGCGCATGCCTTGAAATCGACGTCGACCGCTACGACGCCATCATGGGCGAGTACTACCGCTCCCGCAGCGAGAACCCGCGCCAGACCGACTGGTCGACCCCCACCGCCGCCGCCGTGCAGGGAAAGACCCGGCCGCACATGCTGGAGTTCCTGCGCGCGCGGGGGTTTCTGAGGCGCTGACTCAGGCGCGGGCCTGCCGCACCCGTTCGAGGATGCGGCGGGCGCGGGCAGCCACCGGCCGATCGACCATGCGCCCGCGTACCGCCACCGCGCCGGCGCCGTCGCCCTCGGCGCCCTCGAGCGCCTCGACCACTTCGCGCGCCCAGGCGATGTCGTCGTCGTCGGGGCTGAAGGCGCGGTTGAGTACCGCGACCTGGCGCGGGTGGATGCAGAAGGCGCCGGCGGCACCCATTTCCACGCCTACCCGAACCTGGCGCGCGTAGCGTTCGAGGTCGGTGAACTCGCCGATCGACGACGGGAATCCCAAAAGCGGCACATCGAGCCGCCGGGCGCATTCGAGCAGGCGGTAGAAGGCGTGCTCGAGGGCGCGGCTGTCGCCGCCAACCTCGAGATCGTGGGCGAGGTCCTCGATGCCGACGCTGATCGCGGCGAGCCCCGGTACGTCGCCACGGCCGAGGGCGGCGAACGCGTCGATGCCGGCCACGGACTCCACCATCGGCACCAGCGCCGCGTCGAGGCCGCGACCGGCGGCAAGGCCGGCGGCACGGGCGAGGTGATCGGCACCGGCAGCCTTGGCCACCACCAGCGCGTGCACCGCCGCGTCGAGGCTCTCGACGTCGGCGGCCATGTCGGCGGCGCCGGCGTTGACCCGCACCATGACCGTCCTGCCGGCGTTGGCAACGGTGCGCGCCATCGCCGCGACGTTGCCGCGCGCGGCGGGCCGCGTCGCCTCGGCCACGCCGTCCTCGAGGTCGATGCACACGGCGTCGGCGTCGCCGGCCGCCGCCTTGGCGGCGAGCTCGGGCCGCGAGGCGGGCACGAACAGGATGCTGCGCGGCGGCAGGCCGCGAATGTCGATGGCGGCGGTCACGAGGATCCTCCGGGTTCGAACTCGCGCCGGACCCGCTCGCTGTCGCGCCCGAGCGGCGGCGCGCCGGGGTTGTCGCGCCACGATTCGCCGCGCCACTTCACCGGGTGATCCGGTATCGGCACCTCGGCGCCCAGCGCGTTGACCGCCGCGCGCCGCCTGAGCGCGGCATGGGCCGACACCTCCGGCACGCCGTTGACGGCGCCGAAGGCGATGCGGTGTTCGAGCAGCCGGCGGCGAAACTCCGCGGCGTCCATGGCCGCCAGCGCCGCGGCGATCTCGGCGTCGAGCACGTCGCGGTTGGCCACCCTCGCGTTGTTGTCGGCGAAGCGCGCGTCGCGCGCCATCTGCGGCCGCTCGAGGACCGACTCGCACAGGCGCTGCCACTCGCGCTCGTTCTGGATGGAGATCAGGGTGATCACGTCGTCACCGGTGGCGTAGGCGCCGTAGGGGGCGATGGAGGGATGGCGCAGGCCCTGGCGCGCGGGCGGGCCGTCGCCGTAGTCGTTGTGCACCAGCGGCACCGTCATCCACTCGGCGGCGACGTCGAACAGCGACACCTCGATGGCGGCGCCCTCGCCGGTTCTCCCGCGCCGGATCAGCGCCTCGAGGATCGCCGCGTGGGCGGTCATGCCGGCGCCGATGTCGCAGATCGATACACCTATGCGGCCGATCTCGGTCGGACCGCCCGAGGTGGCGGCGAGGCCCGACTCGGCCTGTACGAGGAGGTCGTAGGCGCGCATGCCTTCCATGGCCGCGACGTCGCCGTAGCCGGAGATCTCGCAGGTCACGAGGCGCGGGAACTCGCGGCGCAAGTCGGTGCTGCCGAAGCCGGCGCGCTCGAGGGCGCCGGGGGCGAGGTTCTGCACCAGCACGTCGGCGCGCGCGACGAGGGACTTGAGCAGCGCGGCACCGTCGTCGGTCTTGAAGTCCAGCACCATCGACTCCTTGCCCTGGTTGAGCCACACGAAGTACGAGCTGTCGCCGCGCGCGGCCGCATCGTAGCCACGCGCGAAGTCGCCTTCGGGGCGTTCGATCTTGATCACCCGCGCGCCGGCGTCGCGCAGCCGCGCGGTGCACAGCGGGGCGGCCACCGCCTGCTCGACGGCCACTACGGTGATGCCTTCAAGGGGTCTTGACACGTCAGAAACTCCTCGGCAGGCCGAGCACGTGCTCGGCGATGTAGGACAGGACGAGGTTGGTGGAGATCGGCGCGATGCGGTAAAGGCGCGTCTCGCGGAACTTGCGCTCGACGTGGTACTCGCGCGAGAAGGCGAAGCCGCCGTGGGTCTGCATGCACATGTCGCCGGCGTTCCAGGAGGCGTCGGCGGCGAGCATCTTGGCCATGTTGGCCTCGGCGCCGCACCTCTCGCCGGCGTCGAACAGCGTCGCCGCGCGCTCCACCATCAGCGCGGCGGCCTCGGTCTCGGCGTGGCACTTCGCGATCGGGAAGGCGATGCCCTGGTTGGCGCCGATGGGGCGGTCGAACACCACCCGCTCGCGGGCATAGGCGCAGGCCTTGTCGATGAAGTAGCGGGCGTCGCCGATGCACTCGGCGCCGATCAGGATGCGCTCGGCGTTCATGCCGTCGAGGATCACCCTGAAACCCTCGCCCTCGGCGCCGAGCAGGTTGTCGGCCGGCACCTCGAGGTCGTCGAAGAACAGCTCGCAGGCGTGATGGTTGATCATGGCGTCGATGGGCCGCACGGTGAGGCCGTTGCCCACCGCCTCGCGCAGGTCGACGATGAACGCCGAAAGGCCGTGGGTCTTTTTCCGCACTTCGTCGAGGGGCGTGGTGCGCGCCAGCAGCACCATGAGGTCGGAGTGCTCGACCCGGCTGATCCACACCTTCTGTCCGCTGACCTTGTACACGTCGCCCTCGCGCCTGGCGCTGGTGCGCAGCTTCGTGGTGTCGGTGCCGGTGGTGGGCTCGGTGACGCCGAAGCTCTGCAGGCGCAATTCGCCCGCGGCGATCCTGGGCAGGTAGGCCTGCTTCTGCGCCTCGCTGCCGTGGCGCAGCACCGCGCCCATGACGTACATCTGCGCATGGCAGGCCCCGGCATGGGCGCCGCGGCGGCTGATCTCCTCCATGATCACGCAGGCGTCGACGAGTTCGAGACCGGCGCCGCCGTACTCCTCGGGGATCAGCGCGGAGAGAAAACCCGCCTCGGTCATCTCGCGCACGAATTCGGTGGGGTAGCCGCGCTCGGCGTCGAGACGGCGCCAGTAATCCTCGCCGTAGCGCGCGCACAGCGCGGCCACGGCCTCGCGCATCCCGGCGCGTTCTTCGGCACAAAGAGGCATCGGGTATGTTCCGGTCGGGTTCGAAGGCGGGCCGGGCGCGCGGACGTGCCCGGCACTGACCGCACAATGGTAAACCATCGAGCAAACGATGAAACCCGCCCCGCGGGGGCGCGGACGCGCCGTCGTTGCGGGCGGGCCGCGCGGTTCGTCGGAAAAGCGTCGGCAAAAGATCGGCTTTCGGTCGCCACTTTCCGAAGGCGCGCGTCTAAGGTGGCGAGGCGCCCGCTGGTGGGCGCGCCGCTATCCGATGGAGGACGCACCATGAAGACGTTCTACCGCGCTCGCGGCTGCCGCTTGCAGCCGCCGGGCCTCACCCTGCTGATCATGTGCCTGTTGCTGGCCCCGGCTGCCGCGAAGGCCGCCGATCCGGCCGCCGTTCACGATGCCGCCGCCGGCGGCGACCTCGAGCGCGTCCAGCGCCTGGTGGTCGACGGCGCCGACGTCAACTCGGCCGGCGCCGACGGCGATACCCCCCTGATCGTCGCGACCCTCGCAGGCCACGGCGACGTCGTCAACTACCTGCTGCAGCGAGGCGCCGATATCGGCGCCCGCAACGCCCACGGCCTGACCGCCCTGCACGCCGCCGCCTACGCCGGCCACGCCGACATCGTCGCGTTGCTGCTGGCCAAGGGCGCGGTCGTGGACGATGACGGCAACCGTTTCGAAGTCCGGCCGCTGCACCTAGCCGCCGAGGAGAACCATGTGGGCGTCGTCGAGCTGCTGCTGCAGCACGGCGCCGACCTCGGGGCGCTGGAAGCGAACGGCTACAGTGCGCTTACCCGGGCCGGCTTTCGCGAGCACTGGGTGGTGCTGGAGATGCTGCTGGCCGCCGGCGGCGCCTGCCAGGACGCGGGCAAGGTCGGCGAATGGCTGCACGGCGAGTGCAGCAAGCGCGCCGGCGTCAACTGAGGCGCGGTTGCCCGGACCACTTTGTGACGACGGAGGAAATCACCATGACGATTCGAAAGTTCACGGCGCGCCGCATGGCGCTCGCGACACTGCTCGTCGCCGGCTCGGCCAGCGCCGCGACCGAGATCAATACCGGCTACTTCGGCGATGTGGCCATTCGCGGCTATGACCCGGTGGCGTATTTCACGCTGCAGCGCCCCGAGAAGGGATCGCCCGAACATGCGGTCGAGTGGCTCGGCGCCACCTGGCACTTTGCCAGCGAGGAGCACCGGCGCCTGTTCTCCGGCGACCCGGTCCGCTACGCGCCGCAGTACGGCGGGCACTGCGCCGACGGCGTGGCCTACGGCGACCTCTCGCGCAACATCGATCCGGCAGCGTGGCGCATCATCGACGGACGGCTGTACCTCAACTACGACCAGGGCGCCGCCGCGGAACTGGTCGAGCTCGAGGGCCAGCTCGACAAGGCCGAGGCCAACTGGCCCGAGGTGCGCCAGCGGCTGTTCGGCGCCGCCGAGTGAACAGGGCCTGTTCACCCTACCCGTTCGCAGCGACCTTCCGCGCCCTTTTCCGCCCTGCCGGCGTTGCGCCTCGTCGCCATAGAACCACTATGGCTCCTCGACGCGCCTTGCCAGATGCGAAAAATGGCACGAAATCTCGCTCGCTCAGAGTAGCGTGAACAGGCCCTAGCGCGGCACGGGCGAGAAGTAACGCACCGTGTCCGGCATCACCACCAGGTACTCGTCGCGCCCGTCGAACGAACCGTCGGCGTTGCGATATACCAGTCCGCACAACTCGCGGTTCAACGTGGTGTAGTCGAAGCGCTGGCACAGCCGGCCGTCGCGGATGTTCGCCGTTCCGCTCTGCAGGCTGGCTTCGCTGCGATAGGCGAGCCTGCCGGCGGCGTCGATCTCCTGGACGAAGTCGACGCCGTTCAGGTGGCGTCCCGCCCAAGTGCGTCCGATGGCGAGTTCGGCGAGCGAGCGCTCGTCGAGCAGCGCCGAAGCCGGCGGGTCGACTCCGTACGGCCAGCGCGGCAGGCCGGCTGCCTCCAGGCCGCGCACCAGCTCGTCGAGGTCGCCGGGATCCCGGATGTAGGCGTATGCGGCCTCGTAGTACTCGAGGCTGGCTGCCGGGAAGATCTCGAGGAAGCGTTCGAGCGCCTCGCGCGCCGGTCCGACTTGCCCGAGCCGGCCCTGGGCCGCCGCCAGGTACATCCACAGCAGGGAACTCGATGCGCGGCTGTCCCGAACCGTGGCCAGCGCGTCGACGGCCTCCTGGTAGCGGCCGTCGTGAAATCGCACCACGCCGGCATAGAGCATGGCATCGGGCGACGGCCGCGGGTCGAGGCGCAACGCCGTGTCGACGGCCGCCGACGCGTCCGCCGGCTGGCCGGACATGGCCAGCACCAGGGCGAGGTCGAGATGGGCCTGCGCGCTGCCCGGGGCCACCGCCACCGCGCGGCGTGCCGACTCGATGGCGGCGTCGTGGTGGCCCTCGGCAAGCTGCAGGACCGCCAGCACCGCCCAGGCGCGGCCGTTGGCCGGGTCGAGTTCGATCGCCCGCGACGCCGAGCGGTAGGCGCTGTCTCGGGCGCGGGCGCCGGATATCAGGTGACTGACGTCCTCGCGCCACGCCTCCACCGCGGCCCTCGCCAGGCCGGCATGGGCGTCGGCGAACTCCGGGTCGAGCTCGATGGCGCGCGCGTACAGCGCCATCGTCGTGCCGAGTCCCTCGGCGCCGCCGATGTAGCCGGCCTGCTCCGCCCGCAGGTAGTAGTCGTAGGCCTCCAGGCTGCTGGTCGGCACGCGGGCGATGCGCTCGGCCTCGGTGTCGGTCAGGCGCACCGATACGGCCTCGACGATTCGCGCGATGACCTCCTCCTGCAGGGCGAAGAAGTCCCTCCACGGCCGCTCGTAGCGCTCGGCCCACAGGTGCCGGCCGCTGACCGCGTCGACCAGCTGCACGTTGATGCGAACCGCCTCACCCGCACGGCGCACACTGCCTTCGAGCACGTAGTGGGCGCCGAGTTCGCGGCCGATCTCGACCACGTTGATGGGGCGGTTCTTGTACGTGAACACCGTGCCGCGGGCGATGACGTCGAGCCCCGAGACGCGCGACAGGTCGGTGATGACGTCGTCGGTCAGTCCGTCGGCGACGTACTCGTCGGCCGCCTCGACGCTGACATTGGCGAACGGCACCACCGCGATCACCGGCTTGCCGCCGGCAAGCGGCGCCGGCGCGCCGTCGTCGCCGCGCCGGACGACGAGGAAGGCAGCCGCCAGCGCGGTCGCCAGCAGCACCGCGATCGCGGCCGCGACCGTTCGGCGGGACGATCGCCGCGCGGGCCTGCTGGCGGGATAGAAGTGCACCCGCCAGGCGCGCACGCCCCCGGCGATGTTCTTGACCTGCTGCTCGCCCATGAACTCGAATTCGAGCGGCAGCTTGTTGCCCACCGCGGTGCGCACCGACTCGGAAACGCAGATGCCGCCAGTGTCGGCGAGGCCCTCGAGGCGGGCGGCGACATTGACGCCGTCGCCGTAGATGTCGCCGCGGTCGACGATCACCTCGCCGAGATTGACGCCGATGCGGAAGGCGACGGCGGCGTCCGGCTCCGCCACTGCTGCCGCTGCGAACTCGCGCTGCGCCGCGACCGCGCACGACAGCGCATCGCTCGCTGTGGGAAACTCGGCCAGCACCGCGTCGCCGGCGTAGTGCACGACGACGCCCTTGTGTTCACCGACGAGCGCCGCCAGCCGGTCCAGTCGCGCGCTCAACGCGCGGTGGGTGCGGTCCTCGTCCTCGCCGGTGAGTCGGCTGTAGCCGGCCACGTCGGCGTAGAGGATCGCGCACAGCTTGCGCTCGAGCGGCGCGGGCGGTTCATCGTCCGCAGCGCGCAACGGGGCGAGAAGGCGGTAGCCCGTCTTGGGTATGGTTTCTATCACGCGCGCCGCGCGGGCGTCGTCGCCCAGCGCCCGGCGCAGCTTGATGATGGCGTTGGTCAGCGAGTCCGGCCCCACCACCATGGATCGCCACACCTCTGACTCGAGGGTCTCGCGACTGACCACGGCACCCCGGCGCCGTGCGATCTCCACCAGCACCTGCATGCAGCGCGGTTCGAGGCGAATCTCCTCCCCGCCCCTGAACACCCGGTTGGACGCCGGGTCGACACGGGCGTCGCCGACCATGAACGGCCGGCCGAGATCGACGCTTTGCGCATCCGCTTCCAGCTTCATCCCCACCCCGCAGGCGTGAACGGGACCACTCCCATTCTAGCCGAATCCCTGTCC
The DNA here is from genome assembly GCA_965652415.1 of uncultured Gammaproteobacteria bacterium. Taxonomy (GTDB): domain Bacteria; phylum Pseudomonadota; class Gammaproteobacteria; order Arenicellales; family CAJQKF01; genus BQJD01. Next base: position 1,165 of record CBFGVH010000117.1, on the reverse strand, counting down.
GAATCCCGCGCCCGAGCCGTGCGATCCGGACTCGCCCGGCCCCCTCATGTTGAGTAAACTCGCCCCCGATCCATAACGACCGGAAGGACGCACAGTGCAGGCGGCGGAATCACCCCGGAGCCGTCCGCATTCCGGATACCATTTGAACATGCACATCGACAACGTACGCTGGCCGGATTTCATCCGGTCGATTCCCGCCGTCGCCGTCGCCGTCGCCCTCGCGGCCCTCGGCACCGGCGCCGACGAGGTGCGCGAGTGGGCGGTGATCGTCTGTGCCATGCTCGCCGCGGCGGTGACGCCCGCCGCGCGCTCGGAGTCGGGCGCGCCGTTGACCCTGCGCGGCGAGGTGGTGCGCTGGCTGCTGCAGGGGCTCGCGGTCGGCGCCTGGGTGATGCTGTCGGGTTACGGGGACCCCAACCGGATCCTGCTGTTCGGCGGCTGGCTGCTGCTGGTCGAGTTCGCCGCCGGCGCATGGGCGCCGGGCACCGTCGGCAGGCGCCGCGTGCTGGTGCTGATCAACCTGCTGGTGGCGGCCGCGGTATGGGTGAGCGTGCCCGACGTCAACGGCGCGCGGATACGATTCGTGGAACTGGAAGTGCCCACCGTCCTCGGCCTCTACGACCCGGCGGACCAGGAGTTCCGCGTCGTCGAGCGTAACCAGGACTTCGTGGGTGAGAGCGCCGAACCGGTGACGGTGGCGCTGCACGCGCCCTACGCCGGCGCCCGGACCGGGCATGCGCGGCTGCTGCTCAAGCCCCTGTGGCCGACGGTGATCCGCATCGAGGCGGTGGAGCTCGTGAATTACATCGGCTTCGACGGGCGCGTGGTGGGCCGCCTGCGCGGCGCCGACCTCATGCACCTCGTCGCCGAACCCGACGACCCCGCGGTGCAGCTCGCCGGCGACCTGCTGTCGGTGCGCATCGACGGGCCGGCGCGCTGGCTCGACGTGCCGCTGCACCCGGCGCATCTCGACGACGACGTGCATTCCCTGCTCGGCAGCCACTCGCTGCGCGCGCTGCTGTTCTGGGAGGCGGGTTTCCTGATCCTTGTGCTGCTGGCGCCGCGGCCCCGTGCCGCCGCGGCGCCGAGTGCGGGCGCGCCACCGGCGCGCTCGACGTCCTGGTTCGGCTGGACCAGCGCCGTGCACGTGGTGCTGGTCGCGGCG
>CBFGVH010000116.1:0-9863 GCA_965652415.1 uncultured Gammaproteobacteria bacterium | reverse complement strand
TTGAGATGCGGGAGGGCGTCGAAGCCGAACTGCCGGCGCAGATGTTCCCAGTCCTCGTCGAGGCGCTCGTAGCGGCCGATGAAATCGGCCATGAGGCGGCCGCGGTGATAGAAGAACGTGTGCTGCGAGCGAAAGTGGATGTCGGCGAGGCGGTCCGGAATGGCGGCGACGGCGTGGACGAAATCGGCGAACGACATGTCCGGATGGAACGCCTTTCCATAGCGCCAGAACTCGAGCGGCATTGCCCGGTCGCGGCCGTAGTGGACGATCTTCTGGGTGTAGCACGACAGCAGGCGGTCGAGCGGGTTGCGCACGAACCCGAAGCGAAAGAAGTCGTTGTCTCGCATGAGGGCAACTGGCGTATATCGCCAGCCGTGGTGCGGGTCGCCGCGGAATTCGGGATCGAGCCGGCGCCTGATCGCCGCCTTGATCGAGCGGTTCGCGGCTTTCGGCGTCGGCACGAATACCAGCCGCAGTTCGGGCACGACGATCGCCTTCGGCAGGTCGAACAGGTATGTGTAGCGCAGTGCAGGCAAAGACCGGAACCATTGCGCGTGCTTGAGGTGACGCTTGCCGGCGTCGACAACCCGCAGTCCTGCCGACCACAGCAGTTTCATGATGACTCTATCCCTCGCGTGGAACGACCGGGACGCCGTCGTCGACCCGCTCACCGGGATGCAGGACGATCAGTGAGCCGGCCTCGATTCCACCGAGCACCTCGGCCTCGGTGTCATTGCGGCGCCCGATCTCGAGCGCCCGCCGCCTGGCGACGCCGTCTTCGAGGGCGAACACGTGCCACTGCCCCTGGTATCGGAACATCGCCCCCAGCGGCACCTTGAGCACGTCGTCGGCTTCCCAAAGCACGATGTCGGCCTCGACCCTGAAGCCGTGGCCGAGACGCTGCCATCGCTCGCGTTCACCGGTGAAGTCGACTATGACGTTGACCCTCTGCTCCTCGATGCCCAGCGCCGACACGCGCGTGAAGCCGAAGGGCTCGACCCGGCGCACGACGCCCTCGAGCACCTCGTCGCCGCCCCATGCGTCGATCAGGACCTTCTGCCCCGCCTGGACGCGCACCGCGTCGGACGACAGCAGGTCTACCACCACTTCGAGATCGACCGGATCGCCGATCTCGACCAGCGCCTCGCCGGCCGCCACCACTCCTTCGCTCTTGCGCAGGATCTTGAGTATCGTCCCGCTGACCGGTGAGGTCACGTCGATGCAGTCGCACTCGCGGCGCTCGAGCCGGGCAACGCTCGAAGGGATGAGTTCGGCCCGGGCCCGCACGAGTTCGGACTCGCGCACGTCCACCTGGGCACGCGCCTCGTCGACCACGGCCTCCTGAGTGCGCACCCGCCGATCGGCCTCGTCGAGCGCGCTCTCCGAGATGCTCGCCCGCGACAGCCGGCGCAGGCGGTCGAGCTCCGAGCGTGCGAACTCGAGCTCCGTCTCGGCGCGGCGAAGCTCCGCCCGCGACAGCGCAAGCGCGGCCTGCGCCGCCTGCACCGCGGCCTCGGCACGGGCCTGGCTGCGCGCGTCGAGGAAGCCCGGATCGATCGGCTCGATGCTCACCACCACGGTCTCGCCGGCGGTCACGGCGTCGCCTACCTCGAACTCGATGCGCCGCTGGCGGCCGGTCACCGGCGCCGAAAGGGTGAACACCTCGCGCACCCGCGTCACGCCTTCGTCGCCCACGGTCACCGACAACGGGCCGCGCGCCACCTCGACCAGGTCGACCGGCACCGGCTGAGGTCGCAGCAACACGTAGACGGCGAGGGCAACCCCCGCGGCGATGGGCAGCCAGAAGGCGAAACGCCGGGCAAGCATCGATGACATGAATCTACTCCCTGGTCTTGAGCACGGCGACGAGGTCCAGCCTGTCGAGGCGGCGTCGCACCAGCACGGCGGAGGCGGCGCTGGCGATCATCGCGATGACGATGGCCCAGCCAAATGTCCGAAGTTCGAGAACCAGCGGCACGCGATAAAGCTCTGTTGTGAAACTCGACGTGGTCAATACCGCCAGCGCGTAACCGATCGCACTGCCCAGCGGCAGCGCCAGCGCCGTAACGAGCGCGATCTCGCCCAGCATGAGATACGAGATCGCCGCGCGAGAGAACCCCAGGACCCTGAGGGTGGCCAGTTCCCTGCCCCGCTCCGACACCGCGATCCGGGACGCATTGTAGGTCACGCCGAACGCCAGCGTGCAGGAAAGAAAACTGAAGATCGAAATGAAGATCAGTATGGTCTGCGCCATGGTCTCGTGGAACATGTCGAGAGCTGCCTGCTTGACGTTGACGGCGGCGATCATGGGCACCTCGATGAGGCGGCGAAAGAACTCGTCGCGCCGCGCCTCGTCCACCTTGAGATGGGCCGCGGACAACGCCGGTCGCTCGCCCAGCAACCGGTTGAGTGCGCCGATCTCCATGTAGGCCGGTGTACCGATATAGGTCTCAAACAGCCTGGCGACCGGCAGCTCGACCGTGCCGCGCCGTCCCTCGAGAATCTCGACGGTCACCATCTCGCCGGCCCGAACATCGAGAATGTCGGCGAGCACCGTGGACATCACGATCCCGGCGGGCGGCAACTCCACCGCCTTCGCGTCGGCATCGTACACCAGGTGCAGGCGCTGGCGCGCCGGCAGCCCCATGATGCTGCCACGATGTGTACGGTGTCCGTTGGCGAAGCGAACGCCGACGCTGCGCATCGGCTCCACCGCCATCACCCCCGGCAGGTGAGCGAGATCGAACAGCACCGCGCTGGAACGGGTCTCGGCCATGCCGACGGTAACGTCCTGGCGCTGTGCGCGGTCGAAGTACACGTCGGTCATGTGGTTGATCGAATCGATCCACTGCAGCGACATGACGAGCACGGCCACCGCCATGCCGATGCCGGCGCTGGTCATCACCGCGCGTAGCGGCCAGCGCGCGAGCTGGCGCAGGATGATGCGGGTCGACTGGTCCAGCCCGCGCGACACGGCCATGGTGGAAAGCCGCGTACGGCTGAACGAAGGCGGCGCCGGCGGCTGCATGGCGGCGGCCGGGGCCAGCCGCGCGGCCCGGCGCACGGAACTGAGCGTTCCCGCCACCGCGGCGCCGACGGTGACCAGGGCGGCGATCACGAACGGTTTCGGGCCCGGGTCGAACAGGAGGAACGGAAAGCGGTAGAACTCGGCGTACAGTCTCGTGTTGTAATGACCGAGGAGGTAGCCCCCCACCCATCCCGCCGCGACGCCGATCGCCGAGATCGCAAGCACCAGCTTGACGTAATGCCAGCCGACCGCCAGGTTGCCGTAGCCGAATGCCTTGAGCAGGCCGATCTCGCTGCGCTCGACGGCGATCAGCCGGGCCAGCACCATGTTCACCAGGAACGCCGCCACCGCCAGGAACACGGTTGGCAGGATTGCCGCGATGGTTCCGAGCTGCTCGATCTCGTTGGTCAGAAACCAGTTCGACAACTGGTCGGCGCGCGGCCAGGCGCCGACGCCGCCGTAGGGTGCCAGCAGCCGGTCCACGGCGTCGATGACCTTGTCGGCATCGGCGCCGCGCAGCAGCTTCAGGGTGATATCGTTGAAGGCGCCGTCGAGATCGTAGGCGGCCTGCAACGCCTCGCGCCCCATCCAGATCACACCGAAGCGGCGATCGTCGGGCATCAGTGCACCGGGGCCGATGGTGTAGACGAACTCGGGCGACAGGGCGATGCCTACGACCACCAGGCTGCGGCGATGACCGTTGATCACCGCCTCCACGCGGTCGCCGACGAGCAGTCCGTGTGCCTCGGCGAACGGCTCGCTCATGACGGCCTCGTCAGGCCGGCCGGGCGCCGGGGCGCGGCCCTGGCGAATCGCCAGGGCGTTCAGCACCGGCGCCGAGTCCTCGGGAACCGAGATCAGCTCCGCAACGACGGGCTCGTCGAATCCGCGCACGCTCAGAAGCGCGGTGCGCGAGATCCGCGTCTGCACGGCCTGCACACCCTCGATGGCGGCGATGCGGTCGGCGAGCCGTTCGGGCGAGCGCACCACCCTGGACCACACGTCGGCAAAGCGGTAGCGGTCGTAGTAGGCCGCGGTCGTCTCGGTAAGCGCCTCGACCGCGGTGAGCGACATGATCAGCACCGAAACGCCGGAAGCCATCACCAGGGCAATGGCGAGGACCTGGCCCTTCAGCCGGTAGATATCCCGCAGCAATTTCCTGTCGAGAGGATGCAACGCCGCCTACCAGGAAAGATCCCGCGCCGCCGTGCGCTCGGTGTTGCGGCGATCTTCGGCCACCCTTCCGTCGGCGAAGGACAGGACGCGGTCCGCCATGCCTGCGATGACCGCGTTGTGGGTGATCAGCACGGTGGTGGTCCCGACCCGCGCGTGAATGCGCTCGACCGCCTCCAGCACCAGGATGCCGGTGGCGCTGTCGAGCGCCCCGGTGGGCTCGTCGCACAGCAGCACCTCCGGCTGCTTGGCGATGGCGCGTGCGATGGCGACGCGCTGCTGCTCACCGCCGGACAACTGGGCCGGGAAGTGATCCATGCGGTTCCCGAGTCCGACCAGTTCCAGCGCCTCGGCCGGTTCCATCGGCGCCTCGGCGATCTCGGTGACCAGGGCCACGTTCTCGCGCGCGGTCAGACTCGGGATAAGGTTGTAGAACTGGAACACGAATCCCACGTGGCTCCGCCGGTACGCCGTCAGCGCACGGTCTTCCAGGGTGGTGAGCTCCAGGTCGCGGAACCAGACCCGACCCGACGTCGCCTGGTCGAGGCCGCCGAGAATGTTCAGCAACGTCGACTTGCCACTGCCCGACGGGCCGAGCAGCACCACGAGCTCGCCGGCAAACAGCTCGATGTCGACTCCGCGCAGGGCGTGCACCGCGATGTCGCCAGTACCGTAGACCTTGGTGAGTAGCTCGGCGCGCAGCGTGGCGTGGGACATTCGTTCAGTCGCCGGTGGTGAAGTTGACGGCCGCCATGGGACCAGAATTCGCCCCTCCGACGGTTGACCGGCATCAAGAATGCCTGTCGCGCCGGCGGGGGGCAAGCGAGCACTACAGCCTGACGTATACTCCCGGGAGCTTCCCCGCTGATCCGTGTCGTACCCGTTGCGGGATTCCCGTTCGCAATTCCCGGCAGGTGAACCATGAGCAACCGGCAAAGATTATTCAGCAAGCGCAAGATCATCCACCGCGCCACGTCTCCCGGCACGCTGATCGAACCGGAGGGCGCACAGCCGCCGGTGATCAACGTCATCGCCTTCGACACCGAGCGTGTCGTCGAACGGACGGCCGTATCGGTGGACGACGCGGTCGCCCTGGCTGCGGAATTCCCGGTGCTGTGGATCGACGTCGCCGGCCTCGGCGACGCCGAGCTCATCAGGCGGCTGGGCGAGAGTTTCGACCTGCATCCGCTGGCTCTGGAGGACGTACTCAACACGCATCACCGGCCGAAGGTCGAGGAGTACGACAACAACGCGTTCGTGGTCACGAGAATGGCGTCGATAGAACGGGATCGACTGGTCATGGAGCAGGTCAGCCTGTTCCTGGGCGAGCACTTCGTGATCTCGTTCCAGGAAAATACGGGCGACTGCCTCGAGCCGGTGCGCGCCCGCATCCGCCGGCCCGGCCGGCGCAACCGCTTCATCAACACCGACTATCTCGCCTACGCGCTGATCGACGCCATCGTCGACGGCTACTTCCCGGTACTCGAGCATTTCGACGGCCGGCTGAACCACCTGGAGGATGCCATCATCGAGCATTCCGAAGGCAGTGTCGTCGCCGACACCCACGAGCTGAAGCGAGATTTCCAGCACCTGCGGCACGGCATCTGGCCGCTGCGCGAATCGCTCAGGCGGCTGGCGGACCATTCTCCCCAGGTCCGCGACGACACCCGGCCGTTTCTCCGGGACTGCCAGGATCACGTGATCCAGATTGTCGACATTCTCGAGACCTTCACCGAGCGCGCCGCCGCCCTGACCGAGCTGTACCTGTCGAGCCTGTCGTTCAGGATGAACGAGACCATGAAGGTACTGACCATCATCGCCACGGTGTTCATCCCGTTGAGCTTCGTCGCCGGCGTCTACGGCATGAACTTCGACCGCGCCGCCTCGCCGCTGAACATGCCCGAGCTTGGCTGGTACTTCGGCTACCCGTTCGCACTCGCGCTGATGGCGGCCATGGCACTCGCGCTGATCGGCTATTTCGTCCGTCGGGGCTGGATCACCTTCGGGCGCTGACGCGCCGATCAGTCCGCCTCGCGCTCGATGCTGCAGCAGTGCTTGGCGTCGATGACCGATGAGAGAACTTCGCCCGTCACCGGGTTGGCGCGAAACGTCGTGCAGCCCTTGAGACCGAGCCCGAAGGCGTCGAGATAGAGCGACTCGAACTCACCGAACGGAAGATCCCGCGGCACGTTGACAGTCTTCGAGATGGCGCTGTCGACGTACGGCGCGAGCGCCGCCTGCGCGGCCAGGTGCACGTCCGGTGCGAGACTCCTGGCGTTCATGAACGTGTCCGGCAATGGAACATGCGGCCCTTTTAGCTCGCGCCACAACCGGCACGCAAAGTCGGTGATCGCGTACTCGCGACCCTCGCCGCTCGCGTCGACGATCCGGCGCGTGTAGTCGACGTCGAACACGGGTTCGAGGCCGCTCGACACGTTGTTCGCCAGCAGGCTGATGGTTCCCGTCGGTGCGATGGCGACAAGGTGACTGTTGCGAATGCCGCGCGAGGCGATGCCGTCGCGAATGTCGGCCGGCAGCATGCGCACGAATTCGCCGGAGAGATAAGCGTCGCGCTCGAAGTACGGAAAGGCACCCTTCTCCGATGCGAGATCGATCGACGTGCGATAGGCCCTGTGGCACAGCGCCCGCATGATCTCGCGGGCGAAGGCGAGCGAGCCGTCATCGCCGTAGCGGTGTCCCAGCATGATCATGGCGTCGGCGAGACCGGTGATGCCAAGACCGATGCGCCGTGTCCCTCGGGCCTGCTCGCGCTGCGCCGGCAGCGGAAACCCCGACACGTCCACCGCGTCGTCAAGCATGCGCACGGCGAGGACGACGGCATCGCGAAAGGCGTCGAAGTCGAACCGGGCGTCGCGGGAGAACGGGTCTTCGACGAACGCCGTGAGGTTGATCGAGCCCAGGTCGCACGCGCCGTAGTACGGCAGCGGAATCTCGCCGCACGGATTGGTGGCGCTGATGTTCTCCCGATAATGGAGATTGTTGAGCCGGTTGATGCGGTCGACGAACAGCACCCCCGGCTCGGCCGAGTGGTAGGCGGCGCGCATGATCCGATTCCACAGGTCCCGCGCGCCGATACGCGCGAGGACCCGGCACGGCACCGGCGAAACATCCCCCGACCAGCGCCGTTCGACGATCTCGCCCGCGCCGTCGGCCCCTTGCACGGGGAACACGAGCGGCCATGCCTCGTCGCGCCGAACGGCCTCCATGAAGGCGTCCGGCACCAACACCGACAGGTTGAAATGACGCAGTTGACCGCCTTCGCGCTTGGCCTCGACGAAACTGACGATGTCGGGATGATCGACGCGCAGGGTCGCCATCATCGCCCCACGCCGCGCCCCCGTGGACAGCACCGTCGCGCACATCGCGTCCCATATGCGCATGAACGGCACCGGCCCCGACGCCACCGTACCCACGGTGCGGGCGCGGCTGCCTGCCGGCCTCAGGGTGGAGAAGTCGTAGCCGACACCGCCGCCCTGCTGCATGGTCAACGCGCCTTCCTTCAGCGCGTCGAAGATGCCGTCGATGGAGTCCTCCACGCGACCCATGACGAAACAGTTGAACAGCGTCACCTGGCGGCCAGTGCCGGCGCCCGCCTGGATGCGGCCGCCGGGCAGGAAGCGAAAACCGGCGAGCACCGCGTGAAAGCGGCCTGCCCAGGTCTCGCGATCCTGCGACTCCGCCCCCGCCAGTGCCCGGGCGATCCGCCACCAGGTGTCGTCGATGGTTTGGTCGATGACCCGCTCGCCGTCACGGAAACGGTAACGAGTGTCCCAGATGTGGCGCGAGATCTCGCACCGGAACACGTCGTCGCCAGGCCTCGCCGTTCCGCTCACGGGACCGTCCGCGTCAACCCTTCACGCACACGAGCGGCTCGAGTCGCGCCACCTTTCGCGCGAGCCCAGCCCGCTCGGCGGCGTCGACCACCGCGGTGACGTCCTTGTAGGCGCCGGGCGCCTCCTCCGCGACGCCGCGAAGGCTCGGTGTGCGCACGGTGATGCCGCGCGCCTCGAGCTCGTCGACCACCTGGCGGCCGCGCCACTGGCGCGTAGCCGCGCGCCGGCTCATGGCGCGGCCGGCGCCGTGGCAGGCGGAGCTGAAACCGCGCGCTTCGCTGCCGTCCACGCCGGCCAGGATCCACGAGCACGTGCCCATGGAACCGCCGATCAGCACCGGCTGTCCGAACGGCCGAAGCGCGGGCGGGATCTCCGGGTGCCCGGGAGCGAAGGCCCGCGTGGCTCCCTTACGGTGGACGAACAGGGTGCGCCGAAAACCGTCGACCTCGTGCTCCTCGCGCTTGCAGGTGTTGTGGGAGACGTCGTAGATAAGCTCGAGACTCGCCTTCGGCAACAACCGGTCAAACGTGGCGCGCGCCAGGTGGGTGATGATCTGGCGGTTGGCCAGAGCGCAGTTGATGCCGGCGCGCATGGCGCCGAGATACTCGGCGCCGAGATCCGAGGCGAGTGGCGCGCAGGCAAGTTCGCGGTCGGGCAGCGTTATCCCGAACTCGCCCGCGCGCTCCACCATGACGCGCAGGAACTCGGTGCCGATCTGGTGGCCGAGGCCGCGCGAGCCGCAGTGGATGCTGACCACCACGTCGCCCACGGCGATGCCGAACCCGGCGGCCGCTTCGGCGTCGAACAGCTCCGCCACGTGCTGCACCTCGAGGTAGTGATTACCCGAACCCAGGGTGCCCATCTCGTCGCGCTGGCGGGCCTTGGCCTTGTTCGACACGCACTCGGGCCGGGCGCCGGCCATCGAGCCGTGCTCCTCGATGCGCTCGAGATCCTGCTCGAGGCCGTAACCCTGTTCGAGCGCCCAGCGCGCGCCGCCGGCGAGCATGGCGCCCATCCCGGCGTCGGACAGCCGGATCGCGCCGGTGCTGCCGACGCCGGCGGGAATGTCGCGGAACAAGGCGTCGGCGAGCCTGTGGCGCACCGCGTCGACATCTTCGCGCATGAGGCCGGTACGCAGGGTGCGCACGCCGCAGGAAATGTCGAAGCCGACGCCGCCTGCCGACACCACGCCGCCTTCGTTCTCGTCGAAGGCGGCTACGCCGCCTATGGGAAAGCCGTAGCCCCAGTGCGCGTCGGGCATGGCGTACGATGCCGCGACGATGCCGGGCAGGCGCGCAACGTTGGCGACCTGCTCGAATACCTTGTCGTCCATGGCACTGATCAGCGTCTCGTCGGCATAGATGATTCCCGGCACCCTCATGCCCGCCTGCGGCGGGATGCGCCAGGTGTAGTCGCCGTCATGTTCGAAGCGTTCGGGATTCATGAGGCTACACGTCCACCACGGTTTCGGCGACCCAGGTGCCGTCGTCGAGCCGACGCACGTCGAGGGCCGTGAAGGTGGCGCCCTTCACCTCCACCGCCGGTTTGTGGCGAATCGGATCGATAGACTCACCCCAGGCACTGGCTTCGAGCACGCCGTCGCTGATGGAGACCTCGAAGCGCGAAAACAGCAGCTTGCCGACAGCCATCTCGAACACCAGCGCATTGAGCCAGTCCACCAGCAGCGTCTCGGCGTCCCGCGCGCGGCAGGAAATCGCAACGCGGGTATCGGCCCCGACCGAGTCGACGTCGGCGACCACCGCCGTGAGCGCGAGCGCCGCCTGCTCGAACGCCTCGGCCAGCGTCGC
>CBFGVH010000115.1:0-9866 GCA_965652415.1 uncultured Gammaproteobacteria bacterium | reverse complement strand
ACTTGCATGTGTTAAGCATGCCGCCAGCGTTCAATCTGAGCCAGGATCAAACTCTCCAGTTTAAGCTTTGCGTCCCGCGAACGGGACCGACCCCGAAGGGTCGAAACTACTGGATCGAGAGATCGGTCTTGACTGAAGCGCCCTCACAATCTGCTTGGCATCAATTTGTAAAAGAACTTCGGACTAGATCGTGTCCGGGGAGCGCGAATTATACGCTTGCGGCGTCTGCCGTCAACCGGTTTTTTCCACGAATTGCGGGAAATCCGGGACTTTTCGCGCCCCCGCGCGCCGCGACCGCGGCGCCTCCGTCCCGACCCTCGGGGCCGGCAGCGGAGCGCGGATTATACGCATCGAGACCGGCTTGCCAAGCCCGTTTCGAGACTTTTTTCGCCGGCCCGCCGGGGAGGCGAAGCAGGCGGCGGCAGATCAACAAGTTACGCCATACCTGAACGGCTCAGCGCAACCGGACCCTGGCCACCTTGCGCTTTCCGACCTGGATCACGCCCTCGAATCCCCTCGGCAGAACCCGCTTTCTGTCTTCCACCCGCTCGCCCTCGATCCTCACGGCACCCTGGTCGATCATCCGCATGCCCTCGCCGTTGCTCGACACGAGGCCGCCTGCCTTGAGCGCGGCCGCCACTACAATGCCTTCGTCGCCGACAACGATCTCGACGAGTGGCATCTCGGCGGGCAGGGATCCCTTCTGGAACCGGTTGATGAACTCCGCCCGGGCCGCGTCGGCGGCGCTTTTCGAGTGGAACCGGGTGACGATTTCCTCGCACAGGGCGAACTTGACGTCGCGCGGATTGGCGCCCTCGGCCACCTCGCGCCGCAGCCGCTCGATCTCGCTCGCCGGCTTCAGGCTAAGCAGCTCGAAGTACCGCCACATCAGTTCATCGGATATCGACATGAGCTTGCCGAACATCTCGGTGGGCGGCTCCGTGATACCGACGTAGTTCCCGAGCGACTTGGACATCTTGTTCACGCCGTCGAGCCCTTCGAGGATGGGCACGGTCATGACGATCTGCGGCGGCTGGCCGTACTGCTTCTGCAACTCGCGGCCGACAAGCAGGTTGAACTTCTGGTCGGTCCCGCCGAGTTCTACGTCGGTCTTCATCGCCACCGAGTCATAGCCCTGCATGAGCGGATACAGGAACTCGTGGATGGAGATCGGCTGGCCGGAGCGGTATCGCTTGCTGAAGTCGTCCCGTTCCAGCATCCGAGCCACCGTGTAGCGCGCCGCCAGCCGGATCATGCCGCGGGCGCCGAGGCCGTCGCACCAAGTCGAGTTGAACGCCACTTTCGTCCGCTGAGGATCGAGGATCTTGAACACCTGCTCCTTGTAGGTTTCGGCGTTGGCGGCGATCTCCTCTTCCGACATCGGCGGCCGGGTGGAGTTCTTGCCGGTCGGATCACCGATCAACCCGGTGAAGTCCCCGACGAGGAAGGTGACGTTGTGACCGAGGCGCTGGAATTGCGCCATCTTGTTGATGAGCACCGTGTGGCCGAGGTGCAGGTCGGGCGCGGTGGGGTCGAACCCCGCCTTGACCTCGAGCGGTCGTGCGCGGGCCAGGCGCTCGGCGAGCTCGTCCTCGCGAAGGACTTCGTCCGTGCCGCGCAGGAGCTCGACGAGCTGATCGGACTTTGTCGGTACGTTCGCCACCTGGCCGGGCCTCCGCAGTGGGTTGAATTCAAGTGCGGCGCGCAAGACTAAAGACGGGAACACCATTTATCAAGCGAAACCTGTCCGCCTGCGAACCTGTGTCTCCACGATATTTGAGCATCTTGACTCGCGTTGCTTCGGAACGTTCTGAAGTGCACGCGATAAGCCGGTGATATCCTTTCATGGTCTTCAGCGTGCCGTCCACCGGTTCCGGACCTAACTTGCGCCGGGAGTGATTCGTTTTGACCTTCGCGGCCGTCGCGGGTTAGATTACCCGTCCAAGCCGGCGCGAGGACCGCGCCTTTGTCGTATCCAGCAACCAGAACCGACAAGCACCTGGCACATGAGTCGCAGACCGCCGGAGCTGTTTTCGCGCGACCTCAAGTTTCTCGTCGCCGGCGACAGACCCCGTCCCGGGCGTCGCGCCGGATCACACTCCCACTGGCTCGCCACCGCCATGATCACCGTGCTCGTCGGCGCGTGGCTCGGCGGCGATCCCAGCGCGTCCATCGACATCGACAATAGCCGCCGCGCGTCGGCCGCATCGATCGGCCCGGTGTTCGGCACGGCACCCGGTTTCGCGACCGATGCGGACGATGGCCGCCTCGACATCACGATTCGCGACCCGCTCGATTGGGCGCCGCCGCGCTCGCTGCCCGACGACGTCTTCGAATGGGCCGATGACGAATACGCCCTGCCCGGCCTCGAGTTCGGCCCGCACAACGGCACAGGCCAGCTGGCGTCGATTCCCCGGGCCATCGACGCGGACCGGCGGGCCGATGACGGCCCCGTGGCCGCGACCACGGAGGTCCCCGCCGAGACAACGGCATCTGTGCAGTCGCCGCTCCCGCCCTACCTCGAGCTGGAGACCGGCTTCGAGGATCAGCAGGGCGACATCGAGCTGTTCAGTGTCGACACCCGGCTCGACCTCACCGCAATGGACACGCTCGCGGGCTCGGGCTGGAACGTCTTCGATATAAAGAAGGGTGACACCCTCAGTGCGATCTTCGAGCGTCTTGGCATCAACTCCGAAGTGACCCACAGGTTGATCGCGGCCGAGCACGGCAAGCTGCTCAATACCCTGCAGACGGGGCCGAACCTGCGGCTACGATTCGACACCGGTGGTCGACTCGAGGCACTGAGATACAACACCGACGCAGTGCGCACGCTCGCCATGGAACTCGACGGCGACGAGGTCGCCGCCGCCATCGAGGAACGGGCCATCGAGGTGCGCGAGCGCGAGGCGATCGGGCGCATCCGCAGCTCCCTGTTCCAGGCCGGCGCCGACGCTGGACTGTCGGACCAGTTCATGCTGCGCCTTGCGGCGATATTCAAGTGGAATATCGATTTCAACCGCGACCTGCAGCCCGGCGACCGTTTCTCGGTGATCTTCGAGGAGAAGTTCATCGACGATCGCAAGATCGCCACCGGCGGCATCGTCGCCGCCGCGTTCATGATCGGCGACAAGACGTTCACTGCCATCCGCCACGTCGAAACCGACGGCTCGTTCAGCTACTTCTCCGCCGACGGCAACAGCCTCAAGCGCGCCTTCCTGCGCTCGCCGGTCAAGTTCTCGCGGATCTCGTCGCAGTTCTCGCTGAAGCGCTTCCACCCCGTCCTGAAAAAGTGGCGGGCTCACAAGGGCGTCGACTACGCCGCCAGCCGCGGCACCCCGGTGCTCGCCACCGCCGACGGCGTGGTCAAGCAGGCCGGGCTCAACGGCGGCTACGGCAAGGCAGTCATCCTGCAACACGGCCGCAGCTACAGCACTCTCTACGCCCATCTCGACGGGTTCGCCAAGAACGTGCGCAAGGGCGCGCGGGTCAGGCAGGGAGACGTGATCGGCTACGTCGGGAGCAGCGGGCTTGCGACCGGCCCGCACCTGCACTACGAGTTCCGCATCAACGGCGAACACAAGAACCCGCTGACCGTCGACGTCCCGCGCGCGCTGCCCATCGCCGGTGCGGAACGCGAGCAGTTCATGAAGGTCGCCGGCTCGTTCGACCGCAGGCTGGCATCGCTGCTCAACTAAGCGCCGCTTCGATGGCCGAGCGCTATATCGGCATCATGTCGGGCACGAGTCTCGACGGCGTCGATGCGGTGCTGGCCGAGTTCGACGGCGACGCCGTGCGCCTGCTCGACACCGCCAGTTCGAGGATCCCTCGACCGCTTCGCGACGAAGCCGAGTCGCTGGTTCATGACGATCGCGACAGCCTCAACCGCGCATTCCGGCTCGGCAATCACCTGACCGCGATCTACGCCGATCTCGCCCGCGGGCTGGCGGCGAGGAGCGACCGCGCGATCGCGGCAATCGGCTGCCACGGTCAGACCCTGCGCCACTTCCCCGCCGACCCCGACACCCCCTTCACCATCCAGGTCGTCAACGGAGCCATGCTGGCCGTGGCCACGGGAATCGCCGCCGTCACCGATTTCCGCCGCGCCGACATGGCCCTGGGAGGCCAGGGAGCGCCGCTGGCGCCCGCGTTTCACGCCCACTGCCTGGCGAGCCGCGACGAGAACCGGGTGATCCTCAACCTCGGGGGAATCGCCAACCTGACCTGGCTGCCCGCAGAGACACACTGCGCCGTCACCGGCTTCGACACCGGGCCTGCCAACGGCCTGATGGACCATTGGGCCAGGGCGCAGGGACAACCGGCGTTCGACGTCGACGGGGCGCTCGCCGCCCGCGGCACGGTCGACCAGGGGCTGCTGGCCGCGATGGCGTCGGATCCGTATTTCCGGCTCGTGCCGCCGAAAAGCACCGGGCGAGAACATTTCGGATCCTCCTGGCTCAAGCGCCATCTCGCGGCGTTTCCGGCACTCGATCCCGCCGATGTACAGGCGACGCTGCTGGAATTGACCGCGACCAGCGTGGTGGACGCCGTCCGGCAATACTGCCCGGCAGTGGAGGCGGTCTACGCCTGCGGGGGCGGCTGTCGCAACCCGGTGCTGATGGCGCGCCTGGTCGCCCTGCTGGCGCCGGTCAGGGTTTCCGATACGGGGGGACTGGGCCTCGACCCGCAATGGGTCGAGGCGACTGCATTCGCGTGGTTGGCTTACCGCCGGCTCGACGCACTGCCCGGCAACCTGCCGGCGGTGACCGGTGCGAGCCGCCCCGCGGTGCTTGGCGGGCTGTACCTGCCCTGAACACCATATCCCGCAAGCGCCCGCAACCTCGAAAGACTCACTCCGGATCCGACCCGCAGCCGCCAGCGGGCGCCGGCGCTCAGATCGCGAACGAGGAACCGCAGCCGCAGGTCGTGGTGGCGTTGGGATTGTTGATGACGAAACGGCTGCCGAGCAGGTCGTCGAGAAAATCGATCTCGGCGCCGGCGAGGTACTGGTAGCTCAGGGGATCGACCACGACGCTGACGTCGCCGCGCTCGATCAGCACGTCGTCCTCGTCCCGCTCGGTCTCGAACTTGAAGCCGTACTGGAACCCCGAGCAGCCTCCGCCCTGGACAAACACCCTGAGCAGGAGCTGGTCGGAACCCTTCTCCGCCTTCAGCCGTGCCACGCGGCGCAGCGCGCTGTCCGACAAGTTGAGGCCGGTGGTGTCTGTACTGGTCTGTTCCATCGCGGTCACATGCTCCGGGGATCTTCGTTTCAGCCCTATTTTATAAGGACGAACCGTCGATTTTAAAGTGCCGCTCCCGAAAGCCGCGCGGCATCCGGCTAGCCGTCGACCGCCCAGTCGAAGCTGCGCTCAATCTCGGCGTCGCTGCTCGCTCCGGCCGGACGTGTCACCACGCTGACCACGGCCGCCGTGGGCCGGAACGATTCCGGCAGCGAGAACCGGCCCTCGATGACCTGGAAATACCGGAACGACAGCGGCTGCGGGGCGTCGCCGACATCCGGCATGGCAAGGCGCAGTGAGACACCGTCCCTGACGCCTTCGATGTACACGACCGCCTCCCCGGCAACCGACTTCTCGTGATCAAGGGCTTGCACGACGGTAAGTCGGTATTCGAAGCCGCCGGTGGCGTGGTCGCGGCGCACCTGCCAATCCTGGATCTTGACGCCGGCCTTGTTGTCGCCCGGAGAGATGATGCTGCGGTAGAAATCCAGGTCCTGCCTGAGTTCGGCGATGTACTCTGACGACTCGGCCAGCTGGGCGGTGAGCTTGTCGTACGCGGTCTGGTTGACCTGCAGCTGGCGCTCGATGCGCGCGATTCGGGTCTTGAGCACCTCGTTTTCCCGCTCCAGGTCGGCATTGCGGCTTGACAGCCGCCCCGCCTCGTCGACGGCGGAGCGGTATGCGCGGCGCTGCTCGACGTGATCGAGCGATGACCACACGATGCCGGCCGTGAACACGCCGCCGAGGAGCAGCAGCGCGCCGATGATCAGAAACAGCCGGTTGCCGGTAAATGCCCGCGCGCGCGATGGTCTGGAATCCGTCATCGTGTCCGGCGGCGCAGCTTCAGGGCACGATCCCCGCAGCCTCGAGACCGGCCGTCTCGGGCAGGCCGAACATGATGTTCATGTTCTGTACCGCCTGTCCCGCCGCACCCTTGACGAGGTTGTCCTCGACCGCCAGCACCACCACCATGTCGCCGTCGTCCGGGCGGTGCCACGAGATCCGGCAATAGTTGGCGCCGCGCACACTGCGGGTATCGGGATGCAAACCCGCGGGCATGACGTCGACGAACGGCTCATCGGCGTAGCGACTCTCGAACAGCGCCTGGATATCGACCGCCCGATCGGGCACGCGTGCATAGCAGGTCGCATGAATACCGCGGATCATCGGCACGAGGTGCGGCACGAAGGTCAGGTCGACCGCCCCCCCACGCGCGCGCTCGAGCCCCTGGCGGATCTCCGGCAGGTGTCGATGGCCCGACGCCGAGTAGGCCTTGAACGAATCGCCCGCCTCGCACAAGTTGAAGTTGATGCTGGCGCTGCGGCCGGCGCCCGACACCCCCGACTTGGCGTCGGCGATGAGCGGCCCCTCGGTCACGCCCGCCTCCACGAGGGGCAGGAAGCCGAGTTGCACCGCGGTCGGGTAGCAGCCCGGGTTGGCCACCAGCGCCGCCTCGCGAATGCGCTCGCGCGCGACCTCCGGCAGCCCGTATACGGCCGAATCCAGCAGATCCGGCGCCGCGTGCTCCATCCTGTACCAGCGCTCCCACGTCGCCCGGTCGGCAAGGCGAAAATCCGCCGACAGGTCGATCACCCGCGCGCCCGCATCGAGACACGACGGCGCTTCCTTCATGGCGACGCCGTTGGGCGTGGCGAAGAACACCACGTCGCAAGAGGCGAGCGAGCGCGGATCCGGTTCGCTGAACTCGAGATCGGTGTAACCTCGCAGGGAGGGGAACAAGTCAGCGACCCGCGTGCCTGCCTCCTGGCGCGACGTGATCAGGATCGGGCGCGCGCCGGGATGGCGTGCCAAAAGGCGTATGAGTTCGGCGCCGGTATAGCCGGTTCCACCGACGATTCCGACCTTGAGGGTATCCTGTGACATGGGGCGGGTCGTCAAACGACAGGGGCGTTGGGAACAAAACGTTATTATTCTATCATCAGGACCACTTCGGCGGATGAGGACCGGCCGCCGAACAGGCCGCGACGCCACCGGCAACCGGACCACCAGTTCAAGGACTTCTCATGCGACCAAAGCGCATTCTCGTCACCGGCGGCGCCGGCTTCCTCGGCTCCCATCTTTGCGCGCGCCTGCTCGAGCGCGGCAACGAGGTGGTCTGCGTCGACAACTACTTCACCGGCAACAAGCAGAACATCCTGCCTCTCATCGACAATCCGCTGTTCGAGGTGATCCGACACGACGTGACCTTTCCCCTCTACGTCGAGGTCGACGAGATCTACAACCTCGCCTGCCCGGCGTCGCCCGTTCACTACCAGCACGACCCGGTGCAGACGACCAAGACAAGTGTTCACGGTGCCATCAACATGCTCGGGCTTGCCAAGCGCATCAAGGCGCGCATCCTGCAGGCGTCGACCTCGGAGGTCTACGGCGACCCGGAGATCCATCCCCAGCGCGAGGACTATCGCGGCAGCGTCAATCCCATCGGCGTTCGAGCCTGCTACGACGAGGGCAAACGCTGCGCCGAAACCCTGTTCTTCGACTATCACCGCCAGCACGGCATCGAGATCCGGGTCGCGCGCATCTTCAACACCTACGGCCCCAACATGGTGCCCTACGACGGTCGAGTGGTATCGAATTTCATCGTCCAGGCCCTCTCGGGTGCCGACCTCACCCTGTACGGTGACGGCACCCAGACACGCTCGTTCTGCTACGTCGACGATCTCGTCGACGGCTTGATCCGGCTGATGGACGCACCGGCTGACGTGACAGGGCCGGTCAATCTCGGCAACCCGGGCGAATTCACCATTCGCGAACTGGCCGAGCGGGTGGTCGAGAAGACGGCCTCGAAAAGCCGCATCGTCAACGCGCCGCTGCCGGCGGACGACCCTCGCCAGCGCTGCCCGGACATCACCCTGGCCCGCGAGCTACTCGCCTGGGAGCCGACGGTAAGCCTGGACGAAGGGCTCGATCGCACCATTCCATACTTTCGCCGCATAGTGGACTGAGCCCACTGCTGCGGAACGGATCGAGACGGGTCGTACTTGATTCGCCGCTGGCGGCCGCTCGAGGCGAAGTCGCCGGCTGGCAAGGCGCCGGACGATCAGACGACGAGCGCGTCGAGCCCCCGGGCGAGGTCCACCTTGATATCGGCTATCGCCTCCAGTCCCACCGCCACCCGGATCAGGCCCTCCCCGACTCCCGCCCTGCGGCGCTGTTCGTCGCTCAGCCGGCCGTGTGTGGTGGTGGCAGGATGGGTGATGGTCGTCCTCACGTCGCCCAGGTTGGCGGTGATGGACAGCATCCGGGTGGCATCGATCACCCGCCACGCTTCGGCCCTGGCGCCGTGAACCTCGAACGACACGACGCCGCCGTAGCCCGACTGCTGCCGGGTGGCGAGCTCGTGGTTCGGGTGCGCGGGCAGGCCGGCGTAGTGGACCTTCGCCACGGCCGGATGCCGCTCCAGCCAGCGCGCCAGTTCGATCGCGTTCTCGCAGTGGCCGCGCATCCGCACCGGGAGCGTCTCCAGGCCCTTGAGCAACACCCACGCGTTGAACGGGCTCAGGCTCGGCCCGGCCGTGCGCAGGTAGTTGAAACAGGCGTCGAGGATGTCGCCGTCGTTGCCCACCACCGCCCCGCCGAGGCAGCGGCCCTGGCCGTCCAGGTACTTGGTGGCCGAATGGATGACGAGGTCGGCGCCGTGCTCGAACGGCCGCTGCAGGGCCGGCGTGCAGAACACGTTGTCCACCACCAGCGGGCAGCCGGCGTCGTGGGCGACCTCGGCGAGTGCGGCGATGTCGGCGATCTCGCAGAGCGGGTTGGAAGGCGTCTCCGCGAACAGCATGCGCGTGGAAGGACGAATCGCCTTGCGCCACGCCGCCGGATCGGCCATCGGCACGAACGTGGTCTCGATGCCGCATCGCTTCAGAACCTTGTCGAACAGCGACACGGTGGAGCCGAACACGTTGGCCGAAACCACCGCGTGCTCGCCGCATTTCATCAGGGACAGCGCGAGGGTCTGGATCGCCGCCATGCCGGACGCCGTGGCGAGCGCCCATGACGCACCCTCCATCGCCGCCAGCCGCTCCTCGAAGGTGCGCACGGTGGGATTGGTGAAGCGCGAATACACGTTCCCGGGCGCCCCGTCCATGAACCGGGCCGCCGCCTCGGCGGCGTTCGCGAACACGAAGCTCGAGGTGGCATAGATCGGGTCGCTGTGCTCGTTCTCGGCGCCGCGGCGCTGGCCGGCGCGGATCGCGAGCGTTTCGATACCCGGAGCGGAAACTGGATCGTGGGGCACGACGGTACTCCTGGTCGGGGCAGCCGTCGGGCGCGCGTCGGAGGGGCTTTTCAGGAAAGGCCTGCCGGAAAACCCGTCTCGCACAATGCTTCAGCGGGCTTTCACCCGCTCTTTAGCAGCATTTGTTACGCGCCCGCAAGCTGCAGATCAAATCGGCGCAATACGTTCAGGAAATCTACGCGACGCAAGCGAACGGTGTCAAGGCGATCGGGTTCAGTTGCCGGCGCCGACCAGCGCCGGCAGCGGTTCGAGATTCGTCACCTCGTGGTCGGCGGCGAGGCCGAGACGCTCGGGTCGCGGGGGGAACCGGTTCACCCACGTCACCCGGAAGCCGAACGCCATCGCGCCGGCTGCGTCCCCGGCGTGGG
>CBFGVH010000114.1:0-9869 GCA_965652415.1 uncultured Gammaproteobacteria bacterium | reverse complement strand
TCCTTGCCCTGGCCGATGCGCTCGCCGTTGTAGCTGTACCAGGCGCCGGCCTTGTCGACGAGGCCGGCGGCCACGCCCATGTCGATCAGCTCGCCCTCCTTGGAGATGCCCTCGTTGTAGAGGATGTCGAACTCGGTCTGGCGAAACGGCGGCGCCACCTTGTTCTTGACGACTTTCACCCGGGTCTCGTTGCCGAGCACCTCGTCGCCCTTCTTGAGCGCGCCGATGCGGCGGATGTCGAGCCTGACCGAGGAGTAGAACTTGAGCGCGTTGCCGCCGGTGGTCGTCTCCGGATTGCCGAACATCACGCCGATCTTCATGCGAATCTGGTTGATGAAGATCACCATGGTATTGGAACGCTTGATGTTGCCCGTGAGCTTGCGCAGCGCCTGCGACATCAGGCGGGCATGCAGGCCGACGTGGGAGTCGCCCATCTCACCCTCGATCTCGGCCTTGGGTGTTAGCGCCGCCACCGAGTCGACAACGACGACGTCCACCGCCGCGGAGCGCACCAGCATGTCGGCGATCTCGAGCGCCTGCTCGCCGGTGTCCGGCTGCGACACCAGCAGGTTGTCGACGTCCACGCCAAGGCGCTGCGCATAGGACGGATCGAGCGCGTGCTCGGCATCGATGAAGGCCGCGGTGCCGCCGCGCTTCTGCGCCTGGGCGATCACCGACAGCGTGAGCGTGGTCTTGCCGCTTGACTCGGGGCCGTAGATCTCGACCACCCGGCCACGCGGCAGGCCGCCCACGCCGAGGGCGATATCGAGCCCCAGGGAACCCGTGGGAATGGTCTCGATGTCGCGCGCGACCTGGGAGTCGCCCATGCGCATGACAGATCCCTTGCCGAACTGCCGCTCGATCTGGCCGAGTGCAGCCTGAAGCGCCTTCTGCTTGTTTTCGTCCACAGATGTCTCCGTTGAGGTGGAACGGGGGAAATCACGATTATGAGGGTACGCGCGGGCGTTTCAAACCCCGCGACAGGCCGGCTGCGACGGTGCGCCGGAGCGACGTGAGGCCGGGGCTCGGGCGAACCGGAATCCCCGACGGGAAATCATTGTATTTTATAACGACAACGACCTTGCTCCAACCGGATCGGACTCATGCGCCTGGTGTTTCGGACGCCTGTCCGCGGGCGCCGGCGGCGCCAGCGGCAAAGGTCTCCAGCACCCGGTAGGCGGCGCCGGCGCCCGAGAGGTCCGATTCCACGAGACAGAACCGGTCCACGCCCCACTCGATCGGCTCGCCCTGCCACGACGGCCGGTGCCGGGCGTTGCGGCAAAGGGTGACATGGGCGTGAAAACGGCGCCTCTCCGGGACGAAGCCGAGCGGCTCGAGTGCCGCCTTCAGGCCTTCCACGAGCCGGGCCAGCGGCGCGGGGATGTCGTTGGTTCCGATCCACAGGATGCCGCCGCGAGGCCAGAGGCCGACCCGGTCGAGCACGAGGCGATGCGGCTCGAGCGCGACGGCGCGGCAGGCCGCGGCCACCGCGTCGACGTGCGCCCGCGGGACCGTGCCGAGGAAGGCCAGGGTCAGGTGCAGGTTTTCCACCGGCACCGCGCGGCCCCCGGTTTCCCGCCTCGCCTCCCGCTGCACGGCGACGAAGGCCTCGAGCAGCGCCTGGTCGGGCCACAGCGCGAGGAACAGGCGCCGCGCCCCGTCGTTCAAGCGTCGTCCCCGACCAGCTCCACAATGCCCTCGAGGGCGCGGATCACCGACTGCCGGCGGACCGCCGCGCGATCGCCCTCGAAAAGGTGGTGCTCGACGTGCTCGCCGTCGCCCTCCCCCATCGCCCACGCGATGTACACGGTGCCGACGGGTTTCTCGGCGCTGCCGCCGTCGGGCCCGGCGATGCCGGTGACGGCGACGGCGACACGATCCGTGCCGGCGCGCGCGAGGGCGCCGCGCACCATGGCCCGCGCCACCGGCTCGCTGACCGCGCCGTGCAGGTGGATCAGCACCGGGTCGACGCCCACGAGATCGCTCTTGGCGGCATTGCTGTAGGTCACCCAGCCGCGGTCGAACCAGTCGGAGCTGCCGGGAATCGAGGTGGCGGCCGCGGCAATACCCCCGCCGGTGCACGACTCGACAGTCATCAGCGTCAGCCGATGCCGGGTCAGGGCGCGGGCGACGTTCTCGACGAGGGCGGCGGGTACGCCGCCGGCGGCGTCAAAAGACGGCATGTTCTCCCTTGAAGCTGGCATGGTCGAGGATCGCGGAGCGCGACATCGCCTCGCCGCCCTCGCCGCTGCCATTCTCCCCGCTTGCACCGAATCCGCCGTCGGCACGCACCACCAGCGACGACATCGCGGGACTCGTGAAACGGCGCGAGAACTCGTGCATGTCGGCGATCGTAGTCTCCTGCACGGCGCGCGACAAGCGCTGGCGCGAATCGAATTCGTATTCCTCGTCGTCGAGTTCGCGCCAGTAACGGCCCGCACGCTCCGACAAGTCGTCGTCGTTACGATTGATCATGGACAGCAGCGCGGCGCGCGCCCGCTCGAACGCGGTCGGCTCGAGCGCCGCGAGCTGGTCCCCGAAGGACTCGATGAAATCGCGGATCGCCGCCTCGGTCTCGTCGGCCGGGGAATTCGGCGACTGCACCAGGAACATCATGCCCGGCACGTTGATGATGGGCATGGCGAAGCTCTGCACCACGTAACCGAGCTTGCGCTCGGTGCGCAGCTCGTTGAAGAAGGCCGAATCGGACAGCTGGTCGTAGAGGTAGAACAGTGCGCGCTCGGCGTAGGAGTCGCTGTCTCCCTGCTTGTAAAGCCCGACCACCGAGTCGGGGTGCCGCGAGGGAATCACGCGCTCGTAGTCGGTGGACGGCGCGAGGCGCACCACGGAACTGCGCGCCACCTTCACCGGCTCGACGCCGGCAAGCAGCGTGCGCTCGAGAATCGACGCCATCTCGAGCGCTTCGTCGGCACCGCGGTTGCCGACCGACAGTGCCAGCACGCTGCCTTCGGCGAAGAAACCCTCGACGAAGTCGCGAAAACCCTCGAGCGTGCCTTCTTCCAGCGGCGCGATGCGCTCGGAGAGCGGCCATGCGTCCTCGATCAGGAGTTGCTGCAGTTCGCTGACGGCCAGGCTCGAGGGACTGTCCATCAGGCGGTTGCGGTATTCCTCGACGAGCCCGGCGCGAATCCGCTCGAAGCGGCCGGCATCGAAGTCGTCCTCGCGAAGCGTCGCTGCGATGCGGGCGAGCAGCGCGTCCTGCCGGTCGTTGAAGCCCGAGACGCGCACCGAGAATCCGCGCAGGTGCGGATAGACTTCATAGCCGAGCCCGGCGAGGTAGGCCGGGTAGGAAAAGGTGTTGAGGCGGTCCTCGACGACCTCCGTGAACAGGTCGGCCCACGCGGCGTCCGCCGCCGAGGCCGTGGCCCGCGGACTGCGGAAACTGAAATAGAACTCCGCGCGCGGCGCGCCGAAGCTGGTGTCGGTGTCGTGCCACAGGGAAATCGCCGGCGTTTCGCGAATGTTCCGCGGCACGGCGCCCGGGTCGTCGTCGGCTACCAGTGCCAGGTTCCGGGGTACGAACGGGTTGGGCCCGGGCAGGACGATGTCGGCGAACCGCTCCGGCTCGGACCAGCGCGCCGCCAGCTCCGGCGCCAGCGGCCGAATCGCGTACTCGGTCCCGAACCACTGCTCGGTGCTGTCGGTCGCGAGTCCCGGCGCCACCAGCGTCACCATCGCCCGTTCGGGGACGAGATAACCCAGGTACTCGTCGATGAGCGCGGCATCGAATTCCTCGAACAGGAACGGCGCGACGAGAACCTCCTGCCAGGGGTAGTCGTGCATGCGGTCGGCGATCCGCTGCACGAGCGCCAACGGATCGGATTTCTCGCTGAAGCGGAAGGCGATCTCGGCCAGTTTTTCCTGCTCCTCGAAACGCCAGCGTTCGATGCCCTCTTCCCTGAAGAGCCGGATGGTGTCGAACAGCATCTCGCCGATGACCGGCAGGTTCTCCACGCCGGCCGGCGTCAGGTCGATGCCGATCTCCATCAAACCCCGCTCGGCGTCCATGGTGGCCGGCCCCGCGGATAGCGCGCTGGCCCATCCGCGCGCCTTCAGCGCCGCCAGCAGCGAGCCCTCGCCCTCGTGACCGAGGACGTTGGCGACCTGGTGCAGCGGCTTGGCGCGATAATGCGACAGCGTGCTCGGCACCTCGAACGTGAAGCTCAGCTCGCGGCGCTCCCTCAACGGCACCACCTCGAGCATCCTCGGCAGGGTCTCCTCGAGGAGCAATGGAACATTTGCGACGAAGCGCTCGGCGTCGTTCCGGCGCACATCGGCAAATCCCGAGCGCACCCGGGCCTCGAGCGTGTCCAGCGACTCGCGCCCGATCACGGCGAGCTTCATCAGGTGGGCCGAGTAGTGCTCGTTGTAGAACCTGACCAGGTCCTCGCGCACCGGGTCACCTTCGCGGTCGGCCAGGGTCTCGACGCTGCCGACGGCGAAACGGCTGCGCGGATGGGCGGGGTTCATCGCCTGGCGGCGCGCGGCGAGCGTACGGCGCCCCTCGTCCTCCGAACGCGCGGAGTATTCCGAGTCGACCACGACTCGCTCGCGGCGCACGAGCTCCTCGTTGAACAGCGGCGCGATGAAGAACTGGGCGAAGCGGTCGAGGGACTCGTCGAGGAATTCGGGCCTGACCGAGAAGAAGTAGTTGGTGTGGTCGTAGGTCGTGTAGGCGTTGTGGCTGCCGCCGTGATTCTTGATGAACTCCTGGTACTCGCCCGGCTCCGGGTATTTCTCCGTGCCGAGGAACAGCATGTGCTCGAGGAAGTGCGCCAGGCCGGCGCGGTCCTCGGGATCGCTGCCGTGACCGACGGCGACGTCGAGCGAGGCCGCCGCGCGATCGGTGTCGGGGTCCGAGACCAGCATGGCCTCGAGGCCGTTGTCGAGCACGATGCGGCGGTAGGCGCGATCATCGAGTTCGCTGGTGATCGGCGCCGCCGCGACCGCGGCCGCCGTCGCCAGGGCGAACAGCGACAAGGCGGCGACGAGTACGAGCCGCCAGTGAGCCGGCGAGGGGTGCCGGGATCTCGTGGTGTTCATCGAGGGGAACGTCTCCGGGTCGAAGCGGGTTCGGGACGACCCGCGCACCTGAACGGGTTCGACCGTACCACGCCGCCCGGGTTCACTGCGTTACGCCGAATTAACCGATCGGGGCCGGCACGGCTCAGACGGCGAGGGCAGGGTCCACGGCGTTCGGGGCGAGGGTGAACAACCGGCCGCGGCCGGCGAAGCGCTCGTCGACCCCGCACAGGCGAAGGGCGTGCCATGCCATGGCATGGTTGCTGGTGGTGACCGGCTGGCCGATGGCGTCCTCCAGCGACGGCACCAGGTGCGACGCCCCGAGCGCGGTGCAGGCGATGAATACCGCGTCGACCGGCGCCCGCGACGCCAGGTCAAGGGCGGCGCGTCGAATCGACGATTCGTCGATGCGCACCACCTCCGGGTCGCTGCTGTTGAAGAAGCTGCCCATGACGGCGACCTCGACACCACAGGCCTCGAGCGCCTCGGCCATGGGCACATTGACCGCATCGACGTAGGGCGTGAGCATGGCGATGCGCCGGCTGCCGAGGGCGGCAAGGGCGGCCCTGGCGGCGGTCAGGGGATTGGTCACCTCGACGCCCGGCCGCGCGGCCCGCACCAGTCGAGCCACCTGCGCCTCGCCGATGAACAACGCCGCCGAGGTGCAGGCGAAGGCGATGCAGTCGAGACGGCTGTGGGGCAGCAGTGCGTCGAGTCCGGCGCCGATGCGCGATTCGATGGCGCGCAAGTTGTCGACGCTAACCTCGGTCTCGTTCTCGACCCGGCCGACGTAGAACCCGACGCCGCTCATCGACAGCACCGTCCGCCAGTCCTTCTCGATGCTGGCGTCCGTGGCCAGAGCCAGCACGCCGATCGAGGCGAGGCGGTCCAGCCGCGGGTTCATGTCGTGGTCGTACGCGACCGTCGCCTGCCGCATGAAACTGGCCCTTGTGAGGAGAGATGGAGCGCGAATTAACGCCTTCGTCGCCGCCCGTGTCAAGCGGCGAGCGCACACCCGCGGCGCGGTAGTCCTCTCCGGCGGCGGCGCCGCCGGGGCGGACCACCGGCCCCTGCTTGTCCGGCGGACGGTATCGCTTCATCAGCCCGCCTCGAGCAGCGGGTAGACGCCCGACTCATCGTGGACCTCGCGTCCGGTGAGCGGCGGGTTGAACACGCACACCATGCGCATGTCGACGCCGCGATTGGCGCGCAGCAGGTGCTCGTCGTGCTGGTCGAGGGCGTACAGGGTGCCGGCCTCGAGCGGGTACACCTTGCCGTCGGCAATGGTTTCCACTTCGCCGGCGCCGTCGATGCAGTAGACCACCTCGAGGTGGTTCTTGTAGTGGATGTGCGTCTCGGTGCCCGCCTTGATGATGGTGTCGTGCACCGAGCAGCCCATCCTGTCGTCGGCCAGGATCAACCGTCGGCTGACCCAGTTGCCGCCGTCCACTTCGTGCTCCGTGCCCTCGAGGTCCTTCAGTTTCTTGACGATCATATCGTTGACTCCTTACGCCGCTTCGCGGTTGCCGTCGAGCGAGCCGGCCACCTCGGCGGCGGCCTCGTCGAGAATGTCGAGGCCGCGGGCGAGGTCAGCGTCGTCGATCGTGAGCGGGGCGAGGAACTTGAGCACCGTGTCGTCGATGCCTGCCGTCTCCATGATCAGGCCGCGGTCGAAGCACGCCTTCGAGATCAGTTCGGCAGCGGCGTCGGTGGCGCAGTCCAGCCCCCAGATGAAGCCCCGCCCGCGCACGGTCGCGCCGAGCGAGGGGTGCCGGTCCGCGATCGCCTCCAGGCGCGCCTCGACCTGCCTGCCCAGGCGTTCCACGCGCGGGGTGATCTCGTTGCGTTCCCAGCGATCGAGCGCGGCGGCGGCGGTGACGAAGGCGAAGTTGTTGCCGCGAAAGGTGCCGTTGTGCTCGCCCGGCGCCCAGGCGTCGAGGGTCGGGTCGATCAGTACCACCGCGAACGGCAGGCCGTAACCACTGAGCGACTTCGACAGCGTGACCATGTCCGGGCGGATGCCGGCGTCCTCGAAGCTGAAGAACTTGCCGGTGCGACCGCAGCCGACCTGGATGTCGTCGACGATGAGCAGGATGCCGTGGCGCCGGCACAGCGTCTCGAGCCGGCGCAGCCAGCCGGCGGAGGCGACGTTGACCCCGCCCTCGCCCTGCACGGTCTCGACGATCACCGCGGCCGGCTTGTCCAGCCCGCTGCCGGCGTCGGCCAGGGCTCGCTCGAAGTAGTCGAGCGTGTCGACACCCTCGCCGAGATAACCGTCGAAGGGCATTGCCGTGGCGTTGGCCAGCGGCTGGCTCGCGCCGGCGCGCTTGGTCGCGTTGCCGGTGACGGCCAGCGATCCCGTGGTCATGCCGTGGAAGGCGTTGGTGAAGAACACCACGTTGGTGCGCCCGGTGACCTTGCGCGCCAGCTTCAGGGCCGCCTCGACGGCGTTGGTGCCGGTCGGCCCGGGGAACTGCACCTTGTACTTGAAGCCGCGCGGCTCGAGGATCACCTCGTTGAAGCGGGCGAGGAACTGCTCCTTGGCGCGCGAGTAAAGGTCAAGAGTGTGGCCGACGCCGTCCGCTTCGACGTACTCGACCAGCGCCTGCTTGAGGTCGTCCGGATTATGACCGTAGTTGAGCGATCCGGCACCGGCCAGGAAGTCGAGGTAGTGATTGCCCTCGGTATCGGTCAGCCACGGGCCCTTGGCCCGTTCGAAAGTTGCCGGAAAGGAGCGGCAGTAGCCGCGCACTTCCGACTCGTGCGTGTCGATGATCTTGTTCATGATGTCTCCTTGGGTTCGGTGAATTCGGTAAGGGGCCGCCAATGTACTCAGGCCGCCGGCCAGTGCAGCGGCCCGATGCGGTAGAGGTGCTCGGGCTCGTGCTTCTCGGGGAAGAACTCGGCCGGAAAGAACGGCAGGCGGCGGCAGCTCACGCCCCATTTGCGGGCGAAGGCGCGAAACAGGTTCTGCGACGGCTTGTTCGACGGCGTGACGCTGGCCTCGACGTACCTGACGTTGCGGCAGCCGTCCAGGGCCAGCAGGTGACGCAGCAGGTGCAGACCGACGCCCCGTCCGCGGACTTCCTTCGCCACGCCGATCTGCCACACGAACACCGTGTCCTCCTGGCGCGGCGGCACGTAGGCGAGCACGAAGCCGACCATGCCCTCGTCGGTTTCGGCCACGAGGCACGTGTTACCGAAATGCTGGCAAATGAGGATGTAGGCGTACGATTGGTTGAGCTCCAGCACGCCGGCCTCCTGGACGAAACGCCACATCTCGCGGCCGTCGGCGGGTGTCGCGGGCCGGTAGACGATGTTTCGCGGGCGCGCTCGCTTGATTCGTGCCGGCCGCGCGGGCGCGTCGGCGACGGGTCGCTCGAAGGCACCGGCCAGTTGCATGTCGAGATGTTTCATGCGGCCTCCTTCGACGGGCAGTCGAAGCCCTGGTGAAATGCGTTCATGAGATCGCCGCGATGAGCGCTGGCGACCACGCAGGTAATGGCGTGGGGCACGACGAACTGCTGGCGGCGCTCGATGCCGACCGCGTCGCAGTAGCGCGCCGATGCCTTGCGCGCCTCGCGGGCGCGGCCGATGCCGAGGCCGATGGCGGACACCGAGCTGAGCTCGGGACCGACGGTCACCCGGCCCGGAAAACGTTTCTTGATGTCCTCGGCGAAGGTCGACACCTCCGGCAAGCGCTCGGCCGGGATCACCAGGCAGCGACGACTGCCCGGCTCGCCCGAGTGGTCGATGAACACGTCGTCGTCGTCCAGTTCGCGCCGCAGAGTCTCGGCGGCCGCGCTGGCGCGCTTGTCGCCGGCTTCGAAATACAGCGGCAGCACGGCGTCGTGACTGGCGACGCCCACCACGCGGGCGCCGTCGGCCTCGACGTCGCGGATCCAGGTTCCCGGGGCCTCGGGTTCGAAGGTGCTGCGCGCGTGGATGGCCACGCCGCGGTCGCGGGCGTGCTCGACGGCGCGCGGATTGAGCACCGAGGCGCCGTGGCGCGCCAGCTCGACCATCTCGTCGTGGCTGATGCTCGGTATGCTGCGGGCGGACTCGACCACCCGCGGATCAGCGGAGTAGACCCCGTCGATGTCGGAACAGATCTCGCAGTGGCCGGTGCCGAGTGCCGCGGCGAGCACCACTGCGGTGGTGTCCGATCCGCCAAGACCGAGCGTGGTCACTTCTCCGCCCGGGCTCATGCCCTGGTAGCCGGCCACCACCGCCACCCGGCCCGCCGCGAGCTCCGCCGCGAGGCGGCCGGTGTCGACGCGGTCGACGGCGGCGTTGAAATGGCGGTCGTTGGTGACGATGCCGGCCTCGGCGCCGCTCAGCGACACCGCGTCGCAGCCCTGGCGCGCAAGCTCCATACTGACCAGCGCGCTCGAGACGTATTCGCCCGTGCTCAGCAGTCGATCCAGCTCGCGGCGCGGCGGATCGCGCGAGATGTCGCCGGCGAGATTCATGAGCGTTTCGGTCGACTTGCCCATGGCGGAAACCACCACGACCAGGGACTCGCCGCGGCGGCGTCGCTCGGCGATCTGCCCCGCCACCCGGCGGACGTGATCGGGCGTGGCAAGCGAAGAGCCTCCGAACTTCAGTACGTTGATCCTTTGAGTCATGTCACCTTCTGTCTTTTGCTGATCGAATGGAAAATGGTCGGCGCCGGTGCGTATCTGGCGCGAATGAGGACCCCCGGCCGCAGTCGATGCCGCCGGACGTGCGTCGCGGAGTTCGTTCAGTGGTCGGGGGTGCCGGTCGCGCCCGGGTTCGCCTCGCCGAATGCGAGGAGCGGCGCGGCGTCGATCTCCTCGGGGTCC
>CBFGVH010000113.1:0-10152 GCA_965652415.1 uncultured Gammaproteobacteria bacterium | reverse complement strand
GCTTGCCGCGATCGCGACAGAACCCCACATTCAACCACGTGACCGGGTCGTCCCGCCCGCATCGCGCCCGTTCGGCGCTCGCGGGGTCGATTCCGCTTCAGTCATCATTCATAGAGAGTATCCATGGCACGCGTTACCGTAGAAGACTGCCTCGAACACGTCGACAACCGTTTCCAGCTGGTGCTGGTGGCCACCAAGCGCGCGCGCCAGCTCGCCGTCGGCCACGACCCGCTGGTGCCGCGGGACAACGACAAGGACACCGTGGTCGCGCTGCGCGAGATCGCCGAGGGCAAGATCACCAAGGAAATCCTGGTCGAGCAGGTCGAGACGGTGACATTCAGCACCGAGGGGCTGGAACGGTCCATCGAGGATCATTTCAGATTCGCCGACGACGACGATGACGAGCCGATCATGGCCGCCACCGACGAGGAAGGCGGCGACGAGGCCGGTGCCGACCTGGACGAGGAAGCAGACGCCGACGCCGACATCGACGATGTCGTCGACGTCGAAGCAGACGAGGATGACGACAACACCTGAGGAGCGGTCCGCGAGAACCGTCAAGTCCATGTGAGCTCGGACCACCAGACGCAACTGGTCGACACCCCGCCCGCCGCCGGCACGCTGACCGGCGGCGACGGCATCTTCCCCGATTTCGCCCCGCCGGGGAGCGTGCCGGAGAGCCGCATCCTCATCAGCGACCTCGTCGGATACCTCGAGCGGTACCTGCCCGCCGCGGAGATCGCGCGCGTCTACGACGCCTACATGCTCGGCGCCGAAGCCCACGAGGGGCAGACGCGCTCGAGCGGCGAGCCCTACATCTACCATCCCATCGCGGTGGCGCGCATCCTGGCCGAGATGCGGCTCGACAGCCGCAGCCTGATCGCGGCGATCCTGCACGACACCATCGAGGACACCGCGGTCACCCGCGACGAGCTGGTGACCCGGTTCGGCGACGACGTGGCCGAGCTGGTCGAAGGCGTGACCAAGATCGGCCAGTTCGAGTTCGACAGCCGCGAGGAGGCCGAGGCGGAGAACTTCCGCAAGATGCTGCTGGCGATGTCGCGGGACATCCGCGTCATCCTCATCAAGCTGGCCGATCGGCTGCACAACATGCGCACGCTCGACAGCCTCAAGCCCGACAAGCAGCGCCGCATCGCCCGCCAGACGCTGGACATCTACGCCGCCATCGCCAACCGCATCGGCATGCATACCTGGGCCCAGGAGCTCGAGGACCTGTCCTTCCGCTACCTGTACCCGAAGCGCTACAAGGCGCTCGCCGAGGAGGTTCGCAAGCTGTCCGGCAACCGGCGCAAGACCATCGCCGGCGTGCGCGACGCCCTGATCCGGGCGCTGGCCGAGAAGGGCATCGAGGCCGAGGTGTTCGGGCGCGAGAAGAACATCTACAGCATCTACCGCAAGATGCAGACCAAGCACCTGCACTTCTCGGACCTCGGCGACCTCTACGCCATCCGCATCGTGGTGGGCAACCGCGACGACTGCTACCGCGCGCTCGGCGTGGTGCACGACCTGTACAAGCCGGTGCACGGCAAGTTCAAGGACTACATCGCCATCCCCAAGATCAACGGCTACCAGTCGCTGCACACCCAGGTGTTCGGCCGCTTCGGCCAGTCGATGGAAGTGCAGATCCGCTCGCGCGAGATGCACCGCGTGGCCGAGACCGGGGTGGCCTCGCACTGGCGCTACAAGACCCAGGAGGGCGACCGCGACGCGCCCCAGCAGCTCGCGCGCCGCTGGCTGCTGGAGCTGCTCGAGATGCAGCCGCAGGGAGCGACGCCGTCGGAGTTCCTCGAGCACCTGAAGACCGACCTCTTTCCCGACCAGGTCTACGTGTTCACGCCCAAGGGCGACATCAAGAAGCTGCCGTCGGGTGCCACCGCGCTGGACTTCGCCTACGCCGTGCACTCCGACGTCGGCAATCACTGCGTCGCGGCGCGAGTCAATCACGAGATGGTGCCGCTGCATCACGTGCTCGCCAACGGCAACAATGTCGAGGTGCTGACTTCCAAGAGCGCGCACCCGACGCCATCGTGGCTCAACTTCTGCGTCACCGGCAAGGCCCGCTCCAGCATCCGCAGCTACCTCAAGAACCGGCGCGAGAAGGACGCGGTCAAGCTCGGCCGCCAGCTGCTCAACGCGGCCCTGGTCAAGATCGGACAGAAGGGGCGGCTGCGCACCGAGCGCAAGATGTGGCTGCTCGGCAAGCTCGACCTCGAAGACTGGAACCGCCTGCTCGAGGACATCGGCACCGGCCAGCGCCTGCCGCTGGTGGTGGCGCGCCAACTCTTCCCCGAGGGCCAGTACGAGACCCGCGACGACAGCGTGCCGCTGCCCATCCACGGCGCCGAAGGGCTGCTCGTCACCTATGCCCGCTGCTGCCGGCCGATTCCCGGCGACCGCATCACGGGCCATTTCTCCGCCGGCCGCGGCCTCGTCATCCACACCGCCGACTGTCCCAACATCGCCGAGCAGGAGAAGCACCCCGACAACTGGCTCAACGTGGAATGGGCCGACACCGTCTCCGGCGACTTCGCCGTCGATATCCGCTTCATCACGCGCGACCGGCCCGGCGTGCTGGCCCGGCTCGCCGCCACCATCGCCGAGCAGGGCAGCAATATCACAAACGTTTCGGTAGAATCCAAGGACGGCCGGCAGTCGGTCATCAACTTCACCATCACGGTGACGGGCCGCAAGCACCTGGCGGATATCATGCGCAAGCTCAGGGGGCACAAGAAGTCCGTCATCCGCGTCTCCCGCCGCAAGGGCTGAGCCGCCGGCGCCTGCCGCGAACGGCCCACGCGTGACTACGACAGGCGCGACCACGACAGGCGACGAACAAGGAACACTTCATGAGACGAGTCATCTCCACCGACGGCGCGCCGAGCGCCATCGGCACCTACTCGCAGGCGGTGCGCGCCGGCGACACCCTTTACATCTCCGGCCAGATCCCGCTCGACCCCGCCAGCATGGAGATCGTCGGCGGCGACATGGACGCGAAGATCCGCCGCGTGTTCGATTCCATCAAGGCCGTCACCGAAGCCGCCGGCGGCAGCCTTGACCAGGTGGTGCGCGTGACGATCTATCTCACCGACCTCAACCACTTTCCGCTGGTCAACGAGATCATGGCGGAATACTTCTCCGAGCCCTACCCGGCGCGCGCCGCGGTAGGCGTGGCCGCGCTGCCGAAGGGCGTGCCGGTGGAGATGGACGCCATCGTCGATCTCGCCTCCTGACGGTGCGTTGACCAGCGGCCGGGTTGCGCTCGAGTCCCTCAAGGGCGTCGGGCCGCGGCTGAAGGAAAAGCTCGCCCGGCTCGACATCGCGAGCGTCGAGGACCTGCTCTTCCACCTGCCGTCGCGCTACCAGGACCGCACCACCGTGCAAGCCATCGGCAGCGTTCGACCCGGCGCCGAGGTCGTCGTCGAGGGACGAATCGCGTCCTGCCAGGTCGCCTTCGGCCGCCGCCGCTCCCTGCTGACCGAGATCCGCGACCCGAGCGGCGCCCTGACCATGCGGTTGTTCCACTTCTCGCAAAGCCAGAAGCGCGCCCTCGAGCAGGGGACCTGGGCGCGTTGCTTCGGCGAGGCGCGGCGCGGCCCCCGCGCGCTGGAGATGATCCACCCCGAGTACACCGTGTTCGACGCCGAACCGCCGGCGCTCGAGCCCGGCGGGTTGACGCCGGTCTATCCGACGACCGAGGGGCTCGGGCAAAACCCGCTCAGGCGCCTGGTGGACCAGGCGCTCGCGCTCGCCGACGAGATCGCCGAAGAACTGCTGCCCGAGGAGATCCTGCGCTCGAACCGCTTCCCCGCGCTGGCCGACGCCCTGCGTCAGCTCCATCACCCGGTGAGCGTGCCCGACGCCGCCGGCATTCTCGCCCGCGAGCACCCGGCCCGCCTGCGCCTCGCGTTCGAGGAACTACTCGCCCATCACCTCGCCGCCTGGCAGAGCCGGCGCCGGCGCACGCGCCTGGCGGCGGAGCGAATCGCGGTGCCGGGCGCCTTGTGGCACAGGCTCGAGTCCCGCCTCGGCTTCGTTCCCACCGGCGCCCAGCGGCGTGCCATCGCCGAGATCCGCGAGGACCTCGCGCGCGGCGCGCCCGCCCACCGCCTGGTGCAGGGCGACGTCGGCTCGGGCAAGACCCTGGTCTGCGCGGCGGCCTGTCTCGACGCCATCGAGTCCGGCTGCCAGGCCGCGGTCATGGCGCCCACCGAGATCCTCGCCGAGCAGCACGTCGCCGCTTTCATGAACTGGCTGCAGCCGCTCGGCATCCACGTGGTGGCGCTCAGCGGCCGCCAGGGGGCGCGCGAGCGGCGCGCGGCGCTGGAGTCGATCCGCACCGGGGTCGCCCAGCTCGTGGTCGGCACCCACGCACTGTTCCAGGAGGGTGTCGAGTTCTCCCGCCTCGCCCTGATCGTCGTCGACGAGCAGCACCGCTTCGGCGTCATGCAACGCTTCGCCCTGCGCGAGAAGGGGCGTCGCCAGGGCACCGTGCCGCACCAAGTGACCATGACCGCCACTCCGATCCCGCGCTCGCTGGCCATGACCCTGTACGCGGAGATGGACGTCACCACCATCGACGAGCTGCCGCCGGGACGCACGCCGGTCCAGACCGTGGTGCTGCCCGAGTCGCGCCGAGACGAGGTGCTCGAGCGTATCCGCGGCGTCTGCGCCCGCGGCGAGCAGGTGTACTGGGTGTGCCCGGCCATCGAGGAGTCCGAGGTGCTCGAGGTGCAGGCGGCGACCGACACCGCGAGCGCCCTCGCCGGGGCGCTCGACACGCTGAGCGTCGGCCTCGTGCACGGGCGCATGAAATCCGCGGAGAAGGAAGCGGTGATGCAGCGTTTCCGGCGCGGTGAGATCGACCTGCTGGTCGCGACCACGGTGATCGAGGTCGGCGTCGACGTGCCCAACGCCAGCCTCATGGTGATCGAAAACGCCGAGCGCCTGGGCCTCGCCCAGCTCCACCAGCTGCGCGGCCGGGTCGGCCGCGGCGCGCGCCGCAGCTACTGCGTGCTGCTGTACCGCCAGCCGCTCGGGGAGCTGGCGCGCGCGCGCTTGTCCGTGATGCGCCAGAGCACCGACGGCTTCGAGATCGCACGGCGCGACCTCGAGCTGCGCGGCCCCGGCGAGATCCTCGGCGTGCGCCAGAGCGGCCTCACCCGCATGGTGGTCGCCGACCTGATGCTCGACCAGCCGCTGTTGCCCATGGTGCGCCGCACCGCCGAGGTGCTGGTGCGCGATCACCCGGAGCGTGCCCGGCGCATCATGCACCGCTGGGTACGCTCGAAGATGGAGCTGGCCGATGTCTGATGTCGCCGCGCGCGCCTGGCAGTACGTTCGATTGATGCGCCTCGACCGTCCCATCGGCTGGCTGCTGCTCATGTGGCCGACCCTGTGGGCACTGTGGATCGCCGGCAGCGGACGGCCCGACCCGGAGATCGTGGTGATCTTCATCGCCGGCGTGATCGTCATGCGCGCCGCCGGCTGCGTGATGAACGACTATGCCGACCGCGACTTCGACCCCCACGTCGAGCGCACCCGCGACCGGCCGCTGGCTTCGCGCGCGGTCAGCGTGCGCGAGGCCATGGTGCTGTTCGTGATGCTCGGCCTCGTCGCCCTGGCTCTGGTGCTTCAACTCAATCGGTTGACCGTGCTGCTGTCGCTGGCGGGACTGGCCATCGCGGTGACCTACCCGTTCATGAAGCGCTTCACCCACCTGCCCCAGGTGCACCTGGGCGTGGCATTCTCGTGGGGCATCCCGATGGCGTTCAGCGCCCACCTCGACGCGGTGCCGGCCACCGCGTGGTGGCTGCTGGCCGCCAACCTGTGCTGGACGGTGGCCTACGACACCATGTACGCGATGAGCGACCGTCCGGACGACCTCAAGATCGGTGTCAAGTCGACGGCGGTGTTGTTCGGCCGCCACGATCTCCTGTTCGTGTCGCTGTTCTATGTCGCCTTCTTCGTCCTCGTCGCCTTCACGGGCATGCGCGCCGGCCTCGACGCGTGGTTCCTCGCCTCGCTCGCCGTCGCCGCGCTGATCGCCGCCCTGCTCGTCTTCCAGTGCCGCGACCGCGACCGCGGGGCCTGCTTTCGTGCCTTCGTGAACAACAGCTGGATCGGCGGGGTGATCTTCGGCGGCGTGCTGCTGTCCTACCTCGACTGACTGGCGACGATGGCCAACGGATCGATACGCGCGGTAAAGTAGACGGCGGTATGAGCCGCGCCGCCGTGAAAAGTCTGCTGCCGATATTGCTGTTCGCCCTGGCCGGCGCCGCCCACGCTGCGCAGGGCGAGAGCGTCCATCCCGACACCGGCGCGCGCACCTGGACCACCGCCGCCCACGGCGTGACCTTCTCGCTGACCCAGATCCTGCCCGACCAGGCGCGGGCGTTCTATCTCAATCGCGGATTCGGCGTCAAGGCGACCGAGGTCTACGCCACCGCCTGCGTGTTCATGACCATCCTGCGCAACGATGCCGCGCCCGGGGTGCTGCACTACGAGCTCGACGATTGGGGTGTCATGCATGAAGCCGGCGAGCGGCCGCCGTTGTCCTTCGACTACTGGAACGAGCGCCTGGCCGCGTTCGATCTTTCCGATCCGGCGCTCCTGGCATTTCGCTGGGCCCAGTTCCCGCCGTCGCAGTCCTACCAGCCGGGCGGCGACTGGAACCAGGGCATGCTCACATCCGGCCTCGCTTCCGGCGAACGCTTCGACATCGTCGCGCGCTGGCGCGTCGGGGGTCGGGACTACGAGGCCACTCTCGAAGGAGTGACCCGTGCGTCCTGAACGCATCGTCGCGGCGTTGCTGCTGGCGCTCGGCGCCGTCGCCGCGGCCCAGGAACAACCGCCCCTGACGCACGGCCTGACCGCGGTCGAACCGTACCCGGCGCCGGAACTGGTGCTCGAGGACATGGATGACGATGCGGTGGATCTCGCGTCCCTTCGCGGCAACGTCGTGGTGATCAACTTCTGGGCCACGTGGTGCCCGCCGTGCCGGCGCGAGATGCCGTCGCTCGAGCGCATGCACCAGGCGATCGGCGCGCAGGGCGTCAGCGTGCTCGCGGTCAACGTGGGCGAGGACTTCGAGACGGTGTTCGGCTTTCTCGGTGCCGTCGATCCGTCGCCGACGTTCCCGGTCCTGTTCGACCGCGACGGTGCCGCGCTTCAGCGCTGGGGCGTGCGCGGACTGCCGACGACTTTCATCGTCGACCCGGCCGGCCGCGTCGTCGCCCGCGCGATCGGCGGCCGCGAGTTCGACCATCCCGAACTGATGCAGCGCCTGTCGGCGCTTGCCGGGAATTAGCGCGACCGTCGCCTTCGCCGCTATCGATTGTCGGCGCGAGTCGTGTCAAGATTGCCGCGCCCCGGCGCGTCGGGGTGATCGAACCTCGAACGGGGCATGGAAAATGGAATGGATCCTCGCGGTCGCGGCGCTCGCCGCCATCGGCTGGATCGTGGCGAGCTACAACCTGCTGGTGCGTGACAAGAATCGCGTGCTGGCGGCGTGGAGCGACATCGACGTGCAGCTCAAGCGCCGCCACGACCTGATCCCCAAGCTGGTCGAGGCGGTGCGCCGGTACGCCGCCTTCGAGCAGGCGACGCTCGAGACGGTGACCGCGCTTCGCGTCGAGGCCATGGGTATCGCCGACGTCGAGAAGCTGGCCGACACCGAGGGCCGGCTGGGTGCCGGCATACACAAGCTGATCGCGCTCGCCGAGCAGTACCCGGACCTGAAGGCCAGCGGCAACTTCCTCGACCTGCAGCACGAGATCTCCGACGTCGAGGACCACATCCAGTACGCGCGCCGCTACTACAACGGCGCGGTGCGAAACCTCAACACGCGCATCGACACCTTTCCCGACAACCTGGTCGCGAAGACCTTCCGCTTCACACCGGCCGCCTACTTCGAACCCGACGGGAGCCGACCATGATCGCGCGCTTGCTGCTGTGCCTGTTCCTGCTCGCGGCCGGCGCCGCCGAGGCGCGCGAGGAGATACTCTCCTTTCACAGCGACATCGAGGTCCTCGCCGATGCCTCGATGACGGTCACCGAGACCATCCGCGTGCGCGCCGAGGGCGCCGAGATCCGGCGCGGCATCTACCGCGACTTTCCAACCGACTACCGCGACCGCCTCGGCAACCGCTACCGGGTTGGATTCGAGGTGCTCGACGTGCGCCGCAACGGGGCCGCCGAGGACTACCACAGCGAACGCCAGGGCAACGGCGTGCGGGTCTACATCGGGCATCCCGACCGCCTGCTCGCGCCAGGCGAATACACCTATGCCCTGACCTACCGCACCACGCGCCAGCTCGGCTTCTTCGACGCCCATGACGAGCTGTACTGGAACGTCACAGGCAACGACTGGGTGTTCCCGATTCTCGAGGCGAGCGCCGAGGTGCGGCTGCCCGCGAGCGTCCCGTTCGACGCCGTCAGCGCCGAGGGCTACACCGGCCCGCGCGGCGCGCAGGGGCAGGACTACCGCGCCCGCGTCGATCCGGACGAAGCCGTGCGCTTCGCCGCCACCCGGGCGCTCGCGCCGGGCGAGGGCCTGACCATCGTGGTGACCTGGCCCAAGGGTCACGTCGAGGCACCCGGCGCGGCCGAGAACCTCGGCTACCTCATCAGGGACAACGCGCCGTACCTGGTCGGCATCGTCGGACTTTGCGTGCTGCTCGTTTATTACCTCGCCGCCTGGCATCGTCACGGCCGCGATCCCGAGGCGGGCGTCATCGTGCCGCTGTACGAACCGCCTGCCGGGTACTCGCCGGCGTCGATGCGCTTCATCCGCCGCATGGGCTACGACCACAAGACCTTCGCCGCGGCGCTGGTCAATCTTGCCGTGAAGGGACTGGTCGAGATCGACGACAGCGGCAGCGACGTGGTCGTCACCCGCACCGGCAAGGAGGCGGCCGGCCTCGCTCCCGGCGAAAAGGCGTTGATCAACGCGCTGTTCGTGAGCACGGCGCCCCATGCGCATACGTCTGCGCAGCTCGAACAGCTGCTGGCCTCGCTGCCGGCGAAACAGGATTCCATCGCCATGGTGCCGCGCATGCTGGTGGGCATGCTCAAGGACCGGCTGACGGCCGCCGGCAGCGGCACCTCGGCCCACGCAACGGATGGCTCCGCGGCGAGCGGCAGTCAACTCGATCGCGTGGTGCTCGAGCGCAAGAACCACTCGCGCATCCGCGCGGCCCTGTCGGCGCACGAGTCCGCCTTGAGGCGCGATTACGACAAGGTCTATTTCCGCACCAACCGCGGCTGGATGGTGCCCGGCGCTGCGATCACGCTGGCGATGCTCGCCGCCGCGGCATGGACCCTGGCGCCGGCCGAGCGCGAGGTGTCGCTGTTCATGTCGCTGTGGCTGTCGTTCTGGAGCGTGGGCGTGGTGGTGCTGCTGCGCAACGCATGGCGCGCGTGGCGCGGCGCCAGCTCGGTGCTGGAGTGGATCGGCGCCCTGTTCGCGAGCGCCTTCGCCATTCCATTCGTCGCCGGCGAGGTGGTCGGCATCTACGTACTGTTCACCCAGGGTTCGCCGGCACTGCCGTTCGTGCTGCTCGCGGCGCTGGCCGTCAACCTCGCCTTCTTTCAGCTGCTGAAGGCCCCCAGTCGCGCCGGCCGTCAGCTGCTGGACAAGGCCGAGGGCTTCCGGCTGTTCCTGGACGTGGCAGAGAAGGACGAGATGAACCTGCGCAATCCTCCTCAGAAGACGCCCGAACTCTTCGAACGCTACCTGCCCTACGCGCTCGCCCTCGACGTCGAGAACCGCTGGGCCGAGCGCTTCGCCGGCCAGTTCGCCCGCCTCGAGGACGAGGGCAGGGCCTACCGCCCGTCATGGTATCGCGGCTCGCGGTTCAGTCCATCACGCATGGGCGCGTTCTCTTCGGCGATCGGCAACTCCCTCGGCTCGGCGATCGCCGCCGCCGCCACCGCCCCGGGCAAGTCATCGGGTTCGGGCGGCGGCGGTTCGTCCGGCGGCGGAGGCGGGGGCGGTGGAGGCGGCGGCTGGTAGGGTGCGCTGAAGCGCACCCTGCGGCGCCGATCCTGTTCGGGTCTTTCAGCGGTCTTTCAGCAGCGGTCTTTCAGGACACCCAAAAAAAAGCGCCGGCGGGTGCCGGCGCGAAGATCACT
>CBFGVH010000112.1:0-10218 GCA_965652415.1 uncultured Gammaproteobacteria bacterium | reverse complement strand
GGCGCCGTGCAGGCCGTCGGCAAGGATGCCGGAGAGCGGCGATTTCGAAGTCAACTCAGCCATCGAGGCGCTCGTTGCCGGGATCGAAGAAATGCGGCGACACCACCTCGACCTCGGCACTGTGCTTCCTCAGCAGGTCGACGGCGGTCAATCGC
Organism: uncultured Gammaproteobacteria bacterium; assembly: GCA_965652415.1. Lineage (GTDB taxonomy): Bacteria > Pseudomonadota > Gammaproteobacteria > Arenicellales > CAJQKF01 > BQJD01. Next base: position 10,063 of record CBFGVH010000112.1, on the reverse strand, counting down.
TCGCCGATGCGCGAGGCGCCGCCCTTGAGCAGTGCCAGGGCGATCCACGTCTTGAGCATCGGGCTGTAGGTGACGGACGTGACATGACCCTCGTCGTTCTCGATCGTCGCGGCCTTGCCGGGGGCGACGAGATGGGCGCCGGCGTAGAGCCGCTCGCCGGCGCCCGCGAGGCGGATGCCCACCAGCCGCTCGCGGCGCGGATCGGCGAAGGCCTCGCGCCTCGCCGGCACCCGGCCGATGTAGTCGCGCTTCTTTGAACTCATCATGCTGCCGAGGCCGAGGTCGGCGGCGGTGGTCTGGCCGTTGAGTTCGGGACCGGCGACGTGCCCCTTCTCGATGCGCATGATGCCGAGCGCCTCGGTGCCGTAGGGCACGATGCCGAACTCGCGGCCGGCGTCCATCAGCCCCTGCCACACCGACTCGCCGTATCCGGCCGGCACGTACAGCTCGAAGGCAAGTTCGCCCGAGAAGCTGATGCGGAACAGCCGCGCCCGCATGCCGGCGAGATCGAACTCGGCGGCAGCGAGAAAGCCGAATGCCTCGGCCGAGATGTCGATGCCGTCGAGGAACTTCTCGAGCACCCGCCGGCTGTTGGGCCCCGAGACGGCCATCGCGGCCCACTGGTCGGTGACCGACGAGTAGCTCACATCGAGTTGTGGCCATAGCGCCTGGTGGCAGAATTCCACGTGGGTCATCACGGCGCCGGCGCCGGTTGTCGTGGTGGTCATGAAGTAGCGGTCATCGGCCAGGCGCGACGTGGTGCCGTCGTCCATCACCATGCCGTCCTCGCGCAGCATCAGCCCGTAGCGCGCCTTGGCCACCGGCAGCGACCTGAAGCCGTTCGAGTACAGGCGGTCGATGAACTCGGCCGCGTCGGGCCCCTGGATGTCGATCTTGCCCAGGGTGGACACGTCGCACAGGCCCACCGACTCGCGGGTGGCGACGACCTCGCGGCAGGACGCCGCCATCATGTCCTCGCCGTCCCGCGGGTAGTAGCGGGCGCGCAGCCACTGCCCGGCCTCCACGAACACCGCGCCGGCGCGCTTCGACCACTCGTGCATGGGCGTCAGCCGCGTGGGCTGGAAGTGGCGGCCGCGCGCGGTGCCGGCCAGCACGCCCATGGCCACGGGAACCGCCGGCGGGCGAAAGGTGGTGGTGCCGACCCGCTCGATCGGTTCGCCGCGCTCGGCCGCGAGGATGGCCAGGCCGTTGACGTTCGACAGCTTGCCCTGGTCCGTGGCCATGCCGAGCGTGGTGTAGCGCTTGAGATGCTCCACCGAGCGGTAACCCTCGCGCGCCGCCAGCGCGACGTCCGCGGCGGTGACGTCGTTCTGCAGGTCAACCAGCGCCTTTCCGTGGGTGCCAGGCACGCGCCAAAGCGGCTCGACCGCGTAAGATGTGGAGCCGTCGACCGCGGGTGGTCGTGGTGCGTCGCCGGCGAAGCCGCTCTCATTCGCGGCGCGAGCGCCCGCGTCGGCGCCCTCGCCGAGTGCCGCGGCGAGGTCGAAGGTGCCGCGTGCCGCGCCCGCCGAGGCCTCCCGCTGGCGCGGTCCGCCGGGAACGAAGGCCGCGAGTTGCTCCGACCATACCGGGCGCGCGCCCGTCTGCGAGGCCAGCGCGATGTCCGGGTTCCAGCCGCCCGATACGCAGAGCAGGTCACAGTCGATGCGCGCGGTGACCCCCGCGGCGTCGATCTCGACCGCGCGCACCCGCGAGCGGCCGCGCACGCGGCGCACGAGTCCGCCGGCGAAGTGGCGGGCGCCGGCGGCCCCGGCGAGCCGGGCGACGGCCCGTTCGACCGTGCGGCGGCTGTCGATCACGGCCCGAACCTCGACCCCGGCCGCCGTGAGTTCGGCGAGGCCGTGGTAGGCGCTGTCGTTGTTGGTGAGCACCACCGCCGCGTCGCCCGGGCGGGCGGCGTAGCGGGTCGCATAGGTGCGCGCCGCCGACGCCAGCATGATGCCGGGCCGGTCGTTGTCGCCGAACACCAGCGGCCGCTCGACGGCGCCGGTGGCCAGCACCACGTACCCTGCGTGGATGCGCCACAGGCGCTGGCGCACCTGGTGGGGCGGCGGCTCGGCGAGGTGATCGCCCACCCTCTCGACGGCGCCGAGGATGTTGTGATCGTAGTAGCCGAATACCGAGGTGCGGGTCAGCAGCGTGGTGTTTTCCATGGAGGTGAACGCCGCGGCCGTTCGCTCGGCCCAGTCGGCGCCGCGTACGCCGTCCACGGCGACGGTGGTCGCGAGCAGGCCGCCGCCGGGACGATGGTCCTGCTCGGCCAGCACGGTGCGCGCGCCGAGCCTGGCCGCCGCCAACGCCGCCATGAGGCCGGCGGGGCCGGCGCCGACCACCAGCACGTCGCAGTGAAGCGTGGCGCGCTCGTAGCGGTCCGGGTCCGGCAGCGCCGACGCGCGGCCGAGCCCGGCGGCGCGTCGGATGGCCGGCTCGTAGAGCTTCTCCCACCACTTCGGCGGCCACATGAAGGTCTTGTAGTAGAAGCCGGCGGGCAGGAATGGCGACAGAATGCCGTTGAACGCCATCAGGTCGAAGGCGAGCGACGGCCAGCGGTTCTGGCTGTCGGCGGCGAGTCCGTCGAAGAGTTCGATGACGGTGGCGCGGGTGTTCGGCTCGCGGCGTGCGCCGCTGCGGAGCTCGACCAGCGCGTTCGGCTCCTCGGGTCCCGCGGTGAAGATGCCGCGCGGGCGGTGGTACTTGAAGCTGCGTCCGGCGAGGTGCACGCCGTTGGCGATGAGCGCCGAGGCCAGGGTGTCGCCGGCGAAGCCCGTGTAGCCGACCCCGTCGAAGGTGAAGGCGAGCGGTCGTGTGCGGTCGATCAGGCCGCCCGCGGGATTCCGAGAGCGTCCGCCGCTCACGTGCGCTCCCTTCGCCAGTCGCTCGCCAGCGTCGCCCCGAAGACCTCGTGGGTCAGGGTGTCGCGGTGCACCACCAGCCAGGCGCGGCAGCCGCCGGCGTGGTGCCAGTACTCGTGGTGGGGACCGCGCGGGTTGTCGCGCAGGTAGACGTAGTCGTGCCACGTCGCCGGGTCGTCGCCGTCAGGGCGCACGACGGTGGCGTCGCCGAGGTAGCTGAACTCGTCGATCGGCCGTTCACCGCAGCAGGGGCAGGGGATGCGCATGTCAGTGAATGTTGGGCCTCGGGCCGCCGCCGCGCTCGTCGATCAGGCGTCCCGTCATGTAGCGGTCGAGGCGGTAGGGCGCGTTGAGACGGTGAGGCTCGTCGCGGGCCATGGTGTGGGCGAAGCACCAGCCCGAGGCCGGGGTCGCCTTGAAGCCGCCGTAGCACCAGCCGGTGTTGAGATAAAGCCCGCCGACGGGCGTCCTGTCGATGATCGGGCTGCCGTCCATGCTCATGTCCATGATGCCGCCCCAGTGGCGCAGGATGCGCAGTCGCGACAGCGCCGGCATCATGGCGATGCCGCATTCCATCACGTGCTCCACCATGGGCAGGTTGCCGCGCTGGGCGTAGCTGTTGTAGCCGTCGAGGTCGCCGCCGAGCACCAGTCCGCCCTTGTCCGACTGGCTGATGTAGAAGTGCCCGGCGCCGAAGGTGACGACCTGGTCGACCAGGGGCTTCAAGCCCTCGGTGACGAAGGCCTGCAGGACGTGGCTCTCGATCGGCAGGCGCATGCCGGCCATGGCCGCCAGGCGCGAGGAGTTGCCGGCCACCGCCAGGCCCACCTTGTTGGCGCCGATATGCCCGCGCGTGGTATCGAGGCCGGTCACCTGGCCGTCGTCAATGCGGATGCCGGTGACCTCGCAGTTCTGGATGATGTCCACCCCGAGCCGATCGGCGCCGCGCGCATAGCCCCATACCACGGCGTCGTGGCGCGCGGTGCCGCCGCGCGGCTGCATCAGGGCCCCCTGGATCGGGAAGCGGGCGTTGTCGAGGTCGAGCAGGGGAACCATTCGGGCCAGGTCGTCGCGGCCGAGCAGCACGGCATCGGAGCCGTGCATGAGCATCGCGTTGCCGCGGCGCACGAAGGCGTCGCGCTGGGCGTCGCTGTGAAAGAGGTTGATGACGCCGCGCTGGCTCATCATGACATTGAAATTCAGTTCACGCTCCAGGCCTTCCCAGAGCTTGAGGGAATGCTCGTAGAACGGCTCGTTGCCCTCGAGCAGGTAGTTGGCGCGCACGATGGTGGTGTTGCGCCCGGCATTGCCGCCGCCGATGTAGCCCTTCTCGAGCACCGCCACGTTGCGTATGCCGTGCAGGGAGGCGAGGTAGTACGCGGTGGCCAGCCCGTGCCCGCCGCCGCCGACGATCACCGCGTCGTAGTGCCCCTTCGGATCGGGATCGCGCCACGCGCGGGTCCAGCCGCGATGGCCGGCGAATGTCTGGCGCACGAGGTTGAGCAGGGAGTACTTCACGGCCTGTGATGTCGGGACGGTGGCGCACGGATTCTCGGTGTGCCAAGTATAGGGGCTTGTTCGCCGCCGAGACAGGTGTGACGGGCCGAGCAAGTTGCGCGATCGCGTCGGGGACGGACCCGGGTGCGCCGCCCACGCCCAGTCGAAGTTGTTGTAGCATCCAAGCCCGCGCGGCGCCGTCCGCGCTCAACGTGAACCGTTCACCCGACGAAAGATCCGATGGCAGGCAAAGGCAAACAGAAAGGCAAGGACAAGACGCGAAAGAAGAAGGCGGCGCGGGTGCCGAAGTACACCGCGGCCAGCGCCGACAAGTACGAACTCTACCAGCTCGCGGTGCAGTCCCCCGAGCCGGACATCGCGTTCCTGCGCCGGGTGTACAAGAAGGAGAACGGCCGCCCCGCGCGGCACTTTCGCGAGGACTTCAGCGGCACCGCCCTGCTGACCGCCGAGTGGATCAGGAAGGGGCCGAAGTACACCGCCGAGGCCTTCGACATCGACCCCGAACCGGTCGAGTGGGGCCGCCGGCATCACTTCCGCGACCTGGGCGATGCCGCGAACCGGGCGGTGCTGCATCTCAAGGACGTGCGCGAACCGAGCGACAGCCCGCCCGACGTCCGCTGCGCGCAGAACTTCTCCTACTGGATCTTCAAGACCCGCGCCGAGATGCTCGGCTACTTCCGCGGGGCGCGCGAGGACCTCGCCGACGGCGGGGTCTTCGTCCTCGATGTCCACGGCGGCCCGGAGAGCATCGAGGAGCGTGAAGAGGAGACGAAGATCGACGCCGGGTTCACCTACGTCTGGGACCAGCACTGGTTCTCGCCCGTGACCCACGAGGCGAAGCTCAGGATCCACTTCCGCTTCCGCGACGGCACCGAGATGCGCCGCGCCTTCAGCTACGACTGGCGCGTGTGGTCGATTCCCGAGCTGCGCGACATCCTGCTCGACGCCGGCTTCGAGCGCGTCGACGTCTACTGGGAGGGCACCGATACCGACGGCGAGAGCGGCAACGGCGTCTACCGCAAGACCCGCCACGGCACCAACGACCCCGCCTGGGTCACCTACATGGTCGCCGTCAAGGGCAAGGGGTCAAGTCTTGACTAAACATACTTTGTCATTCCAACGCCGCTACCCGGCGGGCCGCCGCGGAAATGCTGTATTGTCAAGACTTGACCCCTCATCCTCTGACCCCTCATCCTCGCCGAGCGCGCCGAAGTCGTCGAGGATGCAGTAGAACGCCGGCACCAGGAACAGGGCGGCGATGGTGGTGGCGGTGAGGCCGAAGGCGAGGCTTGCGGCGAGGGGAATCAGCACCTGCGCCTGCAGGCTGGTCTCGGCCAGCAGCGGCAGCAGGCCGGCGACGGTGGTGGTCGATGTCAGCAGGATCGGTCGGAAACGGTCGCGCGCCGCCTGTCGCGCGGCCTCGGCGGTTGCGGCTCCGCGGCGCCTGGCCTCGCGAATGAACACCACCAGCAGGATCGAGTTGTTCACCACCACGCCAAACAGCGACGCCATGCCGACGATGCTCGGCATGGTCAGGTCCAGCCCAAGCGCCATGTGGCCGAACACGACGCCGACGAAGGCGGTGGGGATGACCACCATGACGCCGAGCGGCGCGAGATAGCCGCGGAACTGCAGCGCCAGCAGCATGTAGACGCCGATCAGCCCGAGCAGCACGTTGCGCACGATCGACTGGCCGGTCTCGGCCGATTCGCTGCTCTCGCCCTGCACGTCGAAGACCAGGCCCGGGTAGCGTTCCACGAGGCCCGGCAGGAACTCGGCGCGAGCCCGGCCAATGAGTTCCTGGGCGTTGGCGAGTTCCCGGTCGACGTCGCCCTGGATGGTCACGGTGCGCTGGCCGTCCACGCGCAGTATCCGCGCCCAGCCGCGCGCCTCCTCGATGTCGGCTACCACCGACAGCGGGACCTCGGCGCCGGACGGCGACAGCACGATCATGTTGGCGAGGTCCTCGGGCCCGTCGCGGTCGTCGCCGGTCAAGCGCAGGTCCACCTCGTAGTTTTCCAGGCCGCGAGTGAACTCGTCCACGGTGATGCCCTGGAACGCGGCGCGCACCTGGTCGGCCAGGGTTCGGGCGTCGATGCCGAGTACGCCGGCGCTGTCCTTGAGGTGCAGGCGATACTCGCGCTTGCCGGGGCGCAGGTCGTCGCCGAGGTCGATCACGCCGCGAAAGGCGCCCAGCCATTGCCGGAACTCCAGCGACGCGGCCTTCAGGGCCTCCGGGTCCGGCCCGCTGAGCCGTATATCGATGGCGCGGCCGCCCGGCCCTATCGCCGGCTCGGTGAACTTCAGCGAGATGATATCGGTCGGTTCTCCCGTCTCCTCGCGCCAGGCGTTGCGCACCTCGTCGATGGTGGTGTTGCGGAACTCGGCGCCGAGCAGGTCCGCCACGATCCGCGCCACGTGGGGGCCGCTTTCGAAGGCGTCGGGGTTCTCGCCGAATATCACTGTCACGTTCTGCACCAGCGGCTGCCCACCCGGCTGCTCCGGGCTGAACCGCCGGTTGACGCGCTCGAGAGCATCGGTGATGTGCCCGACCAGGCGCTCGGTGTGCACCAGCGGCGTGCCCTGCGGGAGCAGCAGCCGGGCTTCGATGATGTCGCCGTCCACCGAGGGGAAGCCGACGAACTTGAGCTTGCCGCCCGCGGGCATGGCGATGGCGAATACCAGCAGCATCACCGCGATGCCGACGGTGAAGTACCGCCAGGAAATCGCCGCATCGAGCACGGGTCCGAACACGCGATCGCGAAAGCGGCCGAAACCGGCCTCGAAGGCGACACGGAACCTCGACGGCGTTCGGTGGCGCGCGTGGGCCAGCGAATGTCCGAGATGGTTCGGCAGGATGCAGAACGCCTCGACGAGGCTCACGCTGAGCACCAGCAGGAGCACGATGGGCACCGCCCGCAGTACCTGGCCGATTTCGCCGCTGATGAACGCGAGCGACCCGAACACCAGCACGGTGGTGGCGAACGACGACAGCACCCCCGGGGCGACCTCCTTGACCCCGTTGACGGCCGCATCCATCGGCGTGTCGCCGCGACCGAGGCGCGCGGCGATGTTCTCGGCGATGACGATGGCGTCGTCCATCAGCAGGCCGATGGCGATCAGCAACCCGACGAGGGAGATCATGTTGAGGCTGACGCCGATATGGGGCATGACGAACAGCGCACCGAGAAACGACACCGGCAACCCCATCGTGACCCAGAAGCTGTAACGAAACGAGAAGAACAGCCACAGCACGCCGAACACCAGCGCCAGGCCCTGCAGGGCGTTCCTGACCAGCATGTCGAGACGCTCGGCGACGATCGAGGCGCGGTCCTGGGTCAGGGCCAGCGACACTCCGGGCGGGACGCGGCCGGCCTCCTCGTCGACGAACCGGGTCACGCGCGCGAGCACCTCGAGAATGTCCTGGTCGCGGGTCTTCTCGACGGTGAGCACGGCCGCGCGGCGGCCGTTGAACACGATCTTCTGCTCCTCGAGATCGAAGCGGTCGGTGATGGTCGCGATCTCGCCGAGGCGGATGGCCGCCCCCGTGCGCCCGGAGACCACCACGACGTCGCGCAGTTGATTCGCTGTCGTGCCGCGCTGGTCGACCCGAAGCAGCAGCTCCTCGTCGCCGCCTTCGAGCCTTCCGGCCGGGCCTTCGACGCTGTTGCGAGCCACCGCCTCGGCGATGGCGCGGGCCGACAGACCGTACTGGCGAAGCCGCAGGACGGGGATCTCGATACGGATCTGGCGATCGGAGAAACCGTTGACCGTTACCCTCGCTATGCCGTCGATGGCCATCATGCGCGCCTTGACGTCCTCGGCGTAGGTCTTCAGCGCCACCGGGTCCACCGGGCCGGTGATGGCCACCGAGACCACGTTCTCGGTGCGCGCGGTTTCCTCCACGATCGGCCGCTCGATGGCATCGGGGAAGTCGTCGACGGCATCGATCTCCGACTGCACATCGTCGAGGAAGCGCGCCATGTCCGTGCCTTCCACCATGACCGCCGTGGCCATGGCGACGCCCTCGCGGGCTTCGCAGAGGATTTCGTCGAGATTGGTGATGCCCTCGAGCGCGTCCTCGATGCGTCGGCACAGGGCGTCCTCCACCTCGCCCGTGGTCGCGCCCGGGTAGACCACCGTGACGGCGACGCGGTCGCTGGCGATTTCGGGAAAGGTCTCGCGCTTGAGTGTCGGCAGCGCGGTCAGCCCCAGGATCATGATCGCCGCCATCAGCAGGTTGGCGGCGACCGGGTGCCGGGCGAGCCAGGAGATCACCGGCCGCTCCCGGCTGCCTCGGCGAGGCGCGCCGCGAGGGCGTCGTCACGGCTCGTGGCCAGCAGCATGCCCTCGACCAGCGGCACCACGTCGGTCACGACAACCCGCTCGCCGCCTTCGAGTCCCGAGGCGATGATGCTGACGTCCCGCTGCTCGAAGTCCACCGTGACGTCGCGGATGCGCAGGCGGTCGTGCTCGTCCGCCAACAGCACGCCGCCGGCGCGCACGGCGTGGCGCGGGATGACGACGCGGTCGGTCAGCGGGTCGCCGGCGATGATGACCTTCACGAACATCCCCTTGGACAGGGGCGGTCGCATACCCGGTATCGCCTGACCGATGGGATCGTCGACCGCCACCACGAGGCCGATGGTGCGGGTCTCGGCGTCCACCGCGTCGCTGATGCGCACGAAGCGGGCGTCCCAGCGCGCCACGTGGTTGCCGAGATCCAGCTCGACCACCGGCCTGAAGCCGGATACCTCGGCGAGGTCGCTCGCCAGCAGATCGGTGCTCAGGCGCACGTTCTCGCGGTCGCGGATCAGGTTGCGGATCGACGCCATGGAGAATTGCGCCACCACCTCGGCCCGCGCCACCGAGTCGCCTTCCAGCATGGCCTGGCCGGTCGAGACGAACTGCCCGGTCTCCACGGCCAGCGCCGCCACCCGCATATCGAACGGCGCATTCACCACCGTGTTCTCGATATCGCGCAGCGCCTGCTCGCGCCTGGCCTCGAGCACCGCGCGCTGGGCGGGTACAAGCGCAAGGGTGTTCTCGAGATTGCGGACCTGCGTGCGCGCGCCGAGCAGAGCCCTTTCGGCGGCGTCGGCTTCGCTCTGCGAGGTGGTGCCGCGGGCCACGAGCTGGCGGATGCGCTCGGTCTCGCGCTCGGACAGCGCCAGGCTGCGCCGCTCCAGTTCCAGCGAGGCGCGGGTGTTGGACTCGCGCACGGTGAGTTCGGCCAGTTCCGCCTCAATGCGCGCGAGCTCCAGCTCGTAGTCCACGGGATCGATGCGAAGGAGCTCGGTGCCGCTGGCCACCAGCGAGCCGTTGCCGAGGTCGTCGTGCATGGAGACGACGCGCCCGGACACCTGCGCCACCGCGGTCCATACCCGTGCGGGGCGAACCGGCCCGTAGCCTTCGGCGGTCGGCGTCACCGAGCCGCGCAGCGCTTCGACCACGCGCACGTGCCGCGCCACCTCCGCGTTGGCCGCGCGTTCCGGTTCCTGCCGGTTGCCGGCCTGCCAGGCGAGCACCGCGATGCCGACGGCAATCGGCGGCACGATCAGCAGCCGGCGCCACTTCGACGGCGCAGTACTCATGGGTTCGACTCTCCGCGGGTGGGCGTTCCTGAATCCCGGATTAAACCACCCGTAAAGGGGTCAAGTCTTGACAAAACA
>CBFGVH010000111.1:0-10314 GCA_965652415.1 uncultured Gammaproteobacteria bacterium | reverse complement strand
ATCGACAAGTACCGGTCCGGCAACTTCGCCGCCTGGCTCGCCCGCATCGTGCTCAACGAAGGGCGTATGTATCTGCGCAGGCGGCGCTTCGAGGTGCCGCTTCTGGTCGACGACGACGGCGAGATGTTACAGCCCGCCCAGGGAACCGTCATGAACGACAGCAACCGACCCTACCGCGAAGCGGCCGACCGGGAACTCGGCGCCCTGCTGGAGCGCGTCATCGACCGGCTGCCGGAACCGTTTCGCACCGTCTTCGTGCTTAGAACCATCCAGCAGCTGAGCATCGAGGAAACGGCGGCCACGCTGTGCATACCCGCGGCCACCGTGAAGAGCCGCCAGCATCGCGCGCGTTCCATTCTCGAGTCGCGCATCCTTGCCGAGTTCGAGTGCTCGCGTGCCGACGTGTTCGAGTTCGCGGGCAGGCGCTGCGACGGCATGGTGGAGGCGGTGATGCGGCGCCTGGGGCCGGCGCCGGCCTGAGCGGGCGCGATTGCGAGCCTGCGCAAGGTTGGTACTGGTTCGAGGTCGTCGATAGGAGCCATTTCCGTGTCGATGGATGGGTAGACGAGGCATTCGGCCGATTTCCGGAATGCGCCGGCAACCTTGTTTTGTGCGTACATATGGCGTACAATACAAAACGTCGATCTAGAGATACTTCCATGGCCACCACAAGTACCGTCAAACAGGAGCGCATGCATATCCGCCTGGATGCGCCGGCCAAGCAGAAGCTGGAACGCGCGGCAACTTATATGCACAAGAGTCTGTCCGAGTTCGTGCTCAGCCAGGCGTTGCATGCGGCCGACGAGGTAATCAGTGAGCATGAGACCCTGGCGCTGAGCGAGCGCGATTGGCAGGTGTTTCTCGATGCATTGGAAAACCCTCCGAAGCCGGCTCCCAAACTCAGGCGAGCCTTCGCCGAGCATAGAAGTCGCGTCCAACGGTGAGGGACCTTCGTCCGGGTCTCATCATTGTTCCGCTCGACAAACAGCACGATCGGAAATCGTTCACCTGCGGCGAGCCTTCGCTTGACCAGTACATCGATCGCTACGCCGGCCAGGACGTCAGGAAACGCGTCAACCGGGTATTCGTCGCCTCGCCCCTCGATGCACCGCGCCAGGTGATCGGCTACTACAGTCTCAGCGCCGGCAGCCTGAATGCCGCTTCGCTGCCGGAGGCTATCCGACGGAGACTGCCGCGGTATCCGGTGCCCGTGGCCCTGCTGGGACGGCTCGCTGTTTCCAGGTCCCATCAGGGCACGGGGCTTGGCTCCATCCTGCTCGCCGATGCCCTGCAACGATTTGCCCAGGTCAGCCAGGTGATGGCGGTATACGCGATCGTCGTTGATGCGTTGAACGACCGCGCAGCCGAGTTCTATCGGCAATTCGGCTTCGTCGCCCTGCCCAGCCAGCCGCTGAAGCTGTTCCTGCCCGCGGATTCTGTTGCGGCCCGCGTCGATTGATGCGACGCGTTCATGCGCGAGAGGCTGGTATCATTTCCCGCCGACTGCAAGCGGAAGGGCAATTGACGACATGAGGAACCCGCTCCCCTGGCTCAGGGATATCGGCATTCAACCCTGGATGATCGAAGTCTTCGTCATCGTGCTGGCAACGCTGACCATCAGCTTCGTCGCCAGCATCGCGATGTCGCGGCTCGCCGCGCGACTCGAGCGTACGAACACGGCCTGGGACGATGCGCTGGTCGACGCGCTGGGTCGACCACTGCGCGTGCTCATCTGGATTCTCGGGCTCGCGCTGGCGGTGGATGCAATGGCGGCGGACGCGCCCGGCGTGCTGAACGAGGTCGTCGGGCCGATGCGCGACGTCGGCGTCATCGCCTGCGTGGCATGGTTCCTGATCCGCTTCATCAAGCGCGCCGAGCAGGGCATCGTCGCGGCCCGCGCCGCGCGGGGCGAGAGCGTCGACCGTACCGCCGTGGACGCGGTGGCCAAGCTGCTGCGGTTGTCCGTGGTGATCACCGCGGTGCTGGTGGCGCTGCAGACCCTGGGTTTCAGCATCGCCGGTGTGCTCACCTTCGGCGGTATCGGCGGCATCGCCGTCGGCTTCGCAGCCAAGGACCTGTTGTCGAACTTCTTCGGCGGGTTGATGGTCTACCTCGACCGCCCGTTCTCGGTGGGCGACTGGATCCTCTCGCCCGACCGCACCATCGAGGGTACGGTGGAGCACATCGGCTGGCGGGTGACGCGCATCCGCACCTTCGACAGCCGGCCGCTGTATGTGCCAAATGCCACCTTCGCCAGCATCGCCATCGAGAATCCTTCGCGCATGGAGAACCGCCGCATCCACGAGACGATCGGCATTCGCTACGACGACGCGACGAAGATGCGCGCCATCGTCGAAGAGGTCGATGCCATGCTCAAGTCGCACCCCGACATCGACACTGGGCGCACGCTGATGGTCAACTTCAACGCATTCGCGTCGTCGTCGCTGGACTTCTTCATCTACTGCTTCACCCGCACCACCAACTGGGCGCGCTACCACGCGGTGAAGCAGGACGTGCTGCTAAAGGTGCTCGACATCATCGACAGGCACGGCGCGAGCTGCGCCTTTCCGACCTCGACGGTGCACGTGGCCTCGATGCCCCACGGCGAGCAGCCGGCGTAGGCGCGCCTCAGGTCGTCGCGCCTGCCAGGTGGCGATCCACCACCCGTTGAAGCAGCGGCGCGTAATGTTCGAATGCCGGGGTGCTTCGGCCCGGCACCTTGGCGCCCTCGTCCCACTTGCGAACGGCGACGATGGCGTCGAGGTTCTCCTGCGCGCGAAACGTCTCGACCTCGTCGCCGCTCATCGGCCCGCCCTGCAGGCGCAGCGTGTGCACGGAGGCATCAGAGAGTCGGGAGAAGTAATGGCGGTCGGTGGCGCAGAGGTAGCGCTTGGCGTCCACGTGCCAGCGCACGCAGTCGACCACCAGCTTCGGGAAGAACGGCTCGAGCACTCGCGCGCCGGCGATCTCGTGCAGGTTGTCGATGCCCTCGGCCAGCGCGGTTTCGGGGAACTCGCCGGTGTAATGGCCGATGTCGTGCAGCAGGGCAGCGGCAATGAGTTCGTCGCCGGCGCCGGCGCGCTCGGCCAGGGCCGCCGACTGCAGCATGTGCTCGGACATGGTGACCTTTTCGCCGAGATAGGACTCGGCTCCGCGCCGGGCGAAGATGTCGGCGATAAGGTTGACAATGGTGTCGCGGTCGGGCCCGCCGGATATGGTCGTGCTCATAACGGTCCCGTCTCCTCCTCGATGGCCGCCAGGGTCGACAGCAGTCCGTCCCGGTCCGGATAGCAGCCCTGCAGCCAACGCGTCCCGGTGCCGGTGTAGGCGGTGCGCGCGTGCAGCACGCGGGTGTTGTCGACGATGAAGCACTGGCCGGGATCGAGCCTGAAGGTCACCGCCATGGCCGGGTCGTCGATAATCGCGGCGAACGCGCGCCAGGCGCGGTAGTACTCGGGAACGAGGTCGTAGGGAACGTCCACGATGGCCGCGGTGGAGCGGTTGTTGAAGCGTATCGCTGCCAGTTCGCCGTCCGGCGCGAGTTCGATCATCGGTCGCTTCGCGCGCAGCCGCACGCCCGGCGTGCCGGCATACTCGAAGCGCGCGCAGTAGCCGGACAGCATGTCGAACGCGACGCCGTCCTCGTCGCGCAGGCGCTGCGCCGCCGCGAATCCGTCCACGATCAGCGACTCGCCGCCGTCGGCGGAGTTCTCGAGGCAGTAGAGGATCTGCAGGGTTGGCACGGGATCGCGGTACGGGTTGTCGGTGTGGGCCTGCAGGCCGAGGCCGGTGTAGGCGAGGTTGCTTGGTTTCACTTCGCTGCGAACGTCGAAGTAGCGGCCGTAGTTGGTCTCGCGCACGTATCCGAACAGGGCCGCCACGTCGCACAGTGCGCCGCTTTCCACCGGGCCGTCGGTGAGGAGGGCGACGCCGTAGCGGCGCACCGCGGCGAGCCAATGGCCGAGGGCGAGCCGGTCGCGGCGGATCTCGTCGAAGCGCCCCGTCGGCAGACGCTCCGAGAGCGCGGCATCGAAGGCCTCGACGCCGGGCGCGGCGCGACCGCGTTCGCTCACGCGCGGGCGGTCGTAGATGCCGGCCGCGAGGAACCCGGCGCTGAAGCGCACGGGTGTCGCTCCGGGCGTGAAGCTGATCTCGACCGCTTCGCCGTTTACCGCGCGGGCCGCGGAGACGGCGATGTCCGGGGGAATGTCGCCCACGGTAATCAGTTTCTGGCCGTTGTCCGCAGAACGGGTCCCGGGGTCGGGCGAGTTGTCGCGCAGCCACGCGGCGTGGAAGCGGCTCGGCGGGCGCTCGCGCCAGTTGACGGAGACGGCGCCGCCGCCGTCGATCACTTCGACCGATACGATGTCGTTCATGCTCGCGAAAAAGGGGACGGAGGGATTAAATTTTAATCCCTCCGTCCCCTTTTTATCATGCGCAGCAGCGGGCGTCGGTGGCGGGGGTGGGCGCCGGGTCGTTGCGTCTGCCGCCTGTGACGGCGCGACGGCTCATGTCGCGAGCCACCTGCGGAATGTCCGAAGGCTCGATACCGATGTCGCGCAGGGCGTCGTAGCCGAGTGCCCTCAGGTCGCGGGCGGTGGCGCGGCGCACCCGTTCCAGGGCCTGGCGCTCGCGGGCGGCGAGGTAGCGCCGCCAGGCGCGCGCGGTGGATTCCTCGATCGCTTGCCGCAGGGTATCGATGGTGTCGTGAGTCAGCATTTCGAGTTCCTCGGTTTGGGCCCCTGGTTCGTCAGATTCATTAGCATGACTTTGTCACCGGGAGCCTTGGGTTGAATGGTGACAGCGATAATGGAGCTACAGGAGCGGTTCGACAAACGACAATTCGTGGTCGTATAATTCAGAAAAACTAATTCATGATCCAATGTCCAGACGCCTGCCTCCACTCAATGCCCTGCGCGCCTTCGAGGCCGCCGCCCGCCACCTGAGCTTCACCCGCGCGTCGGAGGAACTGCACGTGACGCCTGCGGCCATCAGCCAGCAGGTCAAGGCGCTGGAGGAGTACTTCGGGGTGCGCCTTTTTCGCCGGCTGACCCGGGCGCTGCGTCTGACCGATGCCGGGCAGGCGGTGCTGCCGAGCCTCACGGAGGCTTTCGACCGGTTTGCCGAGACCGACAGGATCATCAGGAGCCGCGGCGACGACAAGGTGCTGGTGGTCAGCGTGCCGCCGTCGTTCGGCGCCAAGTGGCTGGTGCCGCGGCTGCACCGCTTCTCCGAGGCCTGTCCCGACTACGAGATCCGCATCGACGCCACGGACCGCCGCGCCGACTTCGCTCGCGAGCAGGTGGACGTGGCGCTGCGCTACGGTACCGGCGACTATCCGGGGCTGGCGGTCGAGTGCCTGTTCGAGGAACTGGTGTCGCCGGTATGCGCGCCGTCACTGCTCGAGGGCGAACATCCCCTGCGCGAGCCGGGCGACCTCGTTTACCACACGCTGATCCACCTCGACTGGAGCACCGAGTTCGGCGCCGCCCCTGACTGGGGCATGTGGCTCAAGGCGGCGGGAGTGACCGGGGTCGATGCGCGCCGCGGGCCGCGCTACTCGATGGAGTCGCTGGCGGTTCAGGCCGCGCTGGCCGGACACGGCGTGGTTCTGGGCTCGGCCGCCCTCACCGAGGAGGACGTCGCCCGCGGCCGACTCGTGCGCCCGTTTCCGAGAACCGCCGCGGCGCCAACCCGGTTCTGCTACTACCTTGTCTGTCCGCCGCATCACCTCGATCTTCCCAAGGTGGACGCCTTTCGCCGCTGGGTGATGGCCGAGGCGTCAGCGGCGGTGGCCGGGTGAACGGCTGCAGGCGCTGTCACGGCGCCGCGGTCGTCGCCGCGCGGCCGCTCGCGTAGAATCGCCCGCTCGCCGTTTCCGCGCCGCCGCGGGCGCCACCAGTTCCTGCCGATGGAGTCGTTCATGGACCAGCCCAGCCGTTTCACCAAGGCCTACAGCAACCCGGCCTTCCTCAACAGCAGTGAAGGCCGGCCGCTGCGGATACTGGCCGAGTACCTCGAACCCGAGAGCCGTTTCGCTCACTACAAGGTGGACGACACCATCGTGTTCATGGGCTCGGCGCGCACGCCCTCCCGGGAGAACGCCCAGGCCGCGCTCGAGGCCGCCCGCTCACGCGGCGAGGACACGACGAAGGCCGAGCGCGACCTCGAGATGTCGAAGTACTACGAGGCCGCGCGCGAGTTGGCCTACCGCATGACCGAGTGGTCCAAGGGGCTGAACGACCCCGAGCGGCGCTTCGTGGTGTGCACCGGCGGCGGTCCGGGCATCATGGAGGCCGCCAACCGCGGCGCGTCCGAGGCCAAGGGCATGAACGTGGGCCTGACCATCTCCATCCCGGTGGAGGAATACGACAACCCGTATACCACGCGCGAGCTGTCGTTCCACTTCCACTACTTCTTCATGCGCAAGTTCTGGTTCGCCTATCTGGCCAAGGCCGTCATCGTGTTTCCCGGCGGCTTCGGCACCATGGACGAGCTGTTCGAGCTGTTGACGCTGTTGCAGACGCGAAAGATCCGCAAGCACCTGCCGATGGTGCTGTTCGGCCGCGAGTACTGGGACGAGGTCGTCAACTTCGATGCCCTGGTCAAGTGGGGCACCATCGATGCCCCCGACGTCGATCTCGTCCTGCGCACCGACTCGGTGGACGAGGCCTACGACTACCTGACCGAGTCGTTGAGCGCCCACGCCATCGACGAGCGCGGGGCTATCCTTTGATCGCCGACGCGATCTCGCGGTCCCAGTAGGGCACGCCTGCGAAGCGTTCGGCCAGGAAGTCGATCAGCGTACGCACGCGCCGCGACAGGTGACGAGTGGGCGGGTAGACCGCCCATGCCTGGCTGACCGGCCACGAGACGTTCGGAAGCACCGGCACGAGTTCGCCCCGCGATATCGGTTCGAAGGCGATGAAGGTTGGTTGCAGGGTGATGCCGTGGCCGGCGATCGCGGCCTCGCCCAGGTACTCGCCGCTGTTGGCGCGCAGCACCGCATTGACCTTGATCGTGTGTCGCCGGCCCGCGTCGTCGTACCACGACCAGCGCTCGGGTTCGGGAACGTTGCTGTAGACGAGTGCCGAGTGGCGGGCGAGGTCGGCGGGCGATTCCGGGACTCCGTGCTTGTCCAGGTAGAGCGGGCTCGCGCACGGTATGGTGCGGGCGTCGAACAGCCGCCTGGCGATCAGGCTCGAGTCTTCCATGTTCCCGATGCGCACCGCGAGGTCGAAGCCGTCCTGCAGCAGGTCCACGCGGCGGTCGTTGAAGTCGATGTCGAAGCGGATGCCGGGGTGCGCTCTGCCGAACTCACAAAGCGCCGGCGACAGGTGGCGCAGGCCGAAGGACATTGGCAGCGCTACCTTCAGCGAACCCTTGAGTTCGCCGTGCGCCTGCACCACGCGTGCCTCGGCCTCGGCGAGATCCTCGAGGATGCGGCGGGCGTGCTCGAGGAAGCCGCGGCCGCTGTCGGTCAGGTTGAGCTTGCGCGTGGTACGCCGAAAGAGCTGCACGCGAAGGCGCGCCTCGAGATCGGCGACCCGGCGACTGACGGCCGACTTGGCGAGGTCGAGCTGCTCGGCGGCGGCGGTGAAGCTGCCGGTTTCGGCGACCCGGACGAAAGCGGAAAGCTCTTCGAACCGGTCCATGAGTGCCACTCCGTTTGTTCCAAAATAAACAACAATAAGTTCACCAATATACGGTTTATTCCAGATTCGTCAACCACGACAATGATCGTCAACGACGGGGCGCGACCGCGTCCCGGCCACATCACCATTTCCATCAGCGGAGAGACGATCATGACGACACGAATTGACAACCGCGAAACCGGCCACCGGGACGCCCCGCTGCGGGTGCTCAGGATCGACGCCAGCGCCCGCGGATCCGCCTCCACCAGCCGCGCCATCACCGACCGGGTGATCGAGAGCATCGGCGAAGCGAACGGGCCCATCGAGGTGGTGCGCCGCGACGTTGCCGCCGGCCTTCCGTTCGTCCACGAGAACTGGGTCGCGGCCTCCTATACCCCCGAGGAGCGGCGCACCGACCCCCAGCGCGCGGAACTGGCGCTGTCCGACGCGCTGGTGGCCGAGGTGAAGTCGGCCGACCTGCTAGTCATCGGCGTGCCGGTCTACAACTTCCAGGTGCCCGCGGCGCTCAAGGCGTGGATCGACCTGGTCGCCCGCGCCCACGAGACGTTTCGCTACACCGAGAGCGGGCCGGAAGGGCTGATCAAGAATACGAAGGCCATCCTGGCGCTGGCGTCCGGCGGCGTGACGGTCGGCGGAGCCAACGACTTTGTCACCCCGTACCTGAAGTACATGCTCGGCTTTCTCGGCATCACCGATGTCGAAATCGTTGCCGCCGAGGCGCAGAATGTCGTCGGCGAGCGCGCGGTCGAGATCGCCCGCCAGCAAATCGCGACGCTGGCCCATCGTCCTCTCGCCATCGAGCGCCGGGCGGCGTGAGCCGAAGCGAGCGGGGGCGCTTGCAAAGCGTTACGGCGCCCCCATCGTGCTGTGCCTGAATCAACCACGAGGCAGAATGTCATGAGCGAGCGCACCGTCAAGCAACTGGTCCGCGCGAGCGCGGTTTCCGAAGGGGCCGGCGTGACTGTCCATCGCACCATCGGCACTCCCGCGCTGCGCAACCTTGATCCGTTCCTGATGCTCGACCACTTCGGCAGTGACGATCCAGACCAGTATATCGCCGGGTTCCCGTCCCATCCGCATCGCGGCTTCATCACGCTGACCTACATGCTGGACGGCCACATGCAGCACGAGGACAGCATGGGCAACCGCGGTGATCTTCGCTCCGGCGGCGCGCAGTGGATGAAGGCGGCGAGCGGCGTGATCCACTCGGAGATGCCACAGCAGACCGAGGGCCTGATGCGCGGCTTCCAGCTCTGGATCAACCTGCCGGCGAAGGAGAAGATGTCGGACCCTGCCTACCAGGAGTTCTCGCCGGAGGCGATTCCCGTGCACCGCGTCGACGGCGCGTCGGTGCGGGTCCTGGTCGGCGAGTTCGACGGCGTGCGGGGTCCCATCGAGGACCCGGTCACGTCGGTGACCTATCTCGACGTCGAACTCGAGCGAAGTGCCGTGTTCGAACACGTGCTGCCCGACGGCCATGCGGCCTTCGTCAACGTGTTCGACGGTGAGGCCGAAATCGCCGGAACCACGCTGCCGCGCCACCACCTCGCCGTGTTGGCGAAGGGGGACGCGCTCAGGGTCGAATCAGGCGAGGAAGGCGCCCGCTTCATCGTGGTGGCCGGCCGGCCCATCGGCGAGCCGGTGGTGCAGTACGGTCCCTTCGTGATGAACACGGAGGCCGAGATCCACCAGGCCATGCGCGATTACCGCGACAACCGCCTGGTACGAAAGCGCGCGGCGTTCACCGCGGGTTGAGTCGGCGAAGGCGCGCAGTCTGCGCAGGGTGGGCTTCTGCCCACCGATGCGATGCAAGATGGTGGGCTGAAGCCCACCCTGCGCAAGGACTGTTACGCCGTGCGGCGGCGCGGCTTGAAGCTGCCGGACTTCGGCTTGCCCCGATGCGCGGGCCTGGTATCGCTGCGCGCGGCGAAGTCGCCGCCGTGGGCGCGGCGGGCGGGCGCCGTGTTGCGTTCGCGTGCCGGGCCCGTTATCCCTTCCAGTTGCACCTTGGCAATGCGATTGCCGAGCAGTCGCTCGATACCGCGCAGGTAGGCGTGCTCGTCCGGCGCGATGAGCGACAGCGCCTCGCCCGCCATGCCGGCGCGGCCGGTGCGGCCGATGCGGTGCACGTAGTCCTCGGGCACGTTGGGCAACTCGAAGTTGACCACGCAGGGCAGCTGGTCGATGTCCAGGCCCCGCGCGGCAATATCGGTGGCCACCAGCACCCGGGTTCGACCGGCCTTGAAGTCCGCCAGCGCGCGAGTGCGGGCGCCCTGGCTCTTGTTGCCGTGGATCGCCGCGCTGGCATGGCCGTCGTCCTCGAGGTGACGCGCGACGCGGTTGGCGCGGTGCTTGGTGCGGGTGAACACCAGCACCTGGCGCCACGAGCCGTCGTGGATCAGGCGCGAGAGCACGGCGCGCTTGTCTTCGCTCGCCACGTGGTAGACGCTTTGCGAGATGTTCTCCGCCGTGGTCTTCTCCGGGGCGATGTCGACGCGCACGGGGTCGCTCTGCACACCTTCCGCCAGGCGGCGAATGTCGCCGGACAGCGTGGCCGAGAACAGCAGCGTCTGGCGCTTCGCCGGAAGCAGCTTGATGATGCGGCGCATGTCGTTGATGAAGCCCATGTCGAGCATGCGGTCGGCCTCGTCGAGCACGA
>CBFGVH010000110.1:0-10381 GCA_965652415.1 uncultured Gammaproteobacteria bacterium | reverse complement strand
GCGCCGGCCACCTCCGGCACGCGGGCGAGCGAATGCTCGATGGCGGACTCGTCGAATTCCTGGTCGACGAGCAGGCCGGCGTTGTAGTCGGCGTAGGCCTGCATGTCGAAGTAGCCGTGGCCGCTCAGGTTGAACACGATGGCGCGCGCGACGCCCTCCTCGCGGCAGCGCTCGGCCTCGTCCATCACGGCCTTGACGGCATGGGTCGACTCCGGCGCCGGCACGATGCCCTCGGCGCGGGCGAAGGCGACGCCCGCGGCGAAGCAGGCGTTCTGGTGGTAGGCAACCGGCGTCACCAGTCCGAGTTCTACCGTCTTCGACACCATCGGCGCCATGCCGTGGTAGCGCAGGCCGCCGGCGTGGATGCCCGGCGGGATGAACGACGAGCCGAGCGTGTGCATGCGCATCAGCGGGGTCAGGTTGCCGGTGTCGCCGAAGTCGTAGGCGAGCCGGCCGCGGGTCAGGCTGGGGCAGCTCGCGGGTTCGGCGGCGATGACGCGCACGTCGCGGCCGCCGCGCAGCTTCTCACCGAGGAACGGGAAGGCGATGCCGGCGAAGTTGCTGCCGCCGCCGGCGCAGCCGATCACCACGTCGGCGGCGTCGTCAGCCAACTCGAGCTGGCGCATCGTTTCCTGGCCGATCACCGTCTGGTGCAGCAGGACGTGGTTGAGCACGCTGCCGAGGGAGTACTTGGTGTCGTCGCGGCCGCCGGCGCGCTCGACCGCCTCGCTGATGGCGATGCCGAGGCTGCCGGTGCTGTCGGGATGCTCGGCGAGGATGCGGCGGCCGACCTCGGTGGTGTCGCTCGGACTCGGCAGGCAGGTGGCGCCGAAGGTCTCCATGTAGGCGCGCCTGTACGGCTTCTGGTCATAGCTCACACGCACCATGAACACCTCGATCTCGAGGCCGAATACGGCGCCGGCGAAAGCGAGCGACGAGCCCCACTGCCCGGCGCCGGTCTCGGTGCTGATCCGCCTGACGCCCTCTTCCTTGCAGTAGAAGGCCTGGGCGATGGCGGTGTTGGGCTTGTGGCTGCCGGTGGGGCTGACGCCCTCGTACTTGTAGTAGATCCGCGCCGGGGTGTCGAGGGCGCGCTCGAGACGCCTGGCGCGATACAGCGGCGACGGCCGCCACTGGCGCAGCACCTCGCGCACCGGGCGCGGGATCTCGATCTCGCGCTCGGTGCTGACCTCCTGCTCGATCACGGCCATCGGGAACAGCGGCGCGAGGTCGGCCGGGCCGATCGGCTGGCCGGTGCCCGGGTGAATCACAGGGTCGAGGGCCTGCGGCAGGTCGGCGGCAAGGTTGTACCAGGACTTCGGAATGTCGCTCTCGGGGAGCGTGTACTTGACGGTGTCGCTCACGGGCGCATCTCGGTTGAGGACGATTCGGGAAGCCGCGCGGCGGCGCTCACACCACGCGGCGCGCCTTCCAGTAGCGCTTCGACCAGTAGGGGGAGTCGAGGGAGGACTGTATCACGCCGCGGCTTTCCGAGGCGTGGATGAAGCGCCCGCCGCCGACGTAGATGCCGACGTGGTACTTGAACCAGCCGGTCTTGAAGAACACGAGATCGCCCGCCTTCAGGCGGTCGCCGCGCACCCGGTCGCCGACCTTCGCCTGGTCTTCGGTGCTGCGCGGCAATTGCCGGCCGAAGACCTCGCGGTAGGTGAGCTGGACGAAGGCCGAGCAGTCGACGCCCTTCGGGCTGCTGCCGCCGTACACGTAGGGGGTGCCGTGCCAGACCCGGTAGTAGGCCATGAGGCGCTCGGCGTCGACGCCCGCCTGGCGGCCCCCGGTGGACGCGCAGCCGGCAACGAGGGCCGCCGCGACCAGGGCGAAGGCGACCGACTTCATGAGCCTTGTTATGAATAACCTCAAGATCAACGCATAATGCCTTGAACAAACGTGCGTATTCTGCCCGCGAATGACGGGCGGGTCAAAGCACCTGCGTCGCCCTGGTGCCGACGGCCAGTTCGCCCAGGCAGGCGGCAAGGCGCGCCATGCCCTCGGCGATGTCGGCATCGCCCGCGCAGGAGAAGTTCAGCCGCAGGGTGTTATCCGCCGCGGTGCCGGTGTAGAACGGCGCGCCGGGCACGAAGGCGACGCCGCGCGATATGGCCCGCTCGAACAGCGCCATGGACGACACGCCGCCGCCGAGGGTGAGCCACAGGAACATGCCGCCCTCGGGCACGGTGAACGTGCCGAGACCGCCGAAGTCGCGCTCCAGCGCCGCCGCCATGGCCCGGCAGCGCGCGCCGTAGGCGGCGCGGATGATGGCGATGTGCGCGTCGATGTCGTTGTCGGCGAGGTAGCGGTGGACGATGCGCTGCGACAGCTCGCCGGTATGCAGGTCCGCGGCCTGCCTGGCGATCACCAGCTTCTCCATCAACGGGGGCGGCGCCACCATCCAGCCGACCCGGAACGAGGGCGCGACGATCTTGGAGAACGAGCCGACCAGCACCGTGCGCCCGGGCACGAGGCTCGCGAACGACGGTTTCGCGGTGCCGGAAAAACGCAGTTCGTGGTAGGGATCGTCCTCCACCAGCCAGGTGCGGCCGGAGGCGATCACCTCGGCGATGGCCGCGCGGTGCGCCTCGTCGTAGCTCGCGCCGGTCGGGTTCTGGAAGTTCGGCACCGTGTAGAACAGCTTCGGCCGCGCCGAGGCGGCTACGCGGGCGAGCACTTCAGGGTCGGCGCCGTGCGCTCCGAGCGGCACCGGGTGAAAGCGCGGGCGGTACAGCGACAGTGCCTGGATCGCGCCGAGGTATCCGGGCTCCTCGATGGCCACCGCGTCGCCGTCGTTGACCAGCACCTTGCCGAGCAGGTCCAGGGCCTGCTGCGAACCCGTGGTGACGAGCACGTCGCCGGGGTCGACCTCGATGCCGCGGGCGCGGTAGCGCGCCGCGATCCACTCGCGAAGAGGAGCGAAACCCTCGGAGCTGCCGTACTGCAGGGCCGAGCCCGCGTCCTCGGCGAGGACGCGGTCGGCGGCGGCGCGGATGGCGTCGGCCGGAAACAGCGAGCGGTCGGGCAGGCCGCCGGCGAAGGAGATGACGTCGTCGGCCACGGCCACCTTGAGAATCTCGCGCAGGAACGAGCGCGGCACGTCGTTGATGCGATCGGCGAATGGAGCGTCCATGGCGAAACTATCGACGGCGGCGAGCGTTTCGGCAAGTCACAATTCGCCGCCGGCGGGCGCGGCAACTGTCATGGCGCGACATCCTGTGCCACACTTGCCGGCCCCGAGACCCCGTCAACCCCTTTGCGGATGAACCCGGACCAGATCGACCGCGCCGCCGCCGCCGTCGTCGACGGCTGGCTGCGCGACATCCACTTCGACGCCCTGCCCGACGGCGCCGCGCCGGCGGATCTCGACAACGGCTACGCGGTGCAGGCGCGCTTCGCCGAGCGCCTCGACACGCTGCAGGCGGGATGGAAGCTGGCCTGCACCAACGTCGCCGGCCAGCGCCACGTCAACGTCGGCCACCCGCTCATCGGCCGGCTGTTCGCCGACCGCGTGTACCCGGCGCCGGCGACCATCGCGTTGCGCGCCAACGGCATGCGCGTGGCCGAGGCGGAGTTCTGCTTTCGCATCGGGCTCGGCCTTGCGCCCGGCGACGCGCCGCTCGAGCGCGACGAGATCATGGCGGCGGTGGACGCACTGTACCCGGCGGTCGAACTGCCCGATTCGCGCTTCGTCGACTTCGCCCGCGCCGGGGCCGCCGCGCTGGCCGCGGACAACGCCTGCGCGCGCGAGTTCGTGCTGGGCGCCGAGGTCACCGGGCGCTGGCGCGACATCGCCTTCGAGCGCTATCCCGTGGCGGTGTACAGGAACGGCGAGCGCGCCGTCGAGGGGACCGGCGGCGACGTGCTCGGCGATCCGCGCGACGCCCTGGCGTGGTTCGTCAACGAATGCCGGCGGCGCGGCCTGCCGTTGAAATCCGGCCAGCTCGTCACCACGGGAGTCGTGGGTGCGCCGCTGCCGATCGCCGCCGGCGACACGGTGCGCGCCGACTTCGGCATGCTCGGCGAGGTATCCGTCACCATCGCCGATCTGCCCGCAGATCAACCCCTTGCCGCGAACCCTGATCAACCCGTTTCCCGAGGCCAGGAACCCGACCGATGAACGAACAGCAGCGAACCGAGATCGAAGCCGCGGTGTACCGCCGACTGGTACAGCACCTTCGCGAGCACACCGAGGTGCAGAACATCGACCTGATGATCCTCGCCGACTTCTGCCGCAACTGCCTGTCCAAGTGGTACATGGCGGCGGCCGCCGATCGCGGTATCGAGATCGACTACGACACGGCCCGGGAGGTCGTCTACGGCATGCCCTACGGCGAGTGGAAGGACAAGCACCAGCCCGACGCCACGCCCGAGCAGCTCGCGGCGTACGAGGCGCGCCAGGCGGCGAAGGCGGCGTCCGGGGGAGACTGAGCTCCGCGCGCGGCGGTGGTTCGCCGGGCCGGCTATAATCGCCGGCTTTTGACGCGCAACCGATCTCCCGGCGAAACATCGTGCAAGTTCAACCCCTCGCTCGTCATCCGGACATCACCGCGCCGCCCGGGCCGGTGGTGCTGGTGGTGATCGACGGCGTCGGCGTCGGCCGGCGCGACGAATTCGACGCCGTGCATCTCGCGCGCACCCCCGCGCTCGACGGCCTTTTCGCCTCGGGCCTGTACCGCACCCTGCGCGCCCACGGCACCGCGGTGGGCCTGCCCGGCGACGCCGACCTCGGCGGCTCCGAGGTGGGTCACAACATCATGGGCGCCGGGCGCATCGTCGACCAGGGCCCCAAGCTGGTGGACAATGCCTTCGCCGACGGCAGCATCTGGCAGGGGACGTGGGGGCCGATGATGGCGCGCCTCGCCGAGACCGGCGGCACGCTGCACCTCGTGGGCCTGCTGTCCGACGGCAACATCCACTCAAACCAGGAACATCTGCACCGGCTACTCGGGCGGGCGGCGGCAGATGGCGTGTCACGGATACGGGTCCACGCGCTGTTCGACGGGCGCGACGTCCCCGACCGCACCGCCGGCACCTACGTCGAGCGCCTCGAGGCAGTGCTCGAGGAACTGCGCGGCGCCGGCTGCGACTGCCGCATCGCCTCCGGCGGCGGGCGCATGATCTCGGTCATGGACCGCTACAACGCCGACTGGCGCATCGTCGAGCGCGGCTGGAACACAATCGTGCACGGCGAAGGGCCGCGCTTCTCCTCGGCCGGCGAGGCGGTGGCGAAGTGCCAGGCGGAGGATCCCGAGCTCAGCGACCAGTACATCCCGCTGTTCGTGGTGACCGGCCCGGACGGTTCGGTGACCACCGTCGACGACGGCGACGCCGTGATCATGTTCAACTTCCGCGGCGACCGCGCGGTCGAGCTGTGCGCGGCCTTCGAGTCGGGCGAGGAGTTCACCGCATTCGACCGCGGCCGGGTGCCCGACGTGGACTTCGCCGGCATGATGCTCTACGACGGCGACCTCGGCGTGCCGGCGAAGTACCTGGTCACCCCGCGCCAGACCGAGGGCTGCTTCAGCGCCTTCCTCGCCGCGACCGGCGTGGCCCAGTTCGCCTGCGCCGAGACCCAGAAATTCGGCCACGTGACCTACTTCTGGAACGGCAACCGCTCGGGCAAGTTCGACGATGCCCTCGAGGAGTATCTCGAGATCCCCTCGGACCAGTGCCCCTTCGAGCAGCGTCCCTGGATGAAGGCCGCCGAGACCGCCGACGCCCTGATCGAGGCCGTCGGTTCGAGGCGCTTCGGCTTCATCCGCGCCAACTTCGCCGGCGGCGACATGGTCGGCCACACCGGGCGGATGGAGCCCACCATCGTCGCTCTCGAGGCCATCGACCTGTCGCTGGCGCGGGTGATACCGGCGCTGGCGCGCGCCCGCGGCTGCCTGGTGGTGACGGCCGATCACGGCAACGCCGAGGACATGGTCGAGCGGGACAAGGACGGGCGGCCCCTCGTCGATGCCGACGGCCGGCCGCGGCGGCGCACCGCGCATTCCCTCAACCCGGTGCCGTTCGTCGTCGTCGACTACGCCGGGTGCGAGTTGACGCTGCGCCGCGTCGACGACGCCGGGCTCGGCAACATCGCCGCCACCCTCGCCGAACTGCTCGGCTACCTGCCGCCCGAGGGCTACGACCCGGGCCTGGTCGAGCCCGCCGGCTGATCGCCCCGATTCAGCCGCCGGCGAGGTGCTCGCGCAGGCAGGCCAGCGCCTTCGCCCGATGGCTGATCTCGTCCTTGCGCCCCGGCGGCAGCTCGGCGGCGGTCAGGCCGGTGCCCGGCACCAGGAACACCGGGTCGTAGCCGAAGCCGCCGGAGCCGCGCGGTGCGCGGGCGATGGCGCCGCGCCAGCTGCCGGTGCATACCACCGGTACGGGGTCCTCGGCATGGCGCATGTAGACGGCGACGCAGACGAAGCGCGCGCCCCGGGCCTGGTCATCGACACCCTCGATCTCGGCCAGCAGGCGCTCGACGTTTTCGCGGTCCGAGGCGCCCGGACCGGCGAAGCGCGCCGAGCGGATGCCCGGCCGGCCGTTCAGGGCGTCGACCTCTAGCCCCGAGTCGTCGGCGATGGCGGCAAGGCCCGTGTGACGGGCGGCGTTGCGCGCCTTGATGATGGCGTTCTCGACGAACGACAGGCCGTTCTCCTCCGCCTCCTCGACGCCGAGCTCGACCTGGGAAACGCACTCGAGGCCGCCCGGCGCCAGCAACCTGGCCAGCTCGGCGAGTTTTCCGGCGTTGCCGGTGGCGATGACGACCCGCCGGCTCACGGGGCCAGTGCCTCGCGCTGCAGCGCCATCAACTTCTGGATGCCCCTTCGGGCGAGATCGAGCATGCCGTTCATTTCCTCGGTGGTGAACGGCGTGCCCTCGGCGGTGCCCTGGATCTCGATGAATCGGTCCTGGTCGTCCATCACCACGTTCATGTCGGTCTCGGCGGTCGAGTCCTCCGCGTAGTCGAGATCGAGCACCGGGGTCTCGCCGTAGATGCCGACCGACACCGACGCCACCTGGCCGGTAAGCGGCAGGTGCTCGATGGCGCCCTGGGCCACGAGCACGTTGAGGGCGTCGTGCAGCGCCACCCAGCTGCCGGTGATGGCGGCGGTGCGGGTACCGCCGTCGGCCTGGATCACGTCGCAGTCGAGGGTCACGGTACGCTCGCCGAGCGCGCGAAGATCGGTCACCGCGCGCAGCGAGCGCCCGATCAGGCGCTGGATCTCCAGGGTGCGGCCGCCCTGCCGGCCTCGCGCGGCCTCGCGCGGCATGCGCGTGTTGGTGCTGCGCGGCAGCATGCCGTATTCGGCCGTCACCCAGCCGGAGCCCTTGCCGCGCAAGAACGGCGGCGTGCGCTCCTCGATGCTGGCGGTGCACAGCACGCGGGTGTCGCCGAACGCCACCAGCACCGATCCCTCGGCGTGGCGGGTATAGCCGCGCTGGATGGTCACGGGGCGCAGTTGGTCGGGCAGTCGCTGGCTCGGTCGCATGAAACGTCGGGTCCGGGTAACGCCGCCACCGTGTTCGGTGGCCGCGACGGGTGTGCAGGAAGGTACGCAGCGGGCGATGTTACCGCGAAGCGTCAGTTGCGGTCGAAGTCGAGCTCGAGATCGGTATCGACCTCGGAGAAGGCGAGGTCGGTGAACACGCGGATGCTGGCCGGCCGTTCGCGGTGATTGAGCCTGAGCGACCACTCGATGGCGCGCAGCAACTGGAAGGAATAGTTGTCGGCGTAGCCGGTGGTCAGGTGTTCGATGGCGTCGCGTTCCAGGCGCTTGAGCGCCGGCGGCGGCGACTTGCCGGTGATGCAGGCGTACATGGTGGCGCCGAGGGCGTAGATGTCCGACCACGGGCCCATCTCGCCCTCGTTGTACTGCTCCGGCGGCGCGAAACCGTGGGTCAGCGTCTGGAACGAGCTGAAGCGCTCGCCGGCGCCGGCCGCGCTCTGCGCCGCGCCGAAATCGAGCAGCAGGGGCTCCCCGCTGGCGCGCAGCAGGATGTTGGCCGGCTTGACGTCGAGGTGCAGGAAGGTCGCATCGTGCAGAGCCGCCAGGCCCGAGGCGACGGGCGGAAACACCTTCATCATGAACGGCTGGTCGAGATGGCCGCCGCACTGCTTGATGAACCAGCGCAGGTCGCGGCCGAGCTCGTAGGCCATCACCATGTACACGGTGCCGTTGGCCCGGAAGATGTTGGAGACGTCGACGATGTTGGGATGCTTGATCGCCGCCAGCGCGCTCGCCTCGGTGAAGAACTGCTTCATGCCCTGCACGAAGCCCTGCTTCGCCTTCTCGGAGACCGGCTCGATGCGCCCGCTCGACGTGCGGTTGACCAGTCCCTTGGGGCAGTATTCCTTGATCACCACCTGGCGCCGGCTGCCCTCCCTGATCGCGAGGTAGACGAGGGAAAAACCCCCGCCGCCGAGCACCTGGGAGATGCGGTAGCCTTCGAGCGTGTAGCCCTCCCTCAACGGGCCGCGTTGTGCGGGGGTCATGTCACAAAAGCAGTGAGCTGTAATTGCGGGCGGCACTGCCGTCCATGGACCGCGCCGGCGTTCGCCGGTGCCCGGCAGTTTACGAAGATCAAGGGGATTCTAGGGAGCGTTTTGCCGCCTTGGCAAGCAGTCAGCGCCGCGCGCCGCGGCCCGCGATGGCCGCACGACAACCGTGCAACCTATAATACCGCCTTTTTCCCGGAGCCCCGCCTTGACCCAGAGCATGACCGCGTTCGCGCGCGGCACGAGCGAAACACCCCTCGGCAAGCTGACCATGGAGGTGCGCTCCGTCAACAACCGCTACCTCGACATCGCCCTGCGGCTGTCCGACAGCGCCCGGCACGTGGAACCCGCGATCCGCGAGGCGATCGCCGATCGCATCAAGCGCGGCCGCGTCGAGCTGTCCCTGCGCGTCGAAGCCTCGGCCGAGGGCGGCGACGAGAGCCGTCTGAACAGCGCCCGGCTCGACGCGCTGGTGCGGATGCAGGACGCGGTCCGCGAGGTGCTGCCGAAGAGCCGGCGCCTGAGCGTGCGCGAAGTCCTCGACTGGCCGGGCGTGGTCCAGCGCGAGGAAGCCGACGAGGACGCCCTCAAGGGCCTGGTGCTCGAACTGCTCGATCGCGTGTTCGACGAGTTCGTCGACACCAGGCGCCGCGAAGGCGCGCGCCTGGCGGAGTTGATCGTGCAGCGGGTCGAGGCCGCCCGCGCCCTGGTGGCGACGCTTCGCTCGCGCCTGCCGGAAATCCAGGCCCACATGCGTGAACGGCTCGACCAGCGCATCGCCGAGATCGCCGAGAGGGTCGATCCCGAGCGCGTCGAACAGGAGGTGGTGCTGCTGCTCAACAAGGCGGATGTCGAGGAGGAAACCGACCGCCTCACCATCCACCTCGACGAGGTGGTGAACGTGCTCGGACAGGACCAGCCGGTCGGCCGCCGGCTCGACTTCCTGATGCAGGAGCTGAACCGCGAGGCCAACACCCTCGGCTCCAAGGCCGCCCATCCCGACGTCACCAATGCCTCGGTCGAGCTCAAGGTGCTGATCGAGCAGATGCGCGAGCAGGTGCAGAACATCGAGTAGGCGGCGTGAGTGTGCGCACCCGCCGCCGCGCCGTGCGCGGACCGTCTGGTATGATTCCCGGGCTCGATCGATCCGCGATCGACGACCCGCCGCCCGGTAAGACGCATTGAACGACGCCGCCAGTTCCCGCCCCCGGCTGATCATCCTCTCCGCGCCGTCCGGTGCCGGCAAGACCAGCCTCGCGCGGGCGCTGATCGCCGCCGAACCCGGCACCGTGCTGTCGGTGTCCCACACCACGCGCGCGCCGCGTCCCGGCGAGCGCGACGGCGAGCACTATCATTTCGTCGACCACGACACCTTCCGGGCCATGATCGGGCGCGGCGAGTTCCTCGAGTACGCCGAGGTGTTCGGCAACTACTACGGCACCTCGCGCGCCGCGGTCGAGGACCACCTCGCGCGCGGCGACAACGTGGTGCTCGACATCGACTGGCAGGGCGCCCGCAAGGTGCGCGAGCGCATGCCGGGCGCCGTGGGCATATTCATCCTGCCGCCGTCGATGGCGGTGCTGCGCGAGCGGCTCGAGCGGCGCGGCCAGGACTCCGAGGCGGTGATCGACTCGCGCATGCGCAAGGCGCTCGACGAGATGGCCCACTACCACGAGTACGACCGGGTCATCGTGAACCGGGATTTCGACGAGGCGCTGGCGGCGCTTCGGACCATCGTTCACGGCGGCGACGCCGGCCAGCCGCCGGACGACGTGGATTTCGACGATTTCGTGGGCGGCGTTCAGGCCGCCTGTCCCCATCGCTGAATCGTCGCCCCCGAGTTCCGCAGTTAGAAGCGTAAATGATTGATAGCACGTGGTG
>CBFGVH010000109.1:0-10482 GCA_965652415.1 uncultured Gammaproteobacteria bacterium | reverse complement strand
GTCGCACGAGGCGCCACAGTCGGGTTTGCGGCAGGACGGTCCCGCCTTGAGGGTCCGGTAGAGATGTGGTTTGTCGGCAAGCATGTCGATGACTCCGTAGGGTTCAAGTTCTCGATGAGTGCACGATATAGCGGCGCTGCATATGGGAATTTGACCCATGTCAATTGTGATCATTCATTTCAATTGAATCTTTCACTGAGTCCATAGTCTCGGACTCTCGGTCGCGATGCGAGGCTGAACTTCCAGATCCCCCGCCTCCTGTTCTCGTCGACCAACGGTGCGCGTCGTCTCCGGATCGTCAGGTCCCCTGCAAGGAAGTACCATCGCCAGATTGCGTGGGGGTTGCGAGGATCGTCAAGGTTGTACTAAAATTACTGAAAATATTCTGCCCGACAGACAAGGGCGATAAGGCGCGCCTGGTGCAGGCCTTCACTTGAGGAGTTCGCTGTTTCATGTACACCGTAGCCGTGGACATCGGTGGCACCTTCACCGACGTCGTCGTGATCGACAACGAACGGGGCAGGACCCACGCCGGTAAGTCGCTCACCACTGTCGACGACCTGCAGAAGGGGGTCATCGATGGCCTGTCCGACGCCGCCCGCGAGGTGGGAATCGAAGTCTCGGAGCTTCTGTCGCGCACCGAGCGCATGATTCACGCCACCACGCAGTCCAGCAACGCGGTGTTCTCGTTCACAGGCGCGCACACGGCTGTCATCACGACCCGCGGCTTCGCCGACACGCTGACCATCATGCGCGCCACCGGGCGAGTCGCCGGGCTCAGCGTGTTCGAACGCCATCATTATCGCCAGACCCAGAAACCGCGCCTCCTGGTCGATGAGCGGGACATATTCGATGTCATCGAGCGGGTCGACGCCCAAGGCAGGGTGGTGTGCCCGCTCGACGAAGAATCCGTATTCGACGCCGTCCGGCGCATTCGAGACGGCGGCTACGAGGCGGTGGCGGTGGCGCTCGTGTTTTCGCACAAGAATCCGGCCCACGAGCAGCGGGTGCGGGAAATCCTCGGGCGCGAGGTGCCGCTCGTCTACGTGTCGGTCTCCTCCGAAGTCGCTCCCGTCATGGGCGAGTACGAACGCAGCGCCACGGCGATGTTCAACGCCTATGTCGGCCCGGTGATCGATCGCTACATCAGCAGGCTCGAGGCGACGCTGCGTGATATCGGCCTGAAGCAGAAACTGCTGATCGTCCAGGCCAACGGCGGCGTGACCACCACCGCGCAGACGATCCCGATCTTCACTATCGAGTCCGGGCCTGCGGCCGGCGTGGTCGGTGCCGCCGAGGTTGCGGCAACTCTCGGGCAGCGAAACGTGATAGCGACCGATGTAGGCGGCACGACGTTCAAGGTGGCGATCATCGAGAACGGACGCTGGGGCCACACCAACGACACGGTTCTCAACCAGTACCAGCTTCGACTGCCGATGGTGGATCTCGCCTCCATCGGCGCGGGCGGCGGCTCCATCGCCTGGGTCGACGGCCGGCGCCTGAGAATCGGGCCGCAAAGCGCCTCGTCGTCTCCGGGACCGGCCTGCTACGGCCTGGGTGGCGCCGAGCCCACCGTGACCGACGCCGACCTGGTGCTCGGCTACATCTCGCCGGACAACTTCCTCGGTGGGCGCATGGCGCTGCACCCCGAACACGCGGTCGCGGCGATCAAGAGCCGCATCGCCGACCCCCTGTTCGGGGGAGACGTGATTGCCGCCGCAGCCGGTATCAAGCAGGTCATAGACAGCCAGATGGCGGACCTGATCCACAAGTGCACGTTGGAGCGCGGCTACGATTCGCGCAACTTCGTGATGATGGCCTACGGCGGTGCCGGTCCGGTGCATGCCGCCTCCTATGGCGAGGAGGTCGGCGTCGGCGAGATCATCATCCCGTTCCATGCCACCGTGCACTCGGCCTACGGCGCCGCCAGGTCGCACATCCGCTTCAGCCTGCAGACCTCGCATCCGCTGGTCCTGCCGCAGCCGCCGAACGCGATCGAGGAACTGTTTACCACCATGGAGACGGACGGTCGTCAGAGACTGCTCGACGCCGATGTGCCGCCGGCCAGGCACCGCTTCGAGCGCTGGGTCGAGGCCCGTTACCGCCGCCAGGTCAACAACCTCAGGATTGCCGCCCCGGCGGTGGTCGACGACATCGGCATGGCGCGCCTGGCCGAGGACTTCGAGCGAGAGTACGAACGGCTGTTCGGCCAGGGTGCCGCATTGCGCGACGCGGGCATCGAACTGGTCAACTACGGCGTGGACGCGGTCGGGCTGGTGCCGGAATTCTCCGCCGAGCGTGCCGAGAGCGGCGGTGAGGCGAAGCCGGTAGCCGAGCGCCCGACCTATTGTCCGCGCCGCCGTTCGATGATCCCCACGCCGATCTACGACGGCACCGGCCTGGCCGCGGGAGCTCACCTGGACGGTCCGGTGGTAATCGAACACCCCGGCACCACCATCGTCGTGCTCTCGGGCCAGCATGCCCGGATAGACGAGTATCGCAATACCCATGTCTTCACCACCGGGACCGGAATCCCCCGCTCATGAACCACGCCGAAATTCCAGCTGTCGACCCGGTTACCTTCGAGGTGCTGAACCACAGGCTTCTCAGCATCACCGAGGAAATGGGCATCCAGTACATGCGCTGCTCGGGATCGAACGTCCTGATCACCGGCAACGATGCGGCCACGGCCATCATGCAGCCCGACGGCGCGCTGGTCGCCGTGGGTCCCTACATCGTGACCCAGGGCAACGTCCTGCCGCTGATCGTGCAGAGTACCATCCGCCTGACCGCGCCCGGGACCGGCATCGGCGACGGCGACATCTTCATCTGCAACGATCCTTACCTCGGTGCCATCCACCACCCGGACTTCGCGACCGTGGCGCCGATATACCACGCCGGATCCATCGTCGCGTGGATCGGAGCGTCCGGCCATCAGCTGGACACCGGCGGCATGGATCCGGGCGGCTTCTCGATCAAGGCCGTCGACACCCACCAGGAAGGGCTCAGGATGCCGCCGGTCAAGATCGTCGAAGACGGCCGGGTTCGCGAAGACGTGCTCGCGTGGATACAGAACCAGGTTCGCGATCCCCTGGTGGGACTCGACGTGCGCGGCCAGATCGCCGCCCTGAATACCGGCCGGCAGCGCATTCTCGAACTGATCCAGGCCTGGGGTATCGATGCCTTCCGCTCGGTGATGCAGGGCTCCATCGACCATGCCCGCGACAAGCTCGCCGAGCGCCTGCGCGAGTTGCCGGACGGCGCGTGGCAGGAGTTCCAGTACATCGACAACGACGGCCACCGCAACGAGATCTACACCATCTCGTGTGCGCTGACCAAGTCTGGCGACCGCCTGTGCTTCGACTTCACGGGCACGAGCGCCAATGCCCGCGGACTGATCAACTCCACCTATTCCGGACTGCAGGCGGCGGTTTTGTCGGCGGTCTACATCAACCTGTGCTGGGACATTCCCTGGAACCGCGGCGTTCTCGATTGCATCGATATCATCAGCGAGGAAGGCACAGTAAACAATTGCGCGTATCCTGCGCCGTGCGCCATGGCCACGATCTCGGCGGTGATCGTCACCATCGATATCAGCTGGCGCTGCCTGTCGCACATGCTGGCTGCGTCCGACAGGTACCGGGACCAGGCGATGGCGGTATGGTCCGGCACCTCCATGGCGCCGATCTTCGCCGGCACCAGCCAGCACGGCTTTGCGTTCGCGGCGACCGAGATGAGCCATTTCGGCGGCGGGGGTGGGGCGCGAACCTACGCCGACGGCGTGGACACGGCGGGCATCGTGTTCAACACCACCCCCAACATGCCGAACATCGAGGACCAGGAGGCGGAGTACCCGGTGTTGTACCTGTTCCGCCGCCACCTGAAGGACTCCGGCGGCCCCGGCCGCTACCGCGGCGGCCGCTCGGGTGAACTCGCCTACACGATGTACGGCGCCCCCGACGATTTTCTCGAGGGGCTGTTCGCCGGCACCGGGGCCGAGATGCCCAACGCCATCGGCCTGGGCGGAGGGATGCCCGGGGCGGCGATCCGTATCGCCCGGGTGGTCGACACCGACATCGCCCGGCGCATCGACGAGGGCGCGGCCCTGCCGGCGTCGCTCGAGGACATCGACGGGCGGCTCGAGGTTCTCGCCAGCAAGCACGAGCGCACGCCGATGGCGCGCGGCGACGTGTGGTACCACAGCTGGCAGGCCGGCGGCGGATACGGCGACCCGCTCGCCCGCGAGTCCGTCGCCGTGGCCGAGGACGTGGCGCGCGGCGCCGTGTCCGCACGTATCGCGCACGACGTGTTCGGGGTGGAACTCGCGGACGACGGCTCCGTCGACGAAGACCGGACCACGGCGCGCCGCGAACTGATACGCAAGGAGCGGCTGTCGCGCTCGAGGGTGCCGCGCGGCAGATCGGCGTGGGTATTCGAAGGCAGCGGCAGCCATCGTTACGCCGACTGCCTGGTGGCGGACCTCGACCACGGACAGATCCGCTGCGGCTACTGCGGCCACGTTCACGGTGCGCCGGGGGAGAACATCCTCGCCAGCCTGAGAGAGTTCGTCACGCCGATGCACGCCGCGGGCCCTGTGCGCGGCGAGGACTACGACCAGGGCCGTTTCGCGCTTCGTCACCTGTGCTGCGGCTCGTGCGGCGCCCTGGTCGACGTGCAGGTCGCCCTCGATGGCGTGCCCAGTCCTTCGGTGCGCATGCACTTCGGCGAACTCCAGAACTGACTCAAGACAAGGGACCGACCATGCGATTCATCAGATTCCGCAACGACCCGGCCGGGCCGCCGCGCACCGGCCTGCAGGTTGGCGACGAGGTATACGACCTGTCGACGCGATTCGCGCGGGCAGCGGATTTCTTTGCCGCCTGCCCGAACGGCTGGGGTGAAGATGCCATCAACCTCGAAGGTCTCGCCAGGCGCCCGTTCGATTCGGTGAAACTGCTGCCGCCGGTCGACGACGGTGCGGGGCTGTACTTCGTCGGTGCCAATTACAAGAAGCACGCCGAGGAAGCGGGCCTGGACGTTCCCGGAACGCCAGTGATCTTCAGCAAGCCCTCGACGGCCCTGGTGGCCTCGGGCGACCCCATCATGTTGTCGCCGGTGTCCAGCCAGCTCGACTACGAGGGGGAACTGGCGGTGATCATCGGCCGGCGGGCGACTC
This sequence comes from uncultured Gammaproteobacteria bacterium, assembly GCA_965652415.1. GTDB lineage: Bacteria > Pseudomonadota > Gammaproteobacteria > Arenicellales > CAJQKF01 > BQJD01. Next base: position 5,306 of record CBFGVH010000109.1, on the reverse strand, counting down.
GGGTGTCCCGCACGGATGCCCCGAAACACGTCGCCGGGTTCACCATCGCCAACGACGTCACGGCGCGCGACCTGCAGTGGGTGCAACTCGGCAAGCACACGATCGTCGACTGGCTGTCGTCGAAGTGTCTCGACCGCTCCACCCCGGTCGGGCCGGGGATCGTGCCCGCGTCGGCCATCGTCGATCCGCACCGCCTGCATCTGACCACCAGGCTCAACGGCGAGACCATGCAGGACAGCGAAACCTCGATGATGGTGTTCTCCATCTGGGAGCTGATCGAGTTCCTCAGTGCGCGGGTGACGCTCAATCCCGGCGACATGCTGTCGACCGGCACGCCCGTTGGCGTCGGCGGTTTTCGCAAGATCTTTCTCAAGCAGGGCGACACTGTCCGCGTCGAGGTCGAGAACGTCGGCGTTCTCGACAACCCGGTGGGCTCGCCCGACCCGGCCGGTTGATGGCGAAGGCGACAAAGCGCTCCGCCCGGACGGCGCCCCGCCCCAAGGCGCCGGGCGCGGCCTCGCGCCGCGGCGCCGACGCCGCCGAGCCGATGCGCTCGCTCGGCAACCTCATACGCAGTGCGCGCAAGGAGGCGGGGCTGACCCTGCAGGAGGTGGCCGGGGCCACCGGGTTGTCGATCAGCTACCTGAGCCAGATCGAGCGCAACCTGCTCACTCCCGCGGTCGGCGCCCTGCGCCGTATCGCCGATGTACTCCATGTGCCAGCCGGTACCCTGGTGTTCGCTCGCGAGCCGCGGGGCTCGTCGAATTTCGTGACTGTCATTCGCGACGGCGAGCACCGCCGCTACTCCTTTCCCCAGTCCAGCGTCGACTACCAGCTTCTCACCCCGGACCTGAGAAGGCGCTCGTCGCTGCTTCGGATCGTCGCCGAGCCGGGTGCGGAAAGCGGACCGGCCATGACGCACGAGGGCGAAGACGTGGTGTTCGTGCTCAAGGGAAGGCTGGTCGTCGAGGTGGCGGACGTGCGCCACGAGCTCGAGGTCGGCGACAGCATGTGTTTCAACAGCGAGCTGCCCCACCGCTGGTTCAACGACGCGGAGGAGACGGCGGAGACGATCTGGATGAGTACGCCGCCGGCATTCTAGGGGCAATTCGAATCGTGGAGGACCAACCGACCTGAAACCACCGTGGAGGACCATTGATGCAGTGAACTATCACAACTACTACACAAGTCGGCCTGCCGCGCATGGTGCGCGCAGGTAACTATTTCGCGGCCTGTCGGCGCGCGATCAAGTACAAACAGTTGAGGAGAGATCATGAAACCATTTGCGAAAGCACTTTCGCTGATTGCGACTTCCGTGTTGCTCACCGCCTTTGCTGCCTCCGCGACGGCACAGGGAACCTACCCCGACAGGCCGATCAAGCTGGTCGTCGGATTCTCCCCGGGCGGTTTGTCCGACACCATGGCGCGCGCCATCGCTGTGGAGATGAGCGACTCGATCGGCCAGCCGGTGGTGGTCGAGAATCGCACTGGAGCCGGTTCGACCATTGCCGGCGACTACGTGGCCAAGTCCGACCCCGACGGCTACACCGTCTGGCTCCAGGACATGACCAACCACGCCATCAACTCGACCCTGTACAAGAACCTGCCCTACGACTCGCTGAACGACTTCACTCCGGTGACGTTCATTGCCATCTCGCCGCTGGTGGTGATCACCAACCCGGAGCAAGGGGCCGAAAGCATTCAGCAGCTGGTGGAGATGATCAAGGCCGAACCCGGCAAGTACTCCTACGCGTCCGCGGGGGCCGGTACGGGCAATCACCTCGGCGCGGAGATGCTCAAGGCGCAGTCCGGCCTTGACGTGGTGCACGTGCCCTACAAAGGCAGTACGCCGTCGGTCGTCTCGGTCTTGTCCGGCGACACCTTGTTCTCGCTGGTGACGGTGCCGTCGTCTCTGCAGCACATCGAGAGCGGCGGGCTGCGCGCGCTTGCCGTCACGACGCCGAACCGGGTCTCGGCGCTGCCCGATCTGCCGACGCTGATCGAGTCCGGTCATGACGTCGAGATCGCCTCGGTGTCCGGGATCCTGCTGCCGGCCGGCGCGCCGGCCGAAGTCGTCGCCAGGCTTCACGAGGAGTTCGCCAAGGCGACCGAGACCGAGTCGGTGCGCCAGGTGTATGCCCAGATCGGCGCCGAAAGGCTGATCGTGAGCCCCGAGGAGATGGGTGCGCGCATGAAGAGCGACATCGCGAAGTTCGCGCCGCTCGTCGAAGCGGCCGGCGTCAAGGTCGAGTGACGCGGGGCGACCGACATCAACAGTCTTAAACTCATCGTCTTCCCCGGGGCCTTCAACTGGCCGATCTGGGTCGCCGAAGAGCTTGGCATGTTCGCCAGGCACGGCGTGCGGATCGAGGTCGTGGAGACCCCGGGGTCGGTATTCCAACTCGTGGAACTCGTCGAGGGACGTGCCGACCTGGCCATCACCCTCGTGGACAACGTGCTCGCCTACCGCGAGGGGCAGGGTGAGGCCCCTGTCATCGGGCCCGACCTCGTCGCCCTGATGGCGGCGGACACCCGGGTGTTCCCGGCCCTGGTGGCACTTCCCGGGATCGGTTCCTGGGAGGACCTTCGCGGGCGCGTGCTGTCGGTCGATGCGAAAACGACCGGCTATGCCTACCTGCTCGTCGCCATGCTCGAGGCCCGGGGCCTTGCCCCGGGAGACTACGAACTGGTCAGCGCCGGCGGCGTGCGGCAGCGCTACGAGGCGATGCTTGAGGGAAGACACGCCGCGGCGCTGTTCAACTCGCCGTTCGAGGAGTTGCTGTCGGCCCGCGGCTACCGGGTCCTGGGTACCGCGCGGGAGGTGCTCGACGATTACCAGGGCCAGGTGCTGGCTGCCCGATCAGCCGTGGCGCACGCGCGTCGCGGCGAAGTCGCGGGTTTCATCAGTGCGTTCCTGGAAGCCGTCAACTGGCTTTACGATCCCGCACATCTCCCCGTGGCGAAGAAAGTCTTCGCCAAGAATCAACCTCACGAGAACGAGTCCGCCGCCGAATCGGCATACACCATCCTGTTCGATCCGAAAGCCGGGTTTCCCCGCGACGGGCGACTGCGGCGGGCCGGCCTCGAACGGGTCATCGCGATTCGCGCTCGCTACGGCAAGCCGCCGCGCGAGTTCGGCGACCCGGGACTCTACACCGACGAGTCGTTCCTCGAGGAAGCGCTCGGGACAGGCATTCCCGACCGTGGACTCCGGGGTGCACCGGAAGCAGGCCCGTGAGACTCAACGGAGACCTCGTCGGCGGCGTCGCCCTGGCGGCGCTCGGTGTATTCGCGACTTTCTACGCCGCCGACCACTACGAGATCGGCCAGCTCAACCGAATGGGTCCGGGGTTCTTTCCGGTGGTGCTGGGCGCGCTGCTTGCGGGTCTCGGCGGGCTGATCGCCATCGTCGGCTGCCTGAGGCGCCCCGAGTCGACGCGTATAAGTTGGCGGGCGCTGATCCTGGTGATCTTCGGCGTCGCGGTATTCGCCTTGCTGCTCAGGCCTGCGGGCCTGGCCTTGGCGAGCGCGGGATCCGTACTCGTCGCGTCGCTCGCGGACGAGCAGGCGACCTGGCGGTCGCGGATCGCGGTGGCCGCGGGTATCGCCTTCGTGAGTGTGCTGTTGTTCAGGTACGGGCTCGGCATGGTGCTTCCGGTGTGGCCGTGGAGTTACTAGCTTTCCCCGACCTGGTCACAGCGGCGAGCCGCATTGTGGAGAAGCCATGATGGGCACCGTCGACGGACTTCTGCTCGGACTTCAGACGGCGCTGTCGCCGTCGATGCTCCTCTATTGCTTCATCGGAGTCTTCCTGGGCACGTTCGTCGGCGTGCTCCCGGGCATCGGCGCACTGGCGGCGATTTCGCTGATCCTGCCGGTCACGTTTCATCTCCCTGCCACCGAGGCCATCGTCATGTTGGCGGGCGTGTTCTACGGCGCCCAGTACGGCGGCAAGACGGCGTCGATCCTGCTCAACCTCCCCGGCACGCCGACTGCTGTCGTCACCTGCCTCGACGGGCATCCCATGGCCCAGCAGGGCCGCGCCGGCGTGGCACTGTTCATGACCACCGTTGCGTCGTTCGTCGGTTCGATGATCGGCATCGTGCTCCTGATGATGTTCTCTCCGGCCATCGCCAGGCTGGGGCTGAAATTCGGGCCGAGCGAGTATTTCTCGCTCATGCTGCTGGGCCTGGTCGCGGCGTCGACCATGACGTCGGGTTCGGCCATGAAGGGCTACGCGATGGTGGTGCTCGGACTGCTGCTAGGTACCATCGGCAGGGACGTGAATTCCGGCATTGCGCGATTCAGCTTCGGCCTGCCCGACCTCATGGAGGGTATCAACCTGGTGGCGCTCGCCATGGGGATCTTCGGGATATCGGAGGTCATCAACAGCGTCAACCGGATCAAGGGAAGCCGGATCAAGGAGAAGATCACCATGCGGCGCATGCTGCCGAAGGCGAAGGACGTCAAGGACTCGGTGCTGCCGATATTGCGCGGCACCGGCGTCGGCGGCTTCTTCGGGGCGCTGCCGGGCACCGGCGGCGACATCGCCTCCTTCGTCTCCTACGCGGTGGAAAAGCGCATCGCCCGCGATCCGGGGCGTTTCGGCAAAGGCGCCATCGAGGGCGTCACCGCCCCGGAGGCGGCAAACAACGCGGCGGCACAGACGGCGTTCGTGCCGACGTTGTCGCTCGGGGTGCCCGGCGACGCGGTCATGGCGCTGATGATCGGCGCGTTGATCATCCAGGGAATCCAGCCCGGGCCGCTGCTCATCACGACCCAGCCGGAATTGTTCTGGGGGCTGGTGGTCAGCTTCGGCATCGGCAACATCATGCTGGTGCTGCTCAACATACCGCTGATCGGTCTTTGGGTCTCCATGCTGCGCATTCCCTACGGAATCCTGTACCCGGCTATCCTGGTATTCATCTCGCTCGGCGTGTACAGCGTTCATTCGAGCGCGTTCGACATCTTCGTGACGGCGATCATGGGCGTGGCGGGATACTTCCTGATCGCCTTCCGCTTCAACTGCGCTCCGATCCTGCTCGGCTTTGTGCTTGGTCCTCTCATGGAGGAGAACCTCAGGCGCGCGCTGATCCTGTCGCGAGGCGACATGATGACGTTCGTGCAGCGGCCCATCAGCGGGACCATACTCGCCCTGTGCGCGGCGCTCCTGGCTTTCAGCGCGTACCGCGCACTTCGCGGGTCTCGCAGCCGGTAGCGATCGCCGGATTCAGGAGATCGCCGACACGCTCACCTCGAGCCCGAGCGTTCGCTGCAAACCCGGTCTCACCGTGGGGTCGAGAAGG
>CBFGVH010000108.1:0-10517 GCA_965652415.1 uncultured Gammaproteobacteria bacterium | reverse complement strand
GGGGCATCGGTTCCTTCGTACGGCCGTCGGTAGCGGTCGATCGGCTCGGAGGCGAGATGGGTTTCGCCGGTTTCCAGGTCGTGCCCGGCCTGCCGCCAGGCCGCGGTGCCGCCGCGGAGAACGACGACATCTGCGCTAACGCGTGCTGCGAGCTCCGGTGCGGCGAAGTGCGCGAGCACACCGTCTTCACTGGTGACGACGTAGCGCGACGCCCGCGGCAGCCCGGCGACCGCGGCTTCCAGGGCGGAGCGCAGCACGTACCACGCACCGGGGACGTGACCCTTGCGGTAGGCGGCGTGCTTCCCGGCGTCGATCACCGCGACATCGCCCGCCTCGAGCCAGCGGGCGAGCTCGGCCGGCTCGACTTCCCGATTCGGCGGCAATGCAGGCTGCGGCCGCTGCCAGGGCCCGGCTTCGGAGAAGTCCGCGGCCGTCACGCCGTCGACCACGTACACCTCCCAGGCCATCTGGGCGAGCCACGAGGCCGTCATGTTCGCGCGCGCGCCGTCGTCATCAGCGAGCACGATGCGCGCGCCACGCACCGGCGCGTACATCTCGGTTTCCTGTACCAGTTGACCGCCGGGGATCGGGTAGAACCCCGCGATGTGGCCATTTTCGTACTCGTCGAATCCGCGCACGTCGAAGCAGTACGTGGTCCTGCCTTCCTGCTTCATCCAGCGCCGCACTGACTGCATGTCGGTGCGCCCGACGCCGGCCTTGTCGGCGACGGCGCGCGCGCGCTGTCGCGACGCCCGGAGCGAGGGCTCCTGGATCTGGCCGAAGGTGCGCGATTGGCCAGTGTCCAGCACCTGCCCTGCGAGCAGCCAGCCCATGGTGCCGTTGCGCAGCGCCGCGACGGGGTTCGGCAGGCCGGCGTTGGCCAGGGACTGGGTGCCGATCAGGCTGCGGGTGCGGCCGGCGCAGTTGACGATCACGCGGGTCCGCGGGTCGGGCGCGAGATCCGGTACCCGCAGCACCAGCTCGGCGCCGGGGACATTGATCCCGGAGGGGATGGACATGGCGTGGTACTCGTCGAAGCGGCGCACGTCGACCACCACCATGTCTTCGCCGGCATCGATCATGGCCCTGACCTCCTCGGCGGAGTACGACGGGGTGTGGCAGCGGGACTCCACCAGTTCGCCGAACGCCTTGCTCGGCACGTTGACGTCGATGAACACCTCGCCACCGGCCGCCCGCCAGGCGTCGAGCCCGCCGTGGAAAACGGCGACGTCGGTGTAGCCCAGGGACTCGAGGCGCTCCGCGGCGCGCGACGCCAGGCCCTCGCCGCCGTCGAAGGTGACGATCGGCACGTCGCGACGCGGCAGCTTCGTGTACGCGTCGAGCTCGAGCCGGCCGAGCGGCATGTTGGCGGCGAACAGGGGATGGCCCTCGGCATGGGGCGCTTCCTCGCGCACGTCGATAAAGGCGATCTCCTCGCGCTCGAGGAGCCGCGAGCGCACGAACTTGTAATCCCGCGTCCTGGACACGGCAGTTGCTTTCGGGGTCGTCAATGCACGTCTCTCGAACGGGAATTTCGTCTACGCGTTTGAGTATCCGGATACGAAGTCCTTCGGCGGCCCGCCTTCGGAGGGGAACACGTGGCGCCTCACCTTGCCGATGTTGGCGCCGTAGGCGTGTATGCTGATGGAAACCCGGTCCTCAAGCGCATTTTTCACCTTGTGGACGTCGCCGATGGCCGGCGACACGAACTCGACCGCGCCCGGCTCCATGCGGATCTCGTCGCCGGTGGGCCGGGGTGTGCCGTCGGCGGCGATCTCGTACGGCTGTGTCAACTCCGCCCCGCGCAGCATGCCGATGACGCCCCAGACCGTGTGGTCGTGGACCGGCGTCTGCTGGCCCGGCCCCCAGACGAAACTGACCACGGAGAAGCGGTCGTCCGGGTCGGCGTAGAGCAGGTATTGCTGGTAGTACTCCGGATGCGGCCGGGTGAAGGCCGGATCGAGCCAGTCGTCGCCGGACACCAGCGCGCGCATGGCGTCGCCGACCTTCGGCAGCAGCGACGACTCGTCGGGTTCTGCCGCCACCAAGACGTCGACGTCGTCAACGAACCGCCTGAGGGCGGCGGGCAAATCGGTATGGTTCATGGGTCACCTCCTTCGGGCCGACGGCGGCAAACGCGGCGCAGACTGTCGCGACGGCAATCCCGAGCTTGCACCACCGGCCGCCTATTGTGCCAGTTATGAGACGTTACGGAGTACACTGCCATCGAATGAACTGGCGCGGCAGCGACCGAAAACCGACCACCCCGGCCGCCAGCGTCGCGCATTCCACGGACCACCCGGTATCGAGGCAACGTTGATCTGCAGCCACTGCGACAGCGACAATCCGCCCGGCGCCAGGTTCTGCGCCGAATGCGGGTCCGCGCTCGTTGCGACCTGCCCGGCATGCGGCGCCGAGGGGCCACCCGGCGCGAAATATTGCGTGCAGTGCGGTGTCTCCCTCGCCGAACCGGCCGCTCCGGTCGGCGGTTCAAACATCCTGCACGGCGGCGCGGAGCGGCGCCAGCTGACGGTGATGTTCTGCGACCTCGCCGGGTCCACCGAACTCGCGACGAGGTTCGACCCCGAGGAACTGCGCGAGCTGAATCGGCTGTACCGCGATCTCTGCGAAACAGTAATCCGGCGTTTCGACGGGTACATCGCCCGCTACATGGGCGACGGGGTGCTCGCCTACTTCGGCTACCCGCGTGCCCACGAGGACGACCCGGAACGTGCGGTGCGCGCGGCGCTGGAGCTGACCGCGCGGGCGCCGGACCTCGACTGGAATCCCGGCTCCCGGGTGGCGGTCCAGGTGCGCGTCGGGATCGCCACCGGGCCGGTGGTGGTAGGCGAGCTGATCGGCGAGGGGGCGGCGCAAGAGCACGACGTGGTGGGCGAGACGCCCAACCTCGCGGCGCGGCTTCAGGCGCTGGCGGGCGGCAACGAGGTGGTCGCGAGCGACGAGACGCGCAGGCTGATCGGCGGCGGGTTTTCCGTCGAGGATCTCGGCGAGAACACGTTCAAGGGATTTCCCTTGCCGCTTCGGGCGTGGCGCGTCGCCGGCGCGCGAATGCACGAGACGCGTTTCGACGCGGCGGCATCGCCCAGGCTCACCCCCTTCGTCGGCCGCGACCACGAGATCGCGCTCGTGCTCGACGCGTTCGGCCGCGCCGCGCGGGGCGACGGCCAGGTGGTGCTGTTGTGCGGCGAACCCGGCATCGGCAAGTCGCGCATCATGCAGGCGATACGCGAGGAACTCGGCAGCGGCGCGGCCGTCACCATTCGCTGCCAGTGCTCGCCTTATCACACCGGCTCCCCGCTGCACCCCGTGGTCGAACACCTCAAGCGGGCGGCGAGACTGGATGACGACGACGGGACGGGTTCCCGGCTCGATCGGCTCGAGCAGATCGTCGACCCGGAGCACCGCCTCGGTGCCCACCGACTCGCCCTGTTCGCCAACCTGGTGTCGCTGCCGTCCGGCGAGCGCTATCCCCACGTGCCGGCCGAACCGGACGTGCTGCGCGAGCGTACCCTCGAAGCGATACTCGCCTCGCTCGAGGACATCGCCACGCGGCAGCCCCTGCTCGTCCTGTTCGAGGACGTGCACTGGGCGGACCCCACCACGATGGAACTCATCGGCGCCCTCGTCGAGCGTATCGCCCGGTGGCCGGCGATGCTCATGATCACCTTCCGCCCCGAGTTCAGTCCGCCCTGGGCCGGAGAAGCCCACGTCTCGCTGCTGACCCTGAAACGGCTCGACCGCCACCAGTGCCGCAGTATCGTCATCGCGCTGGCCGGCGGCCGCTCGCTGCCCGAGGAACTGCATCGGCAGATCCTGGAGCGCACCGACGGGGTGCCGCTGTTCGTCGAGGAACTGACGCGCACCATCATCGACTCGGGCCTCCTCGTCGAGCGCGAAGAGGCCTACGAACTCGCGGGCTCGCTGGAGCCGACGGACATCCCGGCCACGCTCAGGGACTCCCTGATGGCGCGGCTCGATCAGCTCGACGACGCCAAGTCCCTGGCGCAGGTGGGTGCGGTGATCGGGCGCGAGTTCTCCGAGTCGCTGCTCACGGCGGTCAGCGGCCTGTCGCGCGAGGCAGCGCGCGCCGCCATGAAGCGCCTGGGCGCATCACAGCTGGTCTTCCCGCGCGGCTCCGGGCTGCGCACCACCTACGTGTTCAAGCACGCCCTGGTGCGCGACGTCGCCTACTCCAGCCTGCTCAAGAGTCGCCGGCGCGCCCTGCATGGGCGCATCGCCGAGGTCCTGTGCGAGCAATTCGGGGACATCGCCGGCTCCCAGCCGGAGCTCATCGCCAGGCATTTCGACGCCGCGGAACGCCACCTGGAGGCCCTCGAGTACTTCATCCGGGCCGCGCGCCAGGCCGCCGCGCGCTCGGCCTACCGCGAGGCGATCGCTCACTTCGAGAAGGCGCTCTCGATTGCCGTTTCCGACGGCGACGAAGCGGCGAATGCCGCCCGAACCGCGACCCTCAAGGTTTCGCTGGCCGAGTGCCTCAGGGTCGTCGAGAAAATCGACGAAGCCCTCGCTATCCTGGCAGAGGCGGAGAAAACCGCGTCGCGGTTCGACCTGGACGAGATCCTGGCGAAGGTTCACTACCAGAGGGGTAACTGCCACTTCCCCCTTGGCCGCACCGAGGATTGCCTCAGCGAGCACCGCCTGTCGATCGAGTTCGCCCGCCGCGCCGGCTCGGTAGCCGACGAGGTGCGCGCACTCGGCGGCCTCGGCGATGCCTACTATGCCTCCGGCCGCATGCGCACGGCCAAGGAGTCGTTCGACCGCTGCGTCGAACTGGCCCGCTCCAACGGCATGACCGACACGGTGGCGGCCAACCTGTCGATGGTGGGGTTCTCGCGCATATATTTGCTGGAGATCATCGAGGCGATCACCGACGGCACCAACGCCATCGCGGCGGCACGCTCCACGGGGCATCAGCGCGCCGAGATGCTGGGTTGCGTCACCGAGACGCTGGCGAACTACTTGAACGCCGAGTACGCCCGCGCCATCGAGTGCGTATCGCGCGCGGATGCGTTGGCGGACGACCTCGGCGCCAGGCGCTTCATGCCGCAGAACGCTTACTACCGCTCACTGGCCCTGTTGGGGCTCGGCCGACGCGAAGAAGCCCGGCGCCTGCTCGACGAGGCGGAGCCTGCCGCGCGCCGCTACGGCCGGCACTTCTGCCTGAGCCGGGTACTGAGCGGCATCGCGCTTGTCACCGACGACGGCGAACGCCGCCGCCGTGCGCTGGCCGAGGGCGAGCAGCTGCTGGACGAGGGCGCGCTCGCGCACAACCACTTCGCCTTTTGCCTCGACGCCACGGACTCGTGCTTCGACCACGGCGAGTGGGAGGCGATGCGGCACTACGCCGACCTGCTGGAGCGCTATACGCGAGACGAACCGCTGGCGCTCGGCGACTTCGTCATCGCCCGCGCTCGGGCGTTGGCCGCCTGGGGCGCGGGCGAGCGCGGTGATACCGTCAGGCAGGAGCTCGAGCGCCTCGCCCGGTGGGGGCGCGAGACCGGATTTCTGAGTCCCCTGTCGCGCATCGAGCAGGCGCTCGGCAACGCGCCGTGAACCGCGTATCAGCCGCGCGGAAAGGACGCCTGGACCACAGGATCAATGCGCCGGCCGCGAATAGTGTTTTGTCAAGACTTGACCCCTTTGCATTGGTAGAATCGGCCGCGCCAGCGACGACGCGGGGCCCGCACATTGATACCAACAACACGCTGCACGGGAGAGGACCATGGTGAAAAATGACCGCAGACGACTGATCAAGAGGCTGGCCATTGGCGGCGGAGCGGTGGCCGTGACACGGGTGCCGGCCGAGTGGTCGACGCCGGTGGTGGATTCGGTGGTGCTACCGGCGCATGCCCAGACCACCACTCCCCTCACCACGGTGATGTTCGGCAGCAACGATATCGTGCTCGGTATGAACGATGGGGAGGAATCGCGATACCGCCATTTCGCTCACACCCCGTTCCTCGACCGGTGGATACACCAGGCGCACGCGGCGAATCCGTTGCCGACGGAGAACATCGTCTTTGCCTTTGTCAAGCGCGCCGTTTCCTTGGGCACTGGCTGGTGGCGAGTGCAGATACTCGATCGCATCGTGATTACTGAAGACGTGGTAGACACCTTTCTCCTGCCGGCAATCGGCGAGCGATTCGTAACCGCGGCCCACGCCGGGATCGGGGGGAACACGTGCGTCTCCGAACGGCTCTACGAGGCGCTCGTCGAAGTCCTAGGCAACGGCACCAGCGCATGGGCGACCGACGTCGGCAGCACGGATGACTGCGGAAACGGTATTCACACCCTGGGGCCGACTGTCGACATCCGGTTGACGGATTTCGACGACCCGAACAATCCCTCCGGCGGCCGCGTCGAGGTCGGCGATAGCCAGTCGGCCATCGTCACCATCGACGTCAACCCCGGCGGCAACCCTCTGGCAGTCGACTGCCAACCGATTGCCTGCGAGGTCGACTGACGGTTCCAGGTCCCGAACGACGCGGCGGCCCGGATACGATCTCCATGCCGGTTACCCCGTAATCCATGAAGATGCTCAGGCGGCGACCGGTTCGGATCATCGCCTGGAACCTCGGCATCGCCATCGCGCTGCTGGTGCTGGTCGAGCTGGCGATGGGCAACTGGTTCAGGGACGATCCCCTGCGGCCGCTCGCCATCCCGCGCGACGTTTCCTGGCGCTACGAGATCGACTATCCCGGCATCCGCGAAGACGATCGCGCGGTGCATTACGTTCGCGATCGATATGGCCTGCGGGGGAACTACGGCCGGCCGGCCGAAATCGACATTTTGACCGTTGGCGGCAGCACCACCGACCAGCGATTCGTCACCGAGGTCCGTACCTGGCAGGACGTGCTCATGACCGAGTTCCGCAAGCTGGGGCTCGACATCCGGGTGGCCAACGCCGGGATCAACGGGCGCACCACCTACGGGCACCTGCACGACTTCGACCTGTGGTTCCCCCGCATCGAGGGGCTCGCGCCCGCCTGGGTGGTCTTGTACGTCGGCATCAACGACATGTTCGCCGACCGGCCGACCCGCTACGATTCGGCGAACCGGCGCGATGAGTCGCCGTGGCGCCATGTCCGCGACAACAGCGTGATCCTCGAAACCTGGCGGACGCTGTCGGGTATGTTGCGCGCCAGGCGGTTCGAACTCGCCGGAGCGACCATCGACCATGCGGGCGGCGAGTGGACGACCAAGCCGCTCATGTCGGGTCATCGCGAGCGCATGGCCGAGCGCATCGCCGGCTTTCGCGCTCGCCTCGCGGCCCTGCTGGATCGGGTCGAGCGCATGGGCGCGACGCCGATCGTGGTGACGCAGCCGCGCGGAGACTCGCGGATCGTCGACGGAGAAGTCGTGGGACTCGCCGATACCCGGCCGCGGGCCTACCTCAACGTCCGCGACCCCATCATGGGCGTCCTGCGGCCCGGCACCGCGAACGGCGTCGACTATCACCTGATGCTCGAGCCTTTCAACGAGGCGTCGCTCGAGATCTGCAGGCGCGCGGGGGGCGTATGTATCGACCTTGCCGGGGAGCTTCGCTTCGAGGCCGGCGACTTCTACGACCACGCTCATACCACGGCCGCGGGTTCGCGCCGGATCGGCGAGTACCTGTTCGACAAGCTGGCGCCGGTACTGGCCGGCGGCGCGGAGCGGGGGTAGAGTCCCGATTCCCCGTTCGCATCCGGCGACGACTGCGAGAGTCCCATCCATGCGCGTGGTGATTGCACTCGGCGGCAACGCTCTGCTCAGGCGTGGCGAGCCGCAGACGGCGGACAACCAGCGCCGCAATGTGAAGGTGGCGGCGCGGGCGCTGGCGCCGGTGGCGGCGGAGCACGAGCTGGTCGTCACCCACGGCAACGGGCCGCAGGTGGGGCTGCTCGCGCTGCAGGGCGCCGCGTACGAGCCGGACCACGTCTATCCGCTGGACATCCTCGACGCCGAAACCGAGGGCATGATCGGCTACCTCGTCGAGCGCGAGCTCGGCAACGTCCTCGGACCGGATCGCCCGATCGCGTCGCTGCTCACCCAGGTCAGGGTCGACCCGGCCGACCCGGCCTTCACGAGGCCGACCAAGCCGATCGGGCCGGTGTACACGGAGGCCGTCGCGCGCAGGCTCGCCGATGAACGCCGCTGGAGCATCGCCGCGGACGGCGACGGCTTTCGCCGGGTGGTGGCGTCGCCGCGGCCGGTTTCGATCGTCGAACTCGGCGTGATACGGCTGCTGGTGGAGCACGGCATCGTGGTGATCTGCGCGGGTGGCGGCGGCATCCCGGTGGTCGCGAAGAGCGACGGCAGCCTGGTCGGCGTCGAGGCCGTGATCGACAAGGACCACGCCAGCGCGCTGCTCGCCCGGGAGCTCGGCGCCGACGCCCTGCTCATGCTGACCGATGTCGACGCGCTCTACGATGCCTGGGGAACACCCGGCGCGCGGGCCATTGCCCGCGCATCGTCGGCGACATTGCGGCAGATGGACTTCGAGGCCGGCAGCATGGCGCCGAAGGTCATCGCCGCGTGCAACTTCGTGGAGGCCACCGGCGGCATTGCCGGCATCGGGCGCTTGGTCGACGCCGCTCGAATTCTCGCGGGCGATGCCGGAACGACGGTGACGCGCGATGCGGTCGCTACCAGCTTTCGAGACTAGATCCGCGCCAGGAAGTCGTCGATGACGCCGCCGAGGCCGGGCTCCTCGACCTCGGCATAGTCGTAGCGGGCGCGCACCACGGGCTTGCCGATGTCGATCAGTCCGGCGAGGTCGGCGGTGGTCGCGGCGACGACGATATCGGCGTCGACGGCCTCGATGGTGTCGCGCAGGGCGGCGAGCTGCGAGGGGTAGTAGCCGAGGGCGGGAAGCACCGGCCCGATGTGGGGATACTGCTCGAACACCGCCGCGATTTCGCCGCGGGCCGCGGATCTCGGATCGACGACTTGCGCGCCGGCCCCGGCAGCCGCCACGTAGCCCGCACCGTGGGGCATGCCGCCGTGGGTGATTGTCGGCCCGTCCTCGACGACCAGCACCCGCCTGCCGCGCAGTGCACCAGGGTCCTCGAGGGTGACGGCGGACGCGCCGTGCACGATGGCGGCACTGGGATTTAGCCGGCGCGCGTTCGTCATAACCGTGTCGATATTCTCGCTCGTCGCGGAGTTCACCTTGGCGACGAGGACCACGTCGGCCATGCGCAGCACAGCCTCGCCGGGATGATGGGTGGTTTCGTGTCCGGGCCTGAGCGGGTCGACCAGGGTGATCAGCAGGTCGGGACGATAGAAGGGAAAGTCGTTGTTGCCGCCGTCCCAGAGGATGACGTCGGCTTCCCGCTCCGCGCGGTCGAGGATCCGGCCGTAATCGACGCCGGCATAGACCACGTTGCCCGCCTCGATGTGGGGACGGTACTCCTCGCGCTCCTCGACGGTGCACTCGGCGGTATCGAGATCGGCCATCGTGGCGAAGCGCTGCACTGCCTGCTTCTCGAGGTCGCCGTAGGGCATGGGATGACGAACGATGACCGCCGTCACTCCCCTGTCGACCAGCCGACCCGACAACCACCGGGTCACCTGGGACTTGCCGCAGCCGGTCCTCACCGCGCACACCGCGATGACGGGGACCTTCGCCTCGAGCATGGTGCGCCGGGGACCGAGCAGCGCGAAGTCGGCGCCGGCCGCCATGGCTATCGACGCCTTGTGCATCACCTCGGCGTGGGAGACGTCGCTGTAGGCGAACACCACCTCGTCGGCGCGCTGCTCGCGGCATAGTGTCTCGAGTTCGGATTCGTCCAAGATAGCGATGCCGTCGGGATAACCCGGCCCGGCCAGCGCCGGCGGGTAGCGGCGGCCGGCGATCCTCGGTATCTGCGCCGCGGTGAACGCGATCACCTCGCTCGCTGGATCGTCGCGATAGACGGTATTGAAGTTGTGAAAGTCGCGCCCGCCCGCGCCCATGATTACGACGCGCCGCCGGCCACCCTCTCGGGCCATGACGATTCCTCCGAAATTGGGCGAAACTGGGGCGAAATTGGGGACAGATCTATTTTTCACCCGCCGCGAGAACTCGCCCGGCTGTTCCGGGACAGTATACTGAACTCCGGACCGCGGTTCGGTCGACCGCCTCGGTCGTCGGTCCCGGCTCCGTCAACCGATTTCAGCCCACTGTCCCCTCGAGTCGATGACCCGAAACGTGATCCGCGTGCGCGGTGCGCGGCAGAACAATCTCAAGAACCTTGACCTGGAACTGCCGCTCGGCGAGCTGGTGGTGATCACCGGTCCGAGCGGCTCTGGCAAGTCCTCGCTCGCGTTCGACACCATCTTCGCCGAGGGCCAGCGCCGCTACGTCGAGACCTTCTCGCCCTATGCGCGCCAGTTCCTGGATCGCATGGACAAGCCCGCGGCGGATGCCATCGAGGGCATCCCGCCGGCGATCGCCATCGACCAGGTCAACCCGGTGCGCAACTCGCGGTCCACGGTCGGGACCATGACCG
>CBFGVH010000107.1:0-10718 GCA_965652415.1 uncultured Gammaproteobacteria bacterium | reverse complement strand
CGGTGGGGGTCGACCAGTCGGTCTGGCGCGGGTTCTCGCTGCGGGAGCGGTAGTATTCGCCCATGATGGCGTCGTAGCGGTCGACGTCGGCGTCGACGCGCTCGGCGTGATAGCGCTCCTCGTGCAGGATCATCTCGACCGGCATGCGCGGCTTGACCTCGGGGTCCTGGTCGGGCCATCCCAGGCACAGGCCGAACGCGGGGTAGACGAGGTCGGGCAGCTCGAGCAGTTCGGCCACGGTCATCGGGTCGTTGCGGATGCCGCCGATGAATACCGCGCCGAGGCCCACCGACTCCGCCGCCACCATCATGTTCTGGGCCATCAGGGCGGCGTCGACGCTGGCGGCGAGGAAGTGCTCGGTGTAGCCGGCCAACTCGCCGCGCCCGGACTTCTCGATGGCCCGCGCCACGCGCCTGAAGTCGGGACAGATCACCAGGAACTCCGCCGCCTCGCGGATCCAGCGCTGGTCGCCGGCGGCGCGCGAGATGGCCTCGCGCACGGCGGCGTCGTGCACCCGCACGATGCTGTATGCCTGGATGAAGCTCGACGACGCCGCCCCCTGGCCGGCCCGGATCAGGTCGTGCAGCAGGGCATCTTCGATCGGGCGGTCGTGGTAGCGGCGGATCGAGCGGTGCGATGAAAGTTGCTCGATGACTTGGTTCACGGGCGCTGCCCCTGCGTTGGCTGGTGTTACAGGATACCACCGCGACCGGCGCGCCAGCGTGCCAGCGCCCGCATCAGGGGCGCGGCGCGGTCGGTGAAGATGAAGTCGGCGCCGAGCGCCAGTTCGCGGCGCAGGACCCGGGTATTGGGCACCATGCCGACGCCCACCCGCATGTCGCGTGCCGCCAGCCGGCGGCGGATGCGCCGATTGAGCAGCACGTAGTGGCCGGCCACGCCGCCGAGATCGAGGGCCAGCGCCTGCTCGACGATCTCGCGGGTATTGGTCTCCGCCACGGCGATCAGCGCCGTGCGCGGAAAGCGCTTCAGCTTCCCGAGCAGGGACGGATCGAGACACAGGAGGTGATAGTCGCGCCCCGCCTCGAGCGGTGCCAGCACCGCGGCAAGCGCCGGCTCGCGGTCGTCGTCGAAGGTCTGCGACTTGAGTTCGATCATCAGGTGCAAAGCGCTGCCGAAGCGGCCAACGACGTCCGCGAGCGAGGGGATGTCGGTGAGGGCGCGCAATGTCTCGAACCCGAGCCCGGCCAGCGCCTCGCCGCCGGGCGCGAGCACGGCGTCGTGCGTGACCACCGGCACCCCATCGGCGGTCCACTGCACGTCGAACTCGATGCCGAACACGCCGAGCGCGAGGCAGGCGTCGAACGCGGCCAGGGTGTTCTCGCGAGCCGGGTAGGCGGCCTCGGTATTGCCGCGGTGGGCGACGATGCGCGCGCCGGCCAGCCGTGCCGGCGACGGCCGCCTGCGGGGAACGGCGGAACAGGCGATGTCGGCCGCGCGCGACATCAGCCGCCGCCTGAGCGTGGTCATGCCCGCGCCGTTTCGCCGCCGGCCCCGGCTTCCTCGAGTTGTTCCATCGCTTCCAGCATCTCCTCCTCGGCGCGCTCCGTTTCCGCGCGAAGGGCGGCGCGGCGCCGCAGCAGTTCGGTGAGCTCGTCCTTGCGCGCCTCCTCGTACAGGGCGTTGTCGGCCAGTCGCGCGTCGAGCGCGGCGCCGTCGCGGCCGAGCGAATCGAGCCGGCGCTCGAGGCGGCGCACCCGGTCGGTCAGCGGCTTGAGCGCCGCGCGCCGGTCGGCGTCGCGCCGGCGCAGGTCGCGACGGCTGACGGCGGCCCCCTTGCGCGGCGCCTCGTCGTCGCGCCGCCGGCTCGCGAGCCACGCGGGGTAGTCGTCCAGCTCGCCGTCGAAGGGCGCCACGCGGCCGCCGTCGACCAGCCACAACTCGTCGGCGGTGGCGCGCAGCAGGTGGCGATCGTGGGACACCAGCACCACCGCGCCGTCGAACTCCTGCAGCGCGCTGGTCAGCGCATGGCGCATGTCGATGTCGAGATGATTGGTAGGCTCGTCGAGGATCAGCAGGTTGGGCCGCGAGTACACCACCATGGCAAGCACCAGGCGCGCCTTCTCGCCGCCCGAGAACGGCGCCACGCGCTCGAACACGCGCTCGCCGCCAAAGCCGAAGCCGCCGAGGAAGTTGCGCATCGCCTGCTCGTCGGCCAGGCCGAACACGCGCCTGAAATGCTCCGCCGGTGTTTCGTCGTCGTCGAGCAGTTCGAGCTGCGACTGGGCGAAGTAGCCGCGCGCCAGGCGCGTGGCGGTCACGGCCTCTCCCGCCATCAGCGCCAGCCGTCCGGCGATGAGCCGGCTCAGGGTGGACTTGCCGGCGCCGTTCAGACCCAGGAGGCCGATGCGGTCGCCCGGTGCCAGGGACAGGTTGACGTCTTGAAGCACCGCGGTTCCCTCGTAGCCGACGGCGGCGTCGACCAGGCGCAGCAGGGGCGCGGGCAGCGCCTCGGGGACGCGGAAGGAGAAGCTGAACGGGGAGTCGACGTGCGCGGGCGCGATGCGCTCCATGCGCTCGAGCGCCTTGAGCCGGCTCTGCGCCTGGCGCGCCTTGCTGGCCTTGGCGCGAAAGCGGTCGACGAAGGAGCGCATGTGGGCGATCTCGCGCTGCTGCTTGCGGTACGCGGCGTCCTGCACCGCCAGGCGCGCGGCGCGGGTTTCCTCGTATGCACTGTAGTTGCCGCTGTACGCGGTGACCCGGCCGCCCTCGATGGCGACGATGGTGTCGACGACGCGGTCGAGGAACTCGCGGTCGTGCGAGATTAGGAGCAGTGTTCCGGGGTAGCTTCGCAGCCAGCCCTCGAGCCAGATCACCGCGTCGAGGTCGAGGTGGTTGGTCGGCTCGTCGAGCAGCAGGAGATCGGAGCGGCACATCAGCGCGCGCGCCAGCGAGATCCGCATCCGCCAACCGCCGGAGAGGGTATCGGCCGCCTGGCCCATGCGCGCCTCGTCGAAGCCCAGGCCCGCGAGCAGCCGCGCCGCGCGGGCGCGGGCGCCGTAGCCGCCGATTTCCTCGTAGCGCGCCAGGAGTGCGGCGTCGGCGCCGCCGTCGAGGCGGCGTTCGATGGCGCGCAGCTCTGCATCGCCGTCGAGGGTGTGCTCGAGTCCGTCGCGGCCGTCCACCGCCAGGTGCTGGGCGACGTGGGCGACGACCGGCGCGCCGGCAATGGTCACCCCGCCGGCGTCGGCTTCGATCTCGCCGAGGATGAGCTGGAACAGGCTCGACTTGCCCGAGCCGTTGGCGCCGATCACGCCGACGCGCCGGCCGCCGGGCACAGCGAACGTTGCGTGCTCGAACAGCACCCGAGCGCCGCGGCGTATGGCAAGGTCGTTGAACTCGAGCATGGCGGGGTTCCCGGTCCGCTGCAGTGCGCTCGCGCGGCCTCAGCGGTTGTAGGCGGGAATCGGGCCGGCCAGCTCGCGCCAGATCTCGTCGGCGCGCGCGCGTTCGTCGTCGCCGAGAGGGGCGGCGTCGAGGGCGTCGAATGCCTCGGCGAGCTGGGACTCGCTGGTGGCGCCGAGCAGCACGGTGTGGATGTCCGGGTGATCGAGGCAGAACTTCAGGGCGAGCTCCACCGCGCTGCGGCCGTGGTCGGCGGCCAGATTCGAGAACGCCGCCGCGGCCTCGCGTTGGCGCGGGTCGAAGTAGCGCCGCCGGTAGTTGTCGTTGTGGGACAGGCGGCCCGCGTCCGCCTCGCCGGCGGTGCCGTACTTGCCGGTCAGAAGGCCGCCGGCCAGCGGGTTGTAGTTGCACACGCCGAGATCGAGTGCACGGCTCATCGGCATGAGCTCGGCATCGGGATAGCGCGCGATCAGGTTGTACATGGCCTGCACCACGGTGGGCCGGATCCAGCCCGCGCTCCTTGCCACGGTGTCGGCCTCGACGACCTGCCAGGCGGCGAAGTTGGACAGCCCGACGTAGCGGAAGGCGCCGGCGCGGGCGAGGCCGTCGAGGCATTGCCAGGTGACGTCGATCGGCGTGTCATAATCCGGCTGGTGCAGGAAGTAGATGTCCAGGTAGTCGGTGTCGAGCCGCTCGAGGGAGCGCTCGAGCTCGCGCTCGATGGTGGCCGGCGCAAGGCCCTCGGTGAGCGGATCGTCGCCGACCCGGTAACGGACCTTCGAGGAGATGATCACGCGGTCGCGGTTGCCGCGCGCGGCCAGCCACTTGCCGACGATGGTCTCGGCGAGGCCGGCGTTGTACATGTTGGCGCAGTCGATGAAGTTGGCGCCGCGCTCGAAGGCGAGGTCGAGGAGCCGGAAGGACGTTTTCTCGTCCACCGGTTCGCCGAGGGTCATGGTGCCGAAGCTCAGGGGGCATACCTTGAGCCCGGTGCGGCCGAAACGGATCATGTCTGTCATTGCTCGGGGGTCGGAATGCGGGTCGACGATTCGGTCACGGAAATTCAGTCGCGGTACAGGGGACCGGCGTAGGGTCCGTCTCACCGTGGCGTCGAGGTTTCCATGAAGCGGCGATGGCTCATCGCGCCGACATCGATTCTAGCAGTCATCGTCCTGGCGATGGCGTTGTGGCTGGCGTCGCCGGCGATCATGGTCGCGGCGGCGAAGTCGATGCTGGCGCGTTACGGCATCGACGCCGTGGACATGGCGATCGGGCGGCCGGGGGCGACGGGCGTGCGCATCGAACACCTTGACCTGCGCGACGGCGACAGCGGCGTGCAGGTCGCTCTCGCCGGCGTCGACGTGGAGTACCGGCTGCCGGCGCTGGTGCGCGGTGCGGTGGAGGCGGTGACGGTGGAAGACGCGCGCATCGTGCTGGCACCGGCGGCCGCCGCCGCGCCGCTGGCCCTGCCGGGCGCCCTGCCCGGCCTCGACCCGGGCGACTGGCTGCGGCGTATCCCGCCGGGCGGTATCGCGGTCGAACGCCTGGTGGTCGACGGAGTGGGGGCCGTCGGCAGCGTCGGCCCCTTCCGGGCGCAGCTGAACGGCAACGCCACCTCGGCACTGCTGCTGGCCAGGCCGGCTCCGGGCGCCGGGAGCGACCGCATGGTTGAACTGGTGGCCGACCGCGGCGGCCGCATCAACGGTGCACTGGCGTACGAGGACCCGGCGCGCGCTCCGGCGCTGGAGTTCCACCTCGTCGCGAGCGGCGGCGAGCATCGCCGGTGGGACGCGAACCTCGCCAGCGCCCTCGACGACCTCGCCGACTGGCTCCTGCCCTGGTACCAGGCACCGGTCGAGCCGGTCGGTTGTGGCGTGGCGGTGCGGATGAGGATTTCCGAGAACCCGCTCGATGCGCTGGCGGTCGACGCAGAGGCCGGCGCCTGCCGCGTCGAC
This sequence comes from uncultured Gammaproteobacteria bacterium, assembly GCA_965652415.1. Taxonomy (GTDB): domain Bacteria; phylum Pseudomonadota; class Gammaproteobacteria; order Arenicellales; family CAJQKF01; genus BQJD01. Next base: position 5,400 of record CBFGVH010000107.1, on the reverse strand, counting down.
GACGTGCGCTTCACCGCTGCAGTGCTGACCGGCCGTTTCATGCGCACCGCCACCGGGGTCGCGAGCGTGACGCCTCTGCGCCTGACGGTCGCCGGCTGGCAATCGCCGGCGGCGTCGCTGGGCAGTCTCGCGGTCGAGTCGGGCGTCGACGTCGACCTCGGCGAGCTGCAAGCCACCGTGCCGATCGGCGCCCGGGCGCGGGCGGCGGACGTGGCGCTGGGGGGCGTGACGGCGGAGGTATTGAGCGCGACCCTGGGCGAGACGATGGCGCTCTCCGTCGGGCGGCCGGCCGGCGTCGCCGCCGTCGATCTCGACGCGTTCGGCGCGGCATGGGGCGGCCTCGCCGCGGGCAGCCGCGGAGGGCGGGCGGACGTGGCCTTCGCGCCGGGCACCGACGTTACCGTCGACGCCCGGTTGGCCGGGGTGGTGGTCGAGGGCGACGGGTTCCGCGCTCGGCTGCCATCGCTGTCGATGGCATTCGACGGCGAGCGCCTGCGGCTCGATGCCGGCGCAGGCGACCTCGAAATCGACGAGACGTCGATCACCGCTACCGGTATCGAGGCCGAACTGCCGATCGACGCCGGCCCAGCCGCAACCCTGTCCGCGCAAGCCGGCGAACTGGCGGTGTCCGCGACCGGCTACCGGGCCCGGCTCGAAGATGCGGCGATGGACCTGGACTTCGGCGACGTCCTTACCGGCCGTGTCGAGGGCTCGCTGGCGGGGCTCGCGCCGGTGACCGGTTCGTTCAACGCCGCGGTCGACGGCACGCGCGGCACCTTCGACATCGTCATCGACCCGGTCGTGCTTGGCGAACAGCCGCGCCGCGCCTCGGCGCTCGTCGAGGGTTGGCCGGAGGGGATCGACCTCGTCGCCGGCACACTCGCCGTGCGCGTCGACGGCCGCTGGGACCCGGGCGGCGTGCGCGCCGGCTCCGAGGTGGAACTGTCCGGCGGAGGCGGCGTCTTCGACGAGGTCTATTTCTCGGACCTCGCGACCCGCCTGGTGCTCGACGTATTCCCCGAACTTCGCACCCGCGAACCGGCCCGGGTGACGGTGGGAGTGGCCGACTACGGCATTACCGTGACGGGCATCGACGCGACGGTGGAACTCTCGGGAGAAGGCGGCGTCGCACCGCGGATCGCGGCGCGCGACGTGCGCGGCTCTCTGTTCGGCGGCACCGCGACGGTGCCGGGGTTCGACAGCGCTCGATCCCGGTTCGAAGTATTGCTCGACGACATCGACCTTGCCGCACTGGTCGGCGAAGGCCGCTTTCCGGGCCTGTCCATGACCGGGCGCGTGGGCGGGCGGGTGCCGGTGGACATGCGCGACGATGGCTTCCATGTCGAGGGCGGCGTGATCGAGAACACGGGTCCCGGCGTGCTGCACTACGATCCCGGCGACGTCGGCAGCGGGGGCGGCGTGGACATCCTGTTCCGCTCGCTGAGAAACTTCGAGTTCGACGTGCTGCGCGCCACGCCCGACTACCGGCCCGACGGTACGCTGGTGCTCGGCGTGCACATGGAAGGCACCAGCGAGGAGATCGGTCGCCAGCAGCCGATTCACTTCAACATCAACGTCGAGCAGAACGTGCTGCAGCTGTTCGAGAGCCTTCGCCTGGTCGGCGGACTCAATGAGCGCATCGACCGCGGCGTCAAGGAGTACTACGAGCGTCGCAGCCCGTGATTCATCAACCCCACGACCATCGAGGCGAATCCATGAACATCGTTCCCGCCGTCGCCCTCGCGGCGCTCCTGGTTGCCGCCGGGTGTACGCCGACCGTCAAGGTCGACACTCCCGACAAGCCCATCACCATCAATCTCAACGTCAAGATCGAGCACGAGGTCAGGGTGCGCATCGACAAGGAACTGGACGAGGTCCTGAGCGAGGACAGCGGACTGTTCTGACCCCGATACCGCATCATTCACGTCGTTCGATACACGAGGAGTTCAACCATGAAACGCTTTGCCACGATCATCGTCGCCGCCCTGCTGGCGCTCACCGCGGCCGCCGCCTTCGCCCTCGACATCCAGGAGGCCAAGCAGAAGGGCCTGGTCGGCGAGACCGACAGCGGCTACATCGCCGCGGTGGGCGGCCCCACGCCCGAGGTGTCCGCGCTGGTCAACTCGATCAACAGCCAACGCAAGAAGATCTACCAGGACCTCGCGAAGAAGGAAGGCGTAGCCCTTTCCGAGGTCGAGAAGGTCGCCGCGCAGAAGGCCATCAACAAGACGCCGGCCGGGCAGAAGGTGCGCATCGGCGGCGCCTGGCAAACGAAGTAGCGTCCGCAACCGGTCATGGCGCGAGCGCACCGCAACGTGCTGCTGGTCACGGCGGACCAGTGGCGCGGCGACTGCCTGTCGGCGGCCGGCCACCCGCTGGTGGAAACGCCGAGCTTCGACGCGCTGGCGAACGAGGGTGTGCGCTTCGCCCGTCACTACACGGTCTGCGCGCCGTGCGGACCGGCCCGCGCCAGCCTGCTGACCGGCATGTACCTGCACAACCACCGCTCGGTGAGAAACGGCACGCCGCTCGAGGACCGATTCACCAACGTCGCCCGCGAGGTGCGCCGCGCCGGCTACCGGCCGGTGCTTTTCGGCTACACCGACACCTCCCTCGACCCGCGCGTCTACCCGCTCGATGAGGTCACCCGGCACGGCTACGAGAACCTGATGCCGGGCTTCGAGGAAGGTCTGCTGCTGCCGGGCGAGCGGCCCCGGGCATGGATCGACGACCTCAAGGCGAAAGGCTACGACGTCAACGATCGCGACGACGCCTTCGCCCCGGCGGCGGCGTCGCCGCCGGGATACGGGCGCACCTTCGCCCCGGCGAAGTACACGAGCGACGACAGCCAGACCGCCTTCCTGGCGCGCCGCGCGATGGAATACATCGACCGGGCCGCGCCCGGCTGGTTCGTGCACCTGTCATGGCTGCGGCCCCACCCGCCGTTCATCGCTCCCGAGCCGTGGAACCGGCGCTACCGCGCCGTCGACGTGCCTGCGCCGGTGCGCGCCGCGAGCCCGGCGCGCGAGGCGGCCCTGCACCCGTGGCTGGCGGCTGCCCTCGGTCCGCACGGCGACTGGTACGAGCACTGGGTGCGCGAGGCGATGACGGGCGAACGCTACGACGACGAGGTGCGCCAGCTGCGCGCGACCTACTACGGCCTGGTCGGCAAGGTCGACCATTACTTCGGAGCGCTCATGGACTTCCTGCGCGTCACGAGGCGCCTGGACGACACGCTGGTGGTGCTGACCAGTGACCACGGCGAACTGCTCGGCGACCATTACCTGTTCGGCAAGCGCGGCTGGTTCGACGCCGCCTTCCAGGTTCCATTGCTTGTCCGCGATCCGGACCTGCCTCGCGCGCGCCGCGGAGCCGTGGTGGAAGGGTTTACCGAGAGCGTCGACGTGATGCCGACGATCCTGGAGTGGCTGGGCCTTCCGCTACCGCGCCAGTGCGACGGCCGTTCCCTGCTGCCGGTCATGGCCGGCGCTCCGGCGGCCGATGCCGCCTTCTTCGAGTACGACTTTCGCAACGACGACGCGGCCGGCGGCGCCGCGGCCGAGCTCGGCCTCGGTGCCGACCAGTGCCTGCTCAACGCGGTGCGCACCGAGCGCTACAAGTATGTGCACTTCCCGGCGCTGCCGCCGCTCTTCTTCGACCTCGCCGCCGATCCGGGGGAACTGGACGACCGAACCGGCGATCACGCCTGCCGCGACGCGATGATGGAGCATGCAGGCCGCCTGCTGTCCTGGCGCATGACCAGCACCAGCCGCGGCCTGACCCACCTCAAGGTCGCGCGCGACGGCGTCCACGACCTGTCGCGCGCGCCCGGCGATCAGCCGAGCACTTCTGCGATGGACTTGCGGTAGCGCTCGACGAACAGGTCGATCTCGGCCTCGGAGATGACGAGCGGCGGCGACATGACCATGCCGTCGCCGACGCCGCGGGCCAGGAGGCCGTTCTCGAAGCAGCGGTTGTGCACCGCCACGCCGACGCCGGCAGGGAAACGCTCGGGGTCGGAACGGAACGTGACCGCGCCGAGCAGGCCGAAGTTGCGGATGTCGATGACGTGGTCGATGTCGCGCAGGCCGTGCAGTGCGTCCTCCCAGTACTGGCCGATCGGTCCCGATGCGCGCGTGAGCAACTGCTCGCGCTCGTAGATCCCGAATGCCGCCAGGCCCGCGGCCGCGGCCACCGGGCTGCCGGCGTAGGTGTTGCCGTGCAGCAGCTCGGGCATGTTGCTCGGGGCGGCGTCGAAGATGGTCTGCTGGATGTGCCGCTTCATGAACACCGCGCCCATCGGGATGGTGCCGCCGTTGATGGCCTTGGCGGTGGTCATCAGGTCCGGCATCACGCCGAACGTCTGGCTGGCGAAGCATTGCCCGGTGCGGCCGAAGCCTGTGACCACCTCGTCGAAGATCAGCAGGATGTCGTGGGCGTCGCAGATCTCGCGGATGCGCTCGAGGTAGCCCTTGGGCGGCGGCACCATGCCGCCTGCGCCCACCACGGGTTCGACGATCACCGCGCAGATGTTGTCGGCGCCGCGCTCGGCGACGATCGCCTCGAGCTGGTCGGCCTTCTGTGCGCCGCGCTCGGGCAGCCCGCGCGAGAACGCGCTGCCGGCGATGTCGAGGGTGTCGTCGAGGAAGTCGACCTCGTGCAGGATGGGGAAGTTCTTGCGGTTGTTGGGCAGACCCTGCAGCGAGGTGCCGCCGATGTTGATGCCGTGGTAGCCGCGCTGGCGCGACACCAGCCGGCTGCGCGACGGCATGCCGCGCGCCACCTGGTAGTGGTAGGCGATCTTGAGCGCGGTGTCGACCGACTCGGAACCCGAGTTGGTGAAGAAGATGGTGCCGAGCTCGGGCGGCGCATGCTCGGCCAGCTTGTCGGCGAAACGAAAGGTCACCGGGTTGCCGAACTGGAAACCCGGCGCGTAGTCGAGCTCCATCATCTGCGCGCGCACCGCGTCGGCGATCTCCGCCCGGCCATGACCCGGCGCCACGCACCACAGCCCGGCCGTGATGTCGAGCACGTCGCGGCCGTCCTCGGTATAGAGGAAGCAGCCCTCGGCGCGGGTGAAGATTCTCGGATTGTTGCGAAAGGCACGAACGTTGGTGAACGGCTGCCACCAGTGTTCGAGGTTGAGCGTGGTCATGTGGTACCCCGGGGTCACCTGAATTCGAGGCGGTGATTGTAGGCCAAAAGGACACGGCAGCGCAGGCGGGCTGGCAGGGTGCGCTTCAGCGCACGCGTATTGCCGGTCCCCAGGTACGACGCGTGCGCTGAAGCGCACCCTGCGGCGCCAATCCTGTTCGGGTCTTTCAGCGGTCTTTCAGGACACCCAAAAAAAAGCGCCGGCAGGAGCCGGCGCGAAGATCACTTAGGAGGAGGAAGTCTGTC
>CBFGVH010000106.1:0-10849 GCA_965652415.1 uncultured Gammaproteobacteria bacterium | reverse complement strand
AGGCCAGCCGCAAGCGCCTGGCCAACCTCGAGGCGGAGCTCGCCGAGCTCGAGCGCGAGTACGCCGAACTGGAGGAGATCTGGAAGGCCGAGAAGGCGGCCCTGCAGGGCAGCCAGCACATCAAGGAGGAGCTCGATCGGGCCCGCGTCGAGATGGAAACCGCGCGCCGAGCGGGCGATCTGACCCGCATGTCCGAACTGCAGTACGGTCGCATCCCCGAGCTGGAAAAGCAGCTCGCGGCCGCTTCCGATGCCGAGGGCAGGGAGCGAAGCCTGCTGCGCAACCGCGTCAGCGCCGAGGAGATCGCCCAGGTGGTGTCGCGCTGGACCGGCATCCCGGTGAGCAAGATGCTGGAGAGCGAGAAGGAGAAGCTGCTGCGCATGGAGGACGAACTTCACCGCCGGGTGGTGGGCCAGGACGAGGCCATCGCCGCGGTCAGCAACGCCATAAGGCGTTCGCGCGCGGGGCTGTCCGACCCCAACAGGCCCTACGGTTCGTTCCTGTTCCTCGGACCCACGGGCGTCGGCAAGACCGAGCTTTGCAAGGCGCTGGCGTCGTTCCTGTTCGACACCGAGGAGTCGATGATCCGCATCGACATGTCGGAGTTCATGGAGAAGCACTCGGTGGCGCGGCTGATCGGCGCGCCGCCCGGATACGTCGGCTACGAGGAAGGCGGCTACCTGACCGAGGCCGTGCGACGCCGGCCGTACTCGGTGGTCCTGCTCGACGAGGTCGAGAAGGCTCATCACGACGTCTTCAACGTGCTGTTGCAGGTGCTCGACGATGGCCGACTGACCGACGGTCACGGCCGCACCGTGGACTTTCGCAACACGGTGATCGTCATGACTTCCAACCTCGGTTCGGACCGCATCCAGGAGCTCGCCGGAGGCGACTACGACCTCATGAAGGCCGAGGTGATGAACGTGGTGACGCGCCACTTCCGTCCCGAGTTCGTCAATCGCATCGACGACCTCGTGGTGTTCCATCCGCTCGATCGGGTGCAGCTGCGCGAGATCGCCGTTATCCAGATGGCGGGCCTTCGCCGGCGGCTGGCCGAGCGCGAGATCGATCTCACCCTGACCGAGGCCGCCCTTGACAAGTTGGCCGAGGCCGGCTTCGACCCGGTGTACGGCGCGCGGCCGCTAAAGCGCGCCATCCAGACGGGCCTTGAGAACCGGCTCGCCGGGGAGATCCTCTCCGGGCGATTCGGTCCCGGGGATGCCATCGAGGTCGACGCCGCCGAGGACGGCTTCACCTTCAGGCGGGCGGCGCGCGCCGAGGACGCCGCCGCGTAAGGCCAGGGCGCCGACGGCCCCGGCACGCCGGGGCCGTTCGTTTATAATCGCGCCGGGCATGCGGCGCACGCACCGTTGGTCGGCGAAGGTCGGCACGGCCGGCGGCAGGCCGTCCATCAACACCACGGCATGCAGGCAGGACAACGATGAAAGCCATGATTCTGGCGGCGGGCAAGGGCACCCGCGTGCGCCCGCTCACCCAGGTGCTCCCCAAGCCGATGATCCCGGTGCTGGGCAAGCCGGTGATGGAATACCTGGTCGAGGAGCTGGCGCGGCACGGCTTCAACCAGGTCATGGTCAACACCAGCCACCTGGCCACCAACATCGAGAGCTACTTCAACGACGGGCGCCGCTGGGGCGTGGAGATTGGCTACTCGTTCGAAGGCTGCATCCAGGACGGCGAAGTCGTGGCCCAGCCGGTCGGCTCCGCGGGCGGCATGCGGCGCATCCAGGATTTCGGCGGTTTCTTCGACGACACCTTCCTTGTGGTGTGCGGCGACGCCCTGATCGACCTCGACCTGACCACCGCGATCCGCCGTCACTGGCAGTCGGGGGCGGTGGCGAGCCTGGTGGCGACCCGGGTCGAGCGCTCGCAGGTGAGCAACTACGGCGTGGTGGTCTGCGACGAGCGCGGGCGGATCAGCGAGTTCCAGGAAAAACCGAGCGTCGAGGAAGCCCGCTCCGACCTCGTCAACACCGGCATCTACATCTTCGAGCCCTCGGCGCTTGAACTGGTGCCGCCGGGAGTGGATTTCGACATCGGCCGCGACTTGTTCCCGGCCATACTCGCCGCCGGACTTCCGTTCCACGCCATCGACCTGCCGTTCACGTGGATAGACATCGGCCGGCTGTCGGATTACTGGGACGCGAACCAGAGGCTCATGCGCGGGCACCTGAACTTCGTGCGCATGCCCGGCACCGAGGTGTTTCCAGGCGTGTGGTGCGGACTCAACGTCAAGGTCGACTGGGACGACGTACGCCTCGAAGGTCCCGTCTACATCGGCGCCGGCTCGAACATCATGGGCGGCGCGGAGATCCTGGGCCCCACCTGGATCGGCCATGGCTGCGTGATCGAAGGCGGCGCACGGGTCCGGCGCAGCATCCTGTTCGAGTACAGCCGGCTCGGCGGCCGCGCCCACGTCGACGAGGCGGTAGTGTTCGGGAGGAACTGCGTGGACAAGGAGGGCAATCCCGTCCACGACGGCGACCGGGAACTCGACTGGGTGACCGACTCCCGCGACGCGCCGGAGGAGTCCCGCGCCGGCGCCCCTACGGCGCGTTGATGTAGCTGACTCCGAGCATCACTGCCGTGTGTTTCCAGCGCACGCTGTTGAGCGGGTTGTCGACGACCGTTCCGTCGGCGCGGTGGGCGCGCGCCGTGCCGTTGTCGGCGCTGAGGTTCGACCAGTTGACGCGCGCGTTGACCGCCCAGTTGCCGCTGAAGCGGTAGCGGGTGCCGAGGGTGTAGATCGGCCCGGAACCGTCGGCGTCGTGGCTGAAGCTGACCGGGTGGGCGAGATCGTCGCGCAGGTTCCAGTCGGCCTCGGCCTCGTAGTTCACGTCGTGGTATTCGACCCGACCGAAGGTGTGCCAGCGGCTGCCGCGGTGATCGATCTGCGCGCCGACGAAGGCCGACTGCCACTCGGTCTGGTAGCGCGAGTCGAGTCCGTCGAGAGACTGCCCGGCGGTGCCGCCGAACGGGTCGAACAGGTTGATGCCGTCGGTGATGGAAAAATCCTGCTCGCGGTGGGACACGCCGATGAACGGCGTGACGGTGGTGCGTTCCGTATCCGTCACGGGGAAGGCGCGGCCGATCGAGATGCTGAGATCGACGAGGTCGTCGTCGTTCGTCTCGGCCTCGGTCAAGTGGAACAACCCCGTGCGGTTGTTGCCGAGGTAGTCGGCGTCGGTCACCCGTCCGTCGTGGATGCTGCCGAACGAGGCGCTGGCCTGCAGTGCGAGGCCGCCGTCGCTCACGATCTCGAAGTCGAAGCCGAGCTGGTAGCTGTCGACGCTGCGCCAGTTGAGTTCCGAGGCGATGTCAGGCATACCGTTCGGTCCCGAGATCGACCAGCGCAGGTCGTCGACCCTTGGGCCGATCGAGATGTCGAACAGCGAGTCGAAGGCGTGAACGGTGGTCGCCGATGACGCGGCGAGCGCCCCGAGCGCGATGGCGATCGAGCGGCGAACTGTCGGCTTGATGTTGGATGGATTCATTGTTATTCCCCGAGGCAGGGCACACCGGACACGAGTCTCGATGGAGAAGATAACAACAAATCAAGAGCTTGAACAGGCCCGCGCGGCCGAACGCCCCGCTCTCGCGGGCGCTGCCATCGGCCGCGCGGTGTTCAAGCGCGCCGCCACCGACTTCGCTGTCGAGGAGAAGCTCGGCTTCGAGCCCGACGGCGACGGTGCCCACCTGCTGCTCGCGATACGCCAGGTGGGCTGGAACAGCGCGGCCGTGGCGCGCTGGCTCGCGCGGCAGTTCCACTGTGCGTCCCGGGACGTCGGCTATTCGGGTCACAAGGACCGGCACGCTGTCACCGTGCAGCATTTCACCGTCCCGCTGGCGAAGGCGACCCCGGACCCCGAATCGCTCGACTGGCCCGAGGGCCTGTCATGCGTCCTCGTCGCTCGACACAGGCAGAAACTGCGCCGTGGCGCTCATCGTGGCAACCGCTTCGTCATCCGCCTGCACGACATCGACGCCGACCCGGCGGCGGTCGACGAGCGGTTGCAGGCGATTGCTTCACGCGGCTTCGCCAACTACTTCGGCTCCCAGCGATTCGGTCGCGACGGCGCCAACGCGGCGCGCGGACGCCAATTGCTCGAGTCACCGTCGTTTCGGCGCACGCGCGGTGCCGCCGAGAGTATCGAGGTGTCGGCGCTGCGCTCGGAACTGTTCAACATGGTGCTTGCCGCCCGCGTGCGCAACGGCACCTGCCTCGAGGTGTGGCCCGGGGACGCCCTGATGCTCGAGGGCACGCACAGCTTCTTTACCGCCGACGAGGCCGACGCCTCGCTGGCCGCCCGAGTCGCCAGGGGCGATGTCGCGCCGACCGGGCCGTTATGGGGTATTGCCGACCGGCACGTATCCGATGCACTTCTGGTCCGCGAGCGAGCAGTGCTCGTCGCCCGCAGCGACGATCTCGCGCTGCTCGAGGCGCGAGGTTTTCGCATGGAGCGCCGGGCATTGCGAGCGCTGGCCAGGGAGCTCGCCTGGACATGGCCCGGATCCGGCACGCTCGAGCTTCGCTTTGACCTGATCTCGGGAAGCTACGCTACCGCGCTGGTCGAGGAAGTGTTCCGCCTCATGCCCGCTCCGCCAGAAGCCGGTTGACGCGCCTGACGTAAGCGGCCGGCTCCTTGAGCGGGGCGCCCTCGCTCAGTGTGGCCTGGTCGAGCAGGACGTTGGCCCAGTCCTCGAGCTCCGGGGAGTCGGCCTTGATGCGGCCGATCAGTTCGTGGTCCGGGTTGATTTCAAGGATCGGCTGGAACTCGGGGGCGGCCTGTCCCGCGGCCTCGAGGATGCGCCTGAGGTTGCCGCCCAGGTCGTGCTCGTCGGCGACGAGGCAGGCGGGCGAGTCGGTCAGCCGACGGCTCAGGCGAACGTCCTTCACCCGGCCACCCAGCTTCTCGCGGATCGCTTCGGTCAGGTCCTTGAACTCGGCGGCTTTCTTCTCGTACGCCTTCTTGTCCTCGTCGGCCGCCGCCAGTTCGTCGTCTGACACCGCACCCTTGGCCACCGACTTGAGCGGCTTGCCATCGAACTCGGTGAGGTGGTTCACCAGCCACTCGTCGATGGGGTCGCTGAGAAGGAGTACCTCGATGCCGTTCTTGCGGAACGCCTCCAGGTGCGGTGACTCCTTCGCCGCGGCGTGGCTCTCGGCGGTGATGTAGTAGATCGCCTTCTGCTTGTCCTTCATGCGGCCCACGTAGTCCTTGAGCGACACCTTCTGATCGTCTTCGGACGTGGTCGCGAAGCGCAGCAGTTCGGCGATGCGCTCCTTGTTCTCCGGATCCTCGATCACCCCTTCCTTGAGCACGCGGCCGAACTCGCCCCAGAATGCGCCGTACTTCTCCTCGTCCTGTCCGGCGAGCTTCTTCAGTTCGCCGAGGATCTTCTTCACCGAGCCGGCGCGGATCTTGTCGATGTCGGGGTTCTTCTGCAGGTGCTCGCGGGAGACGTTCAGCGGCAGGTCGGCGGCGTCGACCACGCCGCGCACGAAGCGCAGGTACGGCGGCATCAGGTGCTCGCTGTCGTCCATGATGAAGATGCGCTTGACGTACAGGTTCACCCCGTGGCGCCGCTCGCGATCCCAAAGGTCGAAAGGGGCCTTCGACGGTACGAACAGAAGCGCCGTGTATTCGAGCTTGCCCTCGACGCGGTTGTGCAGCGTCAGTAGCGGAGGTTCGGGGTCGTAGCTGAGCGTGGTGTAGAAGTTGTTGTATTCCTCCTCCGTGATCTCGTTGCGCGGCCTCGCCCACAGGGCGGCGCCCTTGTTGACCCGTTCGCGCTCGCCGGCCTTGCCGTCGGAACCGGATTTCGGCATGCGGATCGGCAGCGAGATGTGGTCCGAGTAGCGGGCGATGATGCTGCGCAGCCGGCCGGCGTCGGCGAACTCCTTCGCCTCCTTGCGCAGGTGAAGCGTCACCCGCGTGCCGCGCCGGGGGAGGTTCACGGACTCCACCGTGTACTCGCCGGCCCCCTCGGATACCCACTTCACGCCCGCGTTCGCCTCGAGACCGGCCTTGCGGGTTTCGAGCACGACCTTGCGCGCCACCAGGAACGCGGAGTAGAAGCCGACCCCGAACTGGCCGATGAGCTGCGAGTCCTTCCTGCTCTCGCCGCTCAAGGCCTCGACGAACTCGCGCGTGCCGGAGCGGGCGATCGTGCCGATGTTGGCGATCACCTCGTCATGGTCCATGCCGATGCCGTTGTCCGAAATGGTCACGCTGCCCGCCTTCTCGTCGAAGTCGACATCGATGGCGAGCTCGGCGTCGTCCTCCATCAGCGACGCTTCGGTAAGGGCGGCGAAGCGGAGCTTGTCGCAGGCGTCGGAGGCGTTGGAGACGAGTTCGCGCAGGAAGATCTCCTTGTTGGAATAAAGCGAGTGGATCATCAGGTGGAGGATCTGCTTGACCTCGGCCTGGAAGTCGTGCTTTACGGCGTTCGTCATGGCGGGCTGTCGTGCTCCTTCGGGTGGTCGTTCGTTCGGTTGCCGCGCGCGCGATTTCGATCCCGCGCCCGGGCGCCGGTGCGGCGGGGCTGAAAATGGGGAGCGACGCCGGGAATTCAAGCACATCGGCGCGTCGCGACGGGGCGCTTGCGACCGGGGCAAGGTGCCCGGGGCGTCGTTGACGCTGCCACCGGCGGGGCGTATATTCCCCGCCCTTGGCGCCGGCGCCGGGGAAATTCGGCGCCCCGGCGCCCGTCGGGCGGGGTATGGCGCAGCCTGGTAGCGCACCTGCTTTGGGAGCAGGGTGTCGGGGGTTCAAATCCCTCTACCCCGACCAGTTCCCCCGATGCCCGGCGGCGAGCGCCTTTTCGAGGAATACGCGCCCGTAGCTCAATCGGATAGAGCAACGGCCTTTTGAGCTTGCGGTCAAAGATGTTCGGCGGCGAAGCCGCCCGGGCCGCGCCAGGAGCCTTGCGGGGGAATGTTTCGGAACCCCGCAAGTGCAGGACACTGTATCGGTGAACCCTTAGCGCGTGACGGCGATGGCAACACCGAGGAAACCGCGACGGCGCCGCGTTCGGCGCCCTGCCGCGGGATCCGTAGAGACTATACGTGTCCCACCTGAGATGGTGAAGATATAGTCCAGACCCCAAACCCCCGGGTGTTCGGGGGGCGGCGAAAGCCGTGGCGGGTATGCTAAGCCGTAGGTTACAGGTTCGAGTCCTGTCGGGCGTGCCACGTTGACAGACGGTCCCGGTCGAACGCCGACGGTGTTCGAGGGGCCGCTGTGCGCCGCGCCCATGGTCTGATCCGGGCGCCGGTGATAAAATCGCGCGGTCGAGATCGTTACATGGTGGGCGTAGCTCAGTTGGTAGAGCCCCGGATTGTGGCTCCGGTGGTCGTGGGTTCAAATCCCATCGCTCACCCCACCTTATTTGTATTGTTGCGCGCCGGCGACGCCGGCGCTTGCAGCCTTCGCGCCGACGCGCGGAGAACCTGAACGGGGCCGTTAGCTCAGTTGGTAGAGCAGCTGACTCTTAATCAGCGGGTCGTAGGTTCGAGTCCTACACGGCCCACCAGTTTCACCCGGCGAAAGTGGCGGAATTGGCAGACGCGCTGGTTTTAGGTACCAGTGGGGCAACCCGTGGGAGTTCGAGTCTCCCCTTTCGCACCACGAGCGAACCACCGGGGTTCGAGACGTTCCGCCCGGTCCGCCCGCGCGCGCGGCAACCCGGCGCAACACCCTGACCCAACGACACCAGAGACGAATTCAATGCAGGTTTCGATGGAAAGCACCGGCGCCATCCGGCGCAGGATGACGGTCACCATTCCCGCCGAGCGGGTCGAGGAAAACGTGGCCAAGCGCCTTTCGTCCATGGCCCGCAACATCCGCCTGCCGGGCTTTCGGCCGGGCAAGGCGCCGCGCAAGCTGATCGAATCGAAGTACGGCGGCCAGGTGGTCATGGAGGTTGCCGAGCAGCTGATCAACGACGGTTACCGCGAGGCGCTCGGCGAGGAGAAGGTCGTCCCCGCCGGTTCGCCGACCATCGAGGCGAAGACAATCGAGCGCGGCAAGGACCTCGAGTTCGTGGCCGAGTTCGACGTCTTCCCCGAGATTGCACGCGTGGACCTGGCCGGCGAGCCGATAACCCGGGTGGCATGCGAGGTTTCCGAGGCCGATGTCGATCGCACCGTCGATTCCCTGCGCAAGCGCCAGACCGAGTGGGACGCGACCGGCGATGCCGCCGCCGACGGCGATCGCCTGACAATCGACTTCACGGGCACCATCGACGGCGAGCCGTTCGAGGGCGGACAGGGCAGCGACCGGGAGATGGTGCTCGGTTCCGGCGTCATGCTGCCCGAGTTCGACACCGGCCTCGCCGGCGTCAAGGCGGGCGAGGAGCGCGAGTTCGAGGTGCGCTTCCCGGACGACTACCCCGGCACCGCGGTCGCCGGCAGGACGGCGGTTTTCAAGGTCGCGATCAAGGCCGTCGCCCATCCCAGGCTGCCCGAGGTGGACGAGGAGTTCGCCAAGGGCCTCGGCATCGAGGACGGCACGGTGGAGTCCCTGCGCGCGGAAGTGCGCAAGAACCTGGAGCGTGAACTCAAGGACCGGATCCGTGCGGACGTCAAGAAGCAGGTGATGGACAAGCTGTTGGCGCTCAATCCCATCGACGTGCCGGCCGCCCTGGTGGACGACGAGGCCAACCGGCTCATCGAATCGACACGCGCCCGCTTCGCCAGCCAGGGCATGAAGGACTTTCCCATCGATCGCGAGCAGGTGCTGCCCGAGGCGCGCCGCCGGGTCGCGCTCGGGCTGATCGTCCACGAAGTGGTCAAGGCCAACGAGATCAGGACCGACGATGCCCGGGTGCGCGAGCGGATCGAGGAGTTGGCGTCGAGCTACGAGGAGCCCGAGGAGTTCGTCAGGTGGCACTACGCCGACCGCTCCCGGCTGGCCGGCGTCGAGGCCATGGTGCTCGAGGACCAGGTGGTCGAGTTCCTGCTCGGCTCCGCCGAGGTGACCGACAAGCCGGTGAGCTTCGAGGCGTTCGTCAACGAGGGTGCGGCGTGACGCCGTCCCCAACCCGCATACCGGTGAAAGCAGCACAGATGAGTAATTTCCAGCATTCGTCGAAGATCCCCGAGCACGCCCTGGGCCTGGTGCCGATGGTGATCGAGACCACCGGCCGCGGCGAGCGGGCTTACGATATCTACTCGCGGATGCTCAAGGAGCGGGTGATCTTCCTGGTGGGCCAGGTCGAAGACCACATGGCCAACCTGATCGTCGCCCAGCTCCTGTTCCTGGAATCGGAAAATCCGGACAAGGACATCCATCTCTACGTCAACAGCCCGGGCGGAGTGGTCAACGCGGGGCTGGCGATCTACGACACCATGCAATTCGTCCGGCCCGACGTCAGCACGGTGTGCATCGGCCAGGCGGCCAGCATGGGGGCGGTGATCCTGGCCGGCGGCGCCGCCGGCAAGCGCCACGCCCTGCCCAACTCGCGAGTCATGGTGCACCAGCCGTGGGGCGGCTTCCAGGGGCAGGCCTCCGATATCGACATCCATGCCCGGGAAATTCTGAAGCTGCGCGAGCGCCTCAACGGGATCCTGGCGGCCCACACCGGCAAGGATCTCGAGACCATCGAGCGCGACACCGACCGCGACCGCTTCATGAGCGCCGAGGCGGCCGTGGAATACGGCCTGATCGACTCGGTCATCGTCAACAGGCCGAAGGAATAGGGGGCATTCTCCGCCTCGAAACGGCGGTCCGCGGCGCCGGGTTGATGATGCGCCGACTTGCTTTTTTCGCCCGGAATCTGCATCTTAACGGGTGACAGAACCCCCGTTTGCGGGCCCGCTTCCCGGCGTCGCAATCTCATCGAGAACAGTTTCCAGAGTAGACAATGGCCGAAGACAGCAACGACAGGAAGGGTGACAAGCTGCTCTACTGCTCCTTCTGCGGCAAGAGCCAGCACGAGGTGCGAAAGCTCATCGCCGGGCCCTCGGTGTTCATCTGCGACGAGTGCGTCGAGCTGTGCAACGAGATCATCCGCGAAGAGGCAGCCGAGGTCACCGAGTCGCAGAAAAAGGAGGCCGGCTACCCCACTCCGCGAGAGATCTGTCAGCGGCTCGACGAGTACGTCATCGGCCAGGACGAGGCCAAGAAGATCCTCTCGGTCGCCGTCTACAACCACTACAAGCGCATCGACAACGAGGACACCGCCTCGGACGTCGACATCTCCAAGAGTAACATCCTGATGATCGGCCCCACCGGGTCGGGCAAGACGCTGCTCGCGGAGACCCTGGCGCGGCAGCTCAACGTGCCGTTCACCATCGCCGATGCCACCACGCTCACCGAGGCGGGCTACGTCGGCGAGGATGTCGAGAACATCATCCAGAAGCTGCTGCAGAAGTGCGACTACGAGGTCGAGAAGGCCCAGATGGGCATCGTCTATATCGACGAGATCGACAAGATATCGCGCAAGTCCGACAACCCCTCCATCACCCGCGACGTCTCGGGCGAGGGCGTGCAGCAGGCGCTGCTCAAGCTGATCGAGGGCACCGTGGCGTCGGTGCCGCCGCAGGGCGGGCGCAAGCATCCGCAGCAGGAGTTCCTCCAGGTAGACACGCGCAACGTGCTTTTCATCTGCGGCGGCGCGTTCGCCGGACTTGAGAAAGTCATCGAGGCGCGCACCGAGAAGTCCGGCATCGGCTTCGGCGCCGACATCAAGAGCAAGAAGAGCGCCAGCCGCGCCGAGAAGCTTCTCAACGAACTCGAGCCCGAAGACCTGATCAAGTTCGGCCTGATCCCGGAGTTCGTCGGCCGCCTGCCGGTGGTCGCCACGCTCGAGGAGCTCGACGAGGCCG